>NZ_VISU01000017.1:0-166856 GCF_007827625.1 Micromonospora sp. CNZ297 | reverse complement strand
CGGACAAGCCGACGAATCCCCTAGAAGACACCCAAGGTCAGTCAGAGGGTGAGTCAGACCGGCCGGGTGACCCGCTCCCACATCATCACTGTCAGGGGGTGAGGACCACCTGGAGTTCGGTGCGGCGGCGCTCGGCCAGGTCGGTCAGCAGGGCCGGGGCCTCGTCCAGCGGGACCACTGCGGAGATCAGGTGCTTACGGATCACGTCCCCGTACTGGCGCAGCAGCTCCACCGTCTCCGCCGACAGCCGCTCCCGGTCCCAGGTGGGGGCCAGCCCGCGCGGCACCCGGCCGATCTGCGCGCAGCGCAGCGACAGCCCGTTGTGGTGGAACTCCTCACCGAGCCGGACCGCGTCCGCGCCGCCCTGGTAGAACGCCAGGTCGACCACGGTGCCCTGCGGGCGCAGCAGGCGCAGCGCGAGCTGCAACGCCCAGTCCTGGCCCCGGCACTGGAAGACCACGTCGGCGCCCCGGTCCCCGGCGGCGTGGTTCCACCGCGTCTTGAGCACCACCGCCGGGTCGTCAGCGTCCGGGTCGAGCGTGTCCAGGCCGAGCGCCTCGGCGACCTGCCGCCGGGCCGGCGTCGGGTCGACCACGACCACCGAGGCGGCACCGTGCCTGCGGGCGAACAGGGCGGTCAGCAGCGCCACCACGCCGCCACCCACCACGGCCACCCGACGGCCGCGTACGCCGTCGCCCAGCGTGCGCACGTCGGCGCCGCACAGGTCGGCCGCGGCGTGCAGCAGCCCGTTGGCGCAGATCGGGCCCATGTGCGCGACGTACACGCCGAGCAGCGGATCAAGGTCGTCGGGCAGCGGCACGAACCGCTCGGTGAGCGGGTCGGCGACCCAGCCGCTGCGGTGGCCGTACGTCATGGCGCCGACCTCGCCCACCGCGACGGCCGGGGTCCGGCTCTCCACCACGCGCCCGACCTGCATGTAGCCGAGCCGGGTGACCGGGTACGGCGTGCTCGCCCTGCCGGGCCGGAACAGCCCGAGCGCGGCGTCCCAGGTGACGTGCAGGTAGGGGTTGGTGCCCTTGACGAAGCTCAGTTCGGTGCCGGCGGACACGCCGCTGTAGAGCGTCTCCACCCGGAACGTGCCCTCGCGCAGCTCCTGCGCGTCCAGTTCGGCCAGCTCGACCCGGCCGGGACCACCGACCACCACCACCCGGTCACGCATCGACGCTCACCCCCGCGTCCGCGACCGGCGCGGACAGTCGGGACGCCGGCCCGGTCGGCAACGCCACCGGCCGTCCGGTACGCGCCGACTCGGCCACCGCCAGCGCGAGCCGGTGGGTGCGCAGCGCCTCCGCGTACGGCACCCGGACGTCGTCGCCGAGGCCGCAGACGGCGTCGACGAAGGCCCGGTCGACTGCCACCCGCGCGCCGTCCGGGTCGGCGGGAACGTGCCGCTCGCCGTCGGCGTCACGCACGGTCAGGCCGTCCTCGGCCAGCCACAGCGCCAGCCCGTCGGCGAGGATCTCCACGCCGGCCCGGTGCTTCCAGCCGAGCACGCAGGACGCGGCGAGCGTGCCGACCGCGCCGGAGCCGAACCGCAGCGTGGCGGCGGTCACCGAGTCGATGTCGGCGCCGTCGACCGGCGGCGGGCTGCCGTCGCCGTACGCGGTCACCTCGACCGCCTCGCCGGCCAGCAGCCGGACCAGGTCCAGCACGTGCGCGGCCTGCTCGACCACCGGGCCGCCGGAGCGGTCCCGCCGCGCCCACCAGGCAACCGGCGGCACCTTGTCCAGCCAGGCACCGTTGACCATCCGCACCGGACGGCCGGCGAGCAGCCGCCGCGCCTCCTCCACGACGTGCAGGTAACGCCAGTGGTGCCCGACGCCGGTGAGCAGCCCCTGCTGCTGCACCAGCGCGGCGACCCGCTCGGCGGTCTCCAGGTCCAGCGCCACCGGCTTCTCCACGAACATCGGCACCCCGGCTGCGACCACCACCTCCTCGACCGGGCCGTGCGCGAACGGCGGCACGCAGACGTACACCGCGTCCGGCCCGGCCGCGAGCAGCTCGTCCACGTCGCGGAACACCCGGCCGCCGTACGTGCCGGCGAGCGCCCCCGCCGCGTCCGGCGCGACGTCCGTCACACCGAGCAGCTCCACGTCCTCGAAGCCCGTGAGCACCCGGGCGTGGCGTTGTGCCACCCCACCGGCTCCGACTAGTCCCACCCGGCAGGTACGCATCCGACCAACCCTCTCGCCACGACTGGAAGACTGCGGTCACCACTCCCCCCGGCGGCCGCGCGCGAAACGCCGCCGGGGGGCGCAACGCAACGTTCATCCGCCCGGAACCGCCCGGTACGCACCTGGTGATCAGGTTGTTAGGCAAGATCCGGTTAGCGCGGATGCGGGATTGGGAAAACCATGATTCGCGATTCCACCACTAATGGGGGGTGCCCGTGCGGGAATCAGATTCGACCGTCTCACCTGTGGTGGAGGCGTGGGCCACGTACCGCACCAGCACCGCCGACGACTGGCCGGCGCGGCGACTGGTACGCGCCAAGGGCGCGAGCCGGGTCAGCGTGGTGCTGCCGGCCCGCAACGAGGAGGCGACGGTCGGCGCGATCGTGTCGACCGTCCGGGAACACCTGATGGACCGTGTGCCGCTCGTCGACGAGCTGATCGTGGTGGACTCCCGGTCCACCGACCGGACCGCGCAGGTGGCGCGCGCCGCCGGCGCCGAGGTGGTCAGCCAGGACGCGATGACGCGCGGGCTGCCCCGCCTGACCGGCAAGGGCGACGCGCTCTGGGCCGGGCTGGCCGCGGCCGAGGGGGACGTGGTCGCGTTCGTCGACGCCGACCTGCGCGAGTTCCGGCCGCATTTCGTGACCGGGCTGCTCGGGCCGCTGCTGACGGATCCGGGCGTGGAGTTCGTGAAGGGCTTCTACCACCGGCCGCTGGTCGGTGCGACGAGTGTGGAGCCCGACGGCGGCGGGCGGGTGACGGAGCTGATGGCCCGGCCGCTGCTGAACCTGTTCTGGCCGGAGCTAGCCGGTTTCGTGCAACCGCTCGCGGGCGAGTACGCCGGCCGCCGCGAGGTGCTGGAGCGGGTGCCGTTCGTCACCGGGTACGGCGTCGAGACGGCCATGCTGATCGACCTGCTGGAGATGGTCGGGCTGGACGCGCTGGCCCAGGTCGACCTGGGTGAGCGCAAGCACCGGCACCAGGACACCGCCGCGCTGGGCCGGATGTCCGCGCAGATCATGCTGACCGCCTGGTCGCGGCTGCAACGACGCGGGTGGGCGGCGCCGGGGGTGGCGCCGACCGCGCTGCTGACCCAGTTCCGCCGGGGCGGCTCGGAGACGCTGCCCAACCTGGACCGCGAGATCGTGGTCAACGACGTGTCGGTGCAGGAACGCCCGCCGCTGGCGCAGATGCGGCACCGCCTTCCCCGCCGCCGGGTGGCGGCCGCGTGAGCGGGGAAACCCTGAGAGAGGACAGCGCATGACGCTCACCGTGCTGATGAACGCCGGGCCGTGGCTGTCCGTGCCTCCGCCGGGCTACGGCGGCATCGAGAACGTGATCGCCACGCTGGTGCCGGAGCTGCGCCGCCTGGGCGTACGGGTGGTGCTCGCCTCGGTGGAGAGCAGCACGCTGCCGGTCGACGAGCGGATCGCGGTCTTCCCGGACGGCCAGTTCCACGCGTTGCAGCGGCCGTACAACCAGGTCTGCGGCGTCTCCCAGGCGCACCTGTCCGAGGTGGTGCGGGCGCTGCACGCCCGCGACGACATCGACCTGGTGCACGACCACGTGGAGGCGGTCGGGCTGGCCACGCTCGCCGCGATGGGCCCGGACGCCCCGCCGGTGCTGCACACGCTGCACTGGGACCTGGCCAAGCACCCGGAGCTGTACGGCAACCTCGACGGCGGCGACCGGGTACGGGTCAACGGCGTGTCCGCGTCGCAGCTGGCGCGCGCTCCGGAGGCGCTGCGCGCGCACTCGGTGGGGCACGTGCACCTGTCCACCCCGCTCGCGGTCGACGCGGACCGGCACGCGCCGGTGGCCAAGGGCGACCACGTGGTGATCCTCGGCCGGATCAACCCGGGCAAGGGGCAGGACCTGGGCGCCCGGCTGGCGCAGGCGACCGGCTTCCGGCTGGTTCTGGCCGGGCCGGTCGGCCCGTACCACCGGCCGGAGGATCTGGCCGCGGCCGGCGACGAGGCCCGGCAGAACCCGGACGTGCGTTTCTTCTACGACCAGGTGGCGCCGAACGTCGACGGCGACCGGGTGCGCTGGGTCGGCACTGTCGCCGGGCGGGAACGCGACGACCTGGTCGCCTCGGCGCGGGCGTCGCTGTTCCCGCTGCGTTGGGAGGAGCCGGGCGGTACGGCTGTGGTCGAGTCGCTGTCGCTCGGCACGCCGGTGGTGGCCACCGCCCGGGGCTGCCTGCCGGAGCTGATCGAGCACGGCCGCACCGGCCTGCTCACCGACGACGAGCGTGAGCTGGGTGACCTGGTGCTCGCAGCCGCCGGGCTGGAGCCGGCCGAGTGCCGGCGGGAGGCGGCCCGGCGGTTCACCCCGGCCCGGATGGCACAGCAGTACGTCGAGCTGTACGACCGGGTCCGGGCGGGCGTGACGAAGCCGCTGCAGCCGGCCTGAGCCGCACCGGCCCGGCTGCCCCGCGCGGCCGGGCCGGCGTTTGCCCCCGCCGGGCGCGGGAAACCGGCGCTTCCCGCGGTGGCGAGGAGGCCGGCGTGACGAACTCGATGGCGCACTCCCGGGCACGGCGCAACCCGGCCGACGGGCGGGCGCCGGTACGCCGGATCGCCTCGGGGTTCGCCGTGCTCCTGCTGCTGCTCGGCGCGCTGGGCTTCGTGCCGGGCATCACCAGCGACTACGCGGATCTGCGCTTCGCCGGGCCGGGCTCCGGCGCCCGGCTGTTCGGTGTGTTCCAGGTCTCGGCGGTGCACAACCTGGTGCACCTGGTGCTCGGCCTGGCCGGGCTGGCGCTGGCCCGTACCGTCGCCGGCGCCCGCGCGTTCCTGGTCGGCGCCGGTGCGGTCTACCTGGCGCTGTGGCTCTTCGGTCTGGCGGTCGACAGACGCGACGCGGCGAACGCGCTCGCGGTCAACCGCGCCGACTCGTGGCTGCACCTGCTGCTGGGCGCCGCCATGCTGGCGCTGGGGCTGGTCGCGGCGCGGCGCGGGGACCGCCGCTGACCTGCGCCCCGGCGGCCCCGATGCCCGGTTTCACCGGTCCGGGGCCCGGGTACGTCCGTAGTCCTCCGGCTGCGGGAGGCGGCGATCGCCCCGGCCGGGCGGCCCTCCCCGACGAGAAGGAAACGAGGCGGCGATGGTGACCCGGATCAGGTGCGAGGTCCGCGACGAGTCGCCGGTCACTGTCGTACGGCTGGCCGGAGCGCTCGACCTGGGCACGATGCGCGCGGTGCACGAGGTGCTCGACAACTGCCTCGCCGCGCAGCCGGACGCCCTGGTGGTCGACCTGGAGGAGATCGAGGTCGGCGAGCCGCTGGCCCTGTCCGTCTTCGCCGCCGCCGCGCGGCGCGCCGCCGACTGGCCGGCGGTGCCGATGGTGCTCGCCGCTCCCTGCGCCGAGACGGCGGCCTGGCTGAACGAGACCACCGCCTGCCGGGTGGTGCCGGTGCGCCGGGACTGCGCCGAGGCGACGGCGCTGGCCGGCGCGGAGGCGGCGCCCCGGCTGCGGGCCCGGCTGGAGCCGGTCGCCGGCGCCTGCCGGCGGGCCCGGGAGCTGGTCACGGAGGCGTGCGGCAGGTGGAACGTGCCGGAGCTGGCCGGCCCGGCGTCGCTGGTGCTCACCGAGCTGGTCGGCAACGTGGTGCGGCACGCCGGCACCCCGATGCACGTGACGCTGACGCTGCGCCGGCCGTACCTGCGGGTCGCGGTGATGGACGGCAGCCCGGCCGACGCCCGCGCCGCGAGCAGCCGCGATCCGCGCGCCGAGGGCGGCCGCGGGCTGATGCTGGTCCGCGAGCTGACCCAGCGCTGGGGCAGCACTCCGGTCGGCGCCGGCAAGGTCGTCTGGGCCATGCTCCCGGCTAATTGACCGAATTCTCCGCTCTCGCCTGGTTACATGGGCAGAGGGCCGGGTACGCCCGCCCGTCCTGTCTGTCGTCACACGGGGTGAGATGCCATGCCCAAGCGGGTAGTCACGGAACCGGCACGAGACCGAGGGCCCGCGATCCTCGCGCCGGCCCGGTTCGGGGGCTACCCCGGGCCCGTACGGGAGGCGGTGAAGGGCAACGCGCTGTGGCGGTTGCTGCGGACCACCGACGCCAAGCAGATCGGCCTGCTCTACCTGATCACGTCGTTCGGGTACTTCATCGTCGGCGGGATCCTGGCGTTGATCATCCGAGTGGAGCTGGCCCGGCCGGGGATGCAGGTCGTCTCCCCCGAGCAGTACAACCAGATGTTCACCATGCACGGCACGGTGATGCTGCTGCTGTTCGCCACCCCGCTGTTCTTCGGGTTCGCCAACTACCTGGTGCCGCTGCAGATCGGCGCCGCCGACGTGGCGTTCCCCCGGCTGAACGCGTTCGCGTACTGGCTCTACTTCCTGGGCGCGCTCATGGTCGTGGGCGGGTTCGCCACCCCGGCCGGCGCGGCGGACTTCGGCTGGACCGCGTACACACCGCTGAGCACCGCGCAGCACTCCCCCGGCGTCGGGGCGAACATGTGGGTGGTCGGCCTGGCCGTGTCCGGTCTGGGCACGATCCTCGGCGCGGTCAACCTGATCACCACGATCGTGACGCTGCGCGCGCCGGGCATGACCATGTTCCGGATGCCGATCTTCACCTGGAACGCGCTGCTCACCAGCGTCCTGGTGATCTTCGTGTTCCCGCTGCTGGCCGCCGCGCTGCTGGCGCTGGCCTCGGACCGGCTGCTGCACTCGCACGTGTACGACTCGACGACCGGCGGGCCGATGCTCTGGCAGCACCTGTTCTGGTTCTTCGGCCATCCCGAGGTCTACATCATCGCGCTGCCGTTCTTCGGCATCATCACCGAGATCATCCCGGTGTTCTCCCGCAAGCCGATCTTCGGCTACACCGGCCTGGTGCTGGCCACCATCGCCATCACGGTGCTGTCGATGACCGTCTGGGCGCACCACATGTTCGCCACCGGGCAGGTGCTGCTGCCGTTCTTCAGCATCCTGAGCTTCCTGATCGCGGTGCCGACCGGAGTGAAGTTCTTCAACTGGATCGGCACCATGTGGAAGGGACAGATCACGTTCGAGACGCCGATGCTGTTCGCCGTCGGCTTCCTGGTGACGTTCCTGCTGGGCGGCCTGACCGGGGTGCTGCTGGCCAGCCCGCCGGTGGACTGGCACGTCACCGACAGCTACTTCGTGGTGGCGCACTTCCACTACGTGATGTTCGGGACCATCGTCTTCGCCGCGTTCGGCGGGCTCTACTTCTGGTTCCCGAAGATGACCGGGCGGCTGCTCGACGAGCGGCTGGGCAAGATGCACTTCTGGACCATGTTCATCGGCTTCCACGCCACGTTCCTGGTGCAGCACTGGCTCGGCAACGAGGGCATGCCCCGCCGGTACGCCGACTACCTGCCCGGCGACGGCTTCACCACGCTGAACACGATCTCCAGCATCGGCTCGTTCATCCTCGGCGCGTCCACCCTGTTCGTGATCTGGAACATCTGGAAGTCGTGGCGGTACGGCGCGATGGTCACAGTGGACGACCCGTGGGGTTTCGGCAACTCGCTGGAGTGGGCCACCACCTGCCCGCCGCCGCTGCGCAACTTCGACCGGATGCCGCGCATCCGCTCCGAGCGGCCGGCGTTCGACCTCAAGTACGGCCCGCTCGTCTCCGACCTGGGCCGCGACCTGCCGCAGCGCACCACCAAGCCGCCGCAGTCGTTCCGCGAGGAGATGCACCACGAGCGGCACGTGCCGGAGTCGCCGTCGGCCGGCGGCGCGTACGGCGCGCCCGAGGCGGTGGACTACCAGCCCGCTCCGCAGTCCGGGGCGCGCCCGGTGGAGGTGCCGGAGCCGGAGGAGGTGCGCCGGCCCAGCTTCGAGGAGACCGACGAGCCGGAGGGCAGCGCGCTCAACGCCGAGCGCGACGACCAGCGCAACGACAGGTGGCGGCACCCGCGCGGGCACGGGGACACCCCGGAGAACTGAGACACCGGACGAGGGCCGGCGCCGTCGGGCGCCGGCCCTCTCGTCGTACGCCTCGCGCCGGCTCCCGTGGTGGGAAGCCGGCGCGGCACGTGCTGGTCGGTCAGTCGGCGGCCGGCAGTCCGGCCGCGGTCAGCGAGCGGCGCACCGCCGGCTGCACCCGGGTCAGCCGCAGCGGCACCCCGGTACGCGCGGCGGCCTCCCGGCCGGCCATCAGCGCGGCGATCCCGCCGGCGTCGAAACCACCGGCGCCGACCAGGTCGACCACCACCTCGCGGGGCTGGCCGGTGACCGCCTGGAGCACCGCCCGGCGCAACTGGTCCGCGCCGGCCCGGTCCACCTCGCCGCCGACCTCGACGACGACCCGGTCGCCGTTCTGCCTCACCGAGATCCGCGCCTTCGCCGGCTCGGCCTCGGCCGCGCCGTTCTGCCAGGGCGGCGGGGCGTCGGCGAGCATCGCCTGACGCAGCCAGGTCAGCGCCCGCGACAGCAGCCGGGACACGTGCATCTGGGAGATGCCGAACCGGGCGGCGATCTCCGCCTGGGTCTGGTTGCCGTAGAAGCGCATCGCCAGGATGCGGCGCTCCCGCCAGGGCAGCCGGTGCAGCAGGCCACTGACAGTGACCCGGTCGTCCACCGACTCCAGCGCGTGGTCGGACTCGCCGACCAGGTCGCCGAACTCGGCCGAGCTCTCGCCGCCCACCGGCGCGTTGAGCGAGGCCGGGCTGTAGCCGGCAGCCGACTCCAGCGCGGCGAGGATCTCCTCCTCCGGCGTCTCCAGCCGGGCGGACAACTCGGCCACTGTGGGCGCGCGGGACAGCTCACTGGTCAGCGTCGCCGTCGCCTGTCCCACCTCGAGGATCAGGTCCCGCAGCCGGCGCGGCACGTGCACGCCCCAGGTGCGGTCGCGGAAGTGCCGCTTGATCTCGCCGACGATGGTGATCGCCGCGTACGCGGTGAACGAACCGCGTTCCGGGTCGTACCTGTCGACGGCGTTGACCAGGCCGAGACGGGCCACCTGCTCCAGGTCCTCCAGCGGCTCACCGCGCCCGCGGTAGCGGCGGGCGAGCCGGCCGGCGAACGGCAGCGCGAACCGGACCAGGTCGTCCCGCGCCTCCTGCCGCCGCTCCGGTGGCAGGCCCTCGATCCGGGCCGCGTACGCGAGCGCCGCCGCGTCCAGGTCCTCCAGACCCCGGTCGGTGGTCGGTGGTGTGGGTGTGGTGGTCTGTCCGAACATCCGCGCCCCCTCGCCGAAGAGCCCCCGCCCGGTCGGAACCGGTCGTGCGCGTGGTCGGACCACGCACCGGGTGAGGAAGTTGGGTTACGTGACGGATACGTCGAAAGCGGTGGCTGCCCGCCGCACGGCGTCGTGGGCCGTTTCGCGGCGAGCGGTCTTCCCGCTCCGTAGGTACTCAATCACGGACCGCAGGATCGCGAGGAAGTTTCGCCAGGTTGGCCGGCAGCCCGGTCCCGGCGGCGGTTCAGCGGACCAGCAGGCCCTGGTGTGCGCCCGCGTCACGCAGCACGGTGAGGGCCTCGGCCATCCGCAGCGGCGGCGGCGCGGGCAGGTCGCA
This sequence comes from Micromonospora sp. CNZ297, assembly GCF_007827625.1. Taxonomy (NCBI): domain Bacteria; kingdom Bacillati; phylum Actinomycetota; class Actinomycetes; order Micromonosporales; family Micromonosporaceae; genus Micromonospora; species Micromonospora sp. CNZ297. Next base: position 157,159 of record NZ_VISU01000017.1, on the reverse strand, counting down.
GGGCTGGTTGCGCAACACCTCCGTGGCACGTCGGGTGGGTACCGAGGCGACCGGGTAGCCGCGGGCGGCACCTCGGTCCAGGGCCCGCCGGCGGCGCCCGAAGCCGGCCACCGCCAGCCACTGGGGCAGTCCCGCGTACGCGGGCGAGCGCAGGCCGGGCGGCTCGGGCAGCACGTCCACCGAGCTGAACGGCTCGCTGCCGGCCAGCCACCACTCGACGCCCGCGACCCGGCGCGCGGCGGCGTTCTCGCACCAGTAGGGCACCAGGCCGGCCCGCAGCACCTGCGCCGGGTCGAGCAGCCGGCCGCACTCCACCACCAGCCGGTTGCCGGTCTTGCCGGCCCGCCGCAGCCAGCGCCGGTACAGGTCGGCGGTCACCGCGCTCAGCGCGTCCGGCTGCGGCACGACCACCAGGTGCAGCGGATGCCCGTGCCGGTCGCCGAAGGAGCGGGCGTCGTGCTCGAAACCGGACTCCACGCCGTGTTCGGCGAACGCGCCCGCCACCGTGACCTCCGGCGCGGTCCAGCGCGTCTCGTCACCGCCGGCCGCGCGCAGCACCTGGCCCAGCGCCCGGGCGTCCGGGTGGAAGTCGACCGGGTCCAGGCCGCCGCCCGGGCAGCCGGCCTGGAAGCTGTGCCCGTCGCCGCAGTCGCGTACCGGCCAGGTGCGGGCGTCGTGCAGCAGCAGCACCGGCGCGGCCGGTTCCAGCCGGTCGGCCAGGAAGCGCGCGTACGCCTTCGGCAGCGTGCGCCAGCGCACCGCGAACGTCACCGCCGCGCCGGCTGCCGCGCCCCGGCTGGCCGGGCAGTGCACCTGGCGTACGTGCACGCGCGGGTTGGCGTCGAGCAGCCGGGCGGCCAGCGTGGCTCCGTGCGCGTACGCGGCGTCCGGACGGTCCACCGCCCCCCGGGTCCACTGCCCGGCCAGTTCGAACCCGGCAGGGAGCCAGGGCACGCCCAGGGCCACCGCGAGGTGGGCGGCGGCGCCGTGCGGCGAGCCGAGCACCACGCCGGGCCAGCGCCGGTCCGGGTACTGCCCGGCGAACCACCCGGCCACCCGCTCGGCGTCCACGGCGGCGATCTGTCCGGCGGTGAGCGCCGCCCGCCCGGCGGCCCGGACGGCGGCGGCGCGGCGTACCGGCTCGGGCGCGCCGGTGAGGCGGGACAGCGCGCCCGGGTGGCCGAGGTCGCCGCAGTCGTCGCCGCGCAGCGCCCGGGCGGTCACGGCGACCAGGACCCGGGCGGCGCTGCCGGCCGCCACCACCCGCTCCGCGGGCAGCCCTGCGCCGCTGACCGGCGTCCGTTCGACTCGTTCGCTCACCACGCGGCCCGGCTTCCCGTCCCTCTGGGGTCTAAACGGGGCATCTCCCCACGGGTGAGGACCAAGGCCCGCCCGGTAACCGCACCGCCCGCGACACCCAGGTACGCCGTCGCGCCGCGTGCCCGCCGTCGCGGGCGCAACAGCGCTCGGGTGCGGGTTTGGGCCGGACCGGGACGGGCACTGCACCGCGCATGCCCGACGACGAGAGCACCCCGGCGGCGACCATCACCCCGTACCGGGACGGACCACTGCTGGTACGCGGCGACTTCGCGCTGGTCACGCCCGACGGCACGCCGATCGAGACGCGCCGGGGCACGGTGGCGCTGTGCCGGTGCGGAAAGAGCGCGATCAAGCCGTTCTGCGACGGCACGCACAAGCTGAGCGGTTTCCGAGCCGGCAGCGACCGCGAGTCCTGACCCCCACCTCGTCGATCTTGCACTTCGGTGCCCGGCAAACCTCCCGAACCGGACACTCAAGGGGCCCGAACTGCAAGATCGCGCGGGAAAAGTGGGGTCAGGCTGCGGCGAGGGCGTGCTGGGGTGGGCGCAGGGACGACTCGCCCGTCGACCAGGCGGTGAGCAGGTGTGCGGCGAAGAGGGCGTCCAGCGCCAGCGCGGCGGCGGCCCCGAACAGCACGTCGGACGCGAGCGCCGGCTCGGCCCGGACCAGCCCGCCGCACATGTCGTACGCGGCGATCTGCTCGTGTACGGCGTCGGCCTCGACGTGCTCGTCGTAGAAGCGCGTGGCGACCTCGTCGAAGCCGAGCCGGCGCAGTCCGTTGCCGTAGCGGCGATTCGGCAGCGACGAGGTCATCTCGTACGCGGCCAGGTGCCCGAGCAGCGCCCCGCGCAGCCGCCGGTGCAGACCGAACAGCGACATCAGGTTGTTCGTCGCCAGCGTCACCGCCGGCACCCGGTCCAGATGGGCGGCGTAGCCGGTGTCCAGGCCGAGCCGGTCCATCGTGGTGCGGAACAGCTCGGCGTGCATCCGGTCCAGCCGGCCGTTGCCGTACTCGTCGGTCTGGATCTCCACGAGCGCGGCCTTCGCCGGCCCACCGAGCCGGGGCAGCGCCCAGCTGTGCGGGTCGGCCTCGCGCAGGTGGTAGATCGAGCGGTGGGCGACGAACTCGCGGAACCGGTCGAGGTCGGCGCGGCGTTGCAGCGTGGCGGCCAGCGGCGGGCCGTCGTCGGCGGCCACCAGGTCGGCCAGCGCACCCGGCACGCCGGCCGGCAGCACCGCCGGCTGCGGACCGGCCAGCTCGCGCAGCGCCGCCTCGAACGGCCGCTCGGCGCGGGCGCGCAGCGCCAGCAGCGACGGCTCCCACTCCCACGCCGCGTCGACGCCCGACCAGCCCCGGTAGTGCAGCTCGTAGCAGAGGAACAGGGTGAGCTGGAGGTCCTCGTCGGTCAGCGGCGCGGCGGCCGCGTCCAGGTGCGTGCCCAGCCCGGCCGGCAGCTCGCCCGGCGCCGCGCGCAGCGCGGTCAGCAGCGCGGCGGAGACAGGCCCGCGCGCCGCGGGCAGCGGAGCGGGGCCGTGACGACTGTCGGCGGCGACGGACATGTGACCTCCCGGGACGGTTGCGCCCGGTCGCAGTGCCCCGCCCGGATGCCGCTAAACGACTTCGTCCGCCGCGATGGCCTCGGTCTGGATCACCCGCTCCCGCACCCGGCGGGCGGCGTCCCCGTCGGCCACCAGGCCGCGCAGGTCGGCCAGCGCCGGTTCGGGCGCGTCCAGCGGCACGGCCGGGTCCACCACCGCCTCCAGGACGGCAGGCCGGTCGGCCGCCAGCACCTCGTCCCAGGCGGGTCCGACCAGGTCCGGCCGGTCCACCCGGACGCCGTGCAGCCCGAGCAGGCGGGCCCACCCGGCGTACGGCACCTCGGGCCCCCGCTCCCCGGGTGACCGGCCGCCGCCGACGCCGGACCGGTCCCTGTTGTTCAGCACCAGCACGATCAGCCGGGGATCGTGCCAGGCCGTCCAGTGGTGCGCCACAGTGATCAGCTCGGCCAGGCCGTTGAGCTGCATCGCGCCGTCGCCGAGCAGCGCGAACACCGGCTCGTCCGGGCGGGCCAGCTTGGCGGCGACCGCGTACGGCAGGGCGCAGCCCATCGAGCCGAGCGTGCCGCACAGCCGCGCCTGCACACCCGGCGGCAGCTCCAGGTGCCGGGCGTACCAGTAGACGACCGAGCCGACGTCGACGGCGACGCCGGCGTGCCGGGGCAGCCGGGTGGACAGCTCACGCAGCACGAGCCGCGGGTCGACCGGATCGGCGGGCGTGGCGGTGCGCTCGGCGGCGGCCACGCGCCACCGGTCCACCATCTTCTCCACCATGCCGCGCCACTCGCGGTGGGGATTCTCCGGCACCCGGGTCAGCAGCGCCCGCAGCGTCTCGGCGGCGTCGCCGACCAGCGGCACGTCCACCGGGTAGCGGGTGCCGATGCGCCGGCCGTCGATGTCGATCTGGATGGTGCGTACCTGGCCCGGCATCGGGAACCAGTCGGTCCACGGATCGTTGGTGCCGATCATCAACAGCGTGTCGCAGGAGCCCATGAGCTGCGCGGCGGCGGTGGTGCCGACCTCGCCGAGCACGCCGGTGTGGAACGGCAGCCGCTCGTCGAGCACCGGCTTGCCCAGCAGCGACGTGGCCACGCCCGCGCCGAGCCGGTCGGCGAGTGCGACGATCTCCTCGGCCGCGCCGTGCGCGCCCTGGCCGACGAGCACCGCCACCCGCCGCCCGTTGCCGAGCAGCGAGGCGGCGGCGTCCAGGTCGGCGTCGTGCGGCAGCACCCGGGCCAGCGGCTCGCCGGGCGTCGCGGTGACCACCCCGGCGGTCTGCGGCAGCAGGTCCGGTACGGCGGTGACCTGCAACGCGCGCGGCAGCACCACGCAGGTCGGGCTGCGGGTCGCCGCGGCGGTACGGAACGCCTGGTCCAGCAGTGCCGGCACCTGCTCGGGCCGGCGGCCGTAGCGGACGAACTGGTTGCACACGTCGCCGAACAGCCGGCTCAACCCGATCTCCTCGTGCGCGCCGCCGAGCGGGCCGGTGACGTCCTCGCCGATGATCGCGACCACCGGCTTGCTGTCGAGCTTGGCGTCGTAGAGCCCGTTGAGCAGGTGCACGGCGCTCGGGCCCTGGGTCGCCAGGCACACCCCGACGCCGCCGGTGAACTTCGCGTGCCCGGTGGCCATGTACGAGGCGGTCTCCTCGTGCCGGGCGGGGACGAACGCCGGGTCCCCGCCCGCGTCGTCGAGCGCGCCCACGAGCGGGGCGATCGCCGCGCCCGGACAGCCGAACACCCGCGGCACCCGCCAGGCCCGCAGGCGTTCGACCACCAGGTCGGCGACGATGCGCTCAGCCATTACCCCGCCCCGGCGTGCTCGCGTCGACGTAGCGCAGCACCGCGCCGACCCCGTCGGTCAGCTCCGGCGCCTCCTCGGGCGCGAGCACCGTCAGGTCCGCGTCGGTGCCGATCAGCGCGCGCAGCAGCGCCGCGTCGGCGCGTACCCGCTGGGGGTCGGCCACCGACATGCCGGCCAGCTGCCCCGGGTCGGTGGCGATCTCGGTCGGCTCGGGGCCCACCCACAGCTCGCCGTCGGCCGACGGGTCGTCCACGATGAGCATCGTGTCGACCTGGTTGCGTTGCAGCGCGGAGACCACGGCGTCGAGTCCGGCGCCGACGTCCTCCTGGACGCCGAAGCGGTCCAGCGCGGCGGCGATCCGCCGGTCGGCGACCTCGGCGACGGTCTGCACCATGATGTCGTCCATCAGCGTGTCGTCGGCGCCCACGTCGCGGGCGCCCGCGTCGGTGCGGACCAGCACGTCCTGCCAGCGCTCGGGGAGCTGGGCGGCGATCATGCCGGTGGCCCGGACGTCCCCGGCCACCAGGACGACGTCCGCGCCGACGCGCTCGGCCAGGTCGGCGGTGGCCGCGGCGGCGTCACCGGCGTTCTGGTGCCACGCCTCCATGGCGGCGCGCTGGTAGCGGGACTGCGACCAGCCGCCCGGCTGCACCCGGCGCAGCTGGCGGCTCTGCCCGCCCTTCACCTGGGCGCGCCGGGGCACGCCACCGGCGCTGACCGCCATCGCGTCCGCGCCGGTACGGTCGGCCAGCACCCGTACCCAGGCCACCTGCTCGCCGCGCTGGGCGACCAGCGGCATGGTGTGCGGCAGCGCCGACCAGCTCGCCAGGTCACGCAGCGGCGGCGCGGACAGGTACTCGGTGAGCACCACGCGGCCCCGGGTGGCGAACACGGCGATGCCGTAGTCGCCGGGCATCGGCTGGTGCCGGCGGACGACCTCCTCCACCGCCTCGACGGTGACCGGGTCGGCGCCCTGCCCCAGCAGGTCGCCCTTGAGGGCCCGCCAGCGCAGGTCGACCTGCGGTCGCGCGTCCTGGGTGTCGCGGGAGGCGTCCATGTACACCGAGCACCAGGGCCCGGGACGGTTGTAGAGCGGGCGCAGGAAGGACAGCTGCATGCTCGACCCCTTTCCGGCTCGGCCGCACGCATACCCGCGCCCCGGCGGATGTCACCTGCCGGCGGCCGGGGCGTGACCACCGTTCATTCACGTCGTTCAACCCGAAGGGCCGATACCATCTGTGCACGGAACGGGACTCTCGGTGGTGAACATGGACACGGAGCTGTACAGCCGACGCGTCGTCCACCCGACGGAACGCGTCGTCACCGGGCGTCTCGTCCGGTTGATGGAGGGCTACGCCCGGGAGGTCCGGGTCGGGCAGCCCGCGCTTGTCGCGGTGCTGACCGCCGCGGGCGTGGTGGGGCTGCTGCTGAAGGTGGTGCGCGCGTTGCTCAGCAGCGGCGGCGGCGGGGCCCGGCGCAGCTTCAAGGAGCTGAAGAAGGGGCCGGAGTTCCTGGTCACCCCGGTCCGGGTACGCGACGCCGCCGGCCGGCTGGTGGAGGTCGAGCTGCACGGCCACCTGCCGCAGAGCGCACTGCACCCCGGCGACCACGTCCAGCTCACGCTGCGGGCGCAACGTGACGAGGACCTGCCGCCGCGGATCGAGCGGATCGTCAACCTGACCACCGGGCAACTGCTGACCCCGCGTACCGCGACGCTCTGGTCCCACCTGGGTCCGGCGCTGCTGCTCCAGGCCATGCTGGGCGCCGTGCTGCTGTTCGGCGTGGCCGCCTGCTCGGCCCTGACCTAGGTTTCCCCGTCACCGGAGGCGGGCACCGCTGCGGCCATGTTCGCCGGATTCACGCTCACCGAGATCGACGTCGGCGCGGTGCGCCTGCGCGTACGCCACGGCGGCTCCGGGCCACCCGTGGTGCTGCTGCACGGGCACCCGCGTACCCATGCGACCTGGCACCGGGTGGCGCCGCGGCTGGCCGCGCGGCACACGGTGATCTGCCCGGACCTGCGCGGCTACGGCGGCTCGTCGAAGCCGCCGAGCGACCCGGAGCACACCGTCTACTCGAAGCGGGCGATGGCCGCCGACGTGGTCGAGCTGCTCGACGCGCTCGGCCACCGCCGGGCCGCAGTGATCGGTCACGACCGCGGCGCGTACGTGGCCATGCGGACCGCCCTGGATCATCCGGACCGGGTGAGCCGCCTCGGCGTGCTGGACGGGGTGCCGATCGGTGAGGCGCTGGCCCGCTGCGACGCCCGGTTCGCCGCCCGCTGGTGGCACTGGTTCTTCCTCGGTCAGCTCGCCAAGCCGGCCGAGCGGGTGATCAACGCCGATCCGGATGCCTGGTACGGCGGATCACCGGAGGAGCTGGGCGAGCAGGCGTACGCCGACTACCGGCGCGCCATCCACGACCCGGCGACGGTGCACGCCATGTGCGAGGACTACCGGGCCGGGCTCGGGCCGGACCGGGCGGCGGACGACGCCGACCGGGCCGCCGGGCGGCGGATCGGCTGCCCGGTGCTGTTCGCCTGGTCCGAGCGCGACGACATGGTCGACCTCTACGGCGACCCGGCCGCGATCTGGCGGGACTGGGCCGACGACGTGCGGACCGCGTCGATCCCGTCCGGGCACCACATGGCCGAGGAGGCGCCGCGGGAGCTGACCGACGTGCTGGCCGGGTTCCTCGCCGAGGATGTCGCTGCGGTCAGCGACCCGCGGGGGTGAGCGGCCGCTGCGCGACAGCCGGCGCGTCGAGCAGGCCCCGGCGGCTCGCCCAGCGCTCGAACAGCACGGTGGCGAACGGGGGCACCGCGCTGGCCAGGGCCAGCCCGGTCTGCACGAGCGTCCAGCGGCGCCGCCGGGCCACCACAAGCGCCAGCAGGCCGTAGACCACGAACAGCGCGCCGTGGATCGGGCCGAAGATCTTCACGCCGATCTCGTCGCCGGGCGGGCCGTACTTGACCGCCATGCCGGCCAGCAGCGCCGCCCACGAGCAGGCCTCGGCGAACGCCGCCACCACGAACGCCCGGATCCACCCGTCGCGCATTCCGCCACTCCCCTTCGCCGTCGGCGGCCATGCTAGCCGCCCGGGCCGGGCCGCCCGGACGGAACCCGCTGCCCCGCGACGGGGATCACCGGGGCCGCCACGGGGTACAGAAAAGGGCCTCCGGGCCTTTCCTGACCCGCCACTCCGTGCGAGGTTGGGGAGAACCAACGGTGACAGGGTGGTGACCATGGGCGAGGACGTCGGCGTGCGTACCTTCAGCCGGGAGGACCGGGCCCGCTATCGCGAGAAGGTCCGGCGGTGCCTGGACGTGTTCGCCGAGATGCTGCGCGAGTCCCGGTTCGACGTGGAGCGGCCGATGACCGGCCTGGAGATCGAGCTGAACCTGGTCGACGACGGCTTCGACCCGGCCATGCGCAACGCCGACGTGCTGGAGGCGATCGCCGACCCGGCGTTCCAGACCGAACTGGGCCAGTTCAACGTGGAGATCAACGTCGAGCCGCGGCGGCTCGCCGGCACCGGCACCGCGGCGTTCGAGGAGCACGTCCGTGCCAGCCTGAACGCCGCCGAGGAGAAGGCCCGTACCGTCGGCGCGCACATGGTGATGATCGGGATCCTGCCGACGCTGCGCCCGGAGCACCTGACCGCCGAGACGCTGTCGGCCAATCCCCGGTACGCGCTGCTCAACGAGCAGATCTTCGCCGCCCGGGGCGAGGACCTGCCCATCGCGATCAGCGGGGTGGAGCGGCTGGCCACCACCGCCGACACCATCACGCCGGAGGCGGCGTGCACCAGCACCCAGTTCCACCTCCAGGTCAGCCCGGCGCAGTTCGCCGACTACTGGAACGCGGCCCAGGCGGTCGCCGGCATCCAGGTGGCGCTCGGCGCGAACTCCCCGCTGTTCTTCGGCCGGGAGCTGTGGCGCGAGACCCGGGTGCCGCTGTTCCAGCAGGCCACCGACACCCGGGCGGAGGAGATCAAGGCCCAGGGCGTACGCCCGCGGGTGTGGTTCGGCGAACGCTGGATCACGTCGGTGTTCGACCTGTTCGAGGAGAACGTCCGCTACTTCCCGGCGCTGCTGCCGGTCTGCGACCCGGAGGACCCGGCGGCCACGCTGCACAGCGGCGGCGTGCCGAAGCTGGCCGAGCTGCGGTTGCACAACGGCACCATCTACCGGTGGAACCGGCCGGTCTACGACGTGCTCAAGGGCCGGCCGCACCTGCGGGTGGAGAACCGGGTGCTGCCGGCCGGGCCGACGGTGGTGGACACCGTCGCCAACGGCGCGTTCTACTTCGGCCTGGTACGGGCGCTCGCCGAGTCCGACCGCCCGTTGTGGTCGCAGATGTCGTTCAGCGCGGCCGAGGAGAACTTCAACGCCTGCGCCCGGCACGGCATCGACGCCCAGGTGTACTGGCCCGGGCTGGGCTACCTGCCGGTGACCGAGCTGGTGCTGCGCCGGTTGCTGCCGATGGCCCACCACGGGCTGGACCGGTGGGGCCTGGACCCGGCGGAGCGGGATCGGCTGCTCGGCATCGTCGAGCAGCGCTGCCTGACCGGCCGCAACGGCGCGACGTGGCAGGTGGAGACGCTGCACCGGCTGGAGTCGGCCGACCACATGGACCGGCCGGCGGCGCTGCGCGAGGTGGTCCGCCACTACGTCGACCTGATGCACAGCAACCGGCCCGTGCACGAGTGGCCGATCCCCTGAGCCGGGTCGGCGCGGTGCCCCGCGTCAGCGCAGCGCCGTCACGGTCGCCCGCGCGGCCTGGGCCACCAGCGCGTCGTCGGGCTCCGCGTCGCGGCTGTCCCGGCTGGACATGACTGCGAGCACGATCGGCGCCCGGTCCGGCGGCCACACCACGGCGATGTCGTTGCGGGTGCCGTACCCGCCGGTGCCGGACTTGTCCGCCACCTGCCAGCCGGCCGGCACGCCGGCCCGGACCAGTCCGCTCCCGGTGGTGCTGGCCCGCATCCAGCCCAGCAGCAGGTCGCGGTCCGCGGGCGGCAGGGTCTCACCCAGCGTGTACGCCCGCAGCGAGCCGGCCAGCGCGCGCGGCGTACTGGTGTCGCGCTCGTCGCCGGGCGTGGCCGCGTTGAGTTCCGGCTCGGTACGGGCGGGCCGGGTCACCTGGTCGCCGACGTCCCGCAGCGCCCGCTCGAAACCGGCCGGGCCGCCGAGCGCGTCGAACAGCAGGTTGCCGGCGGTGTTGTCGCTGTACCGCACCGCCGCCTCGGCGGCGTCCCGCAGCGTCATCCCGGTCTCCACGTGCCGCTCGGTCACCGGGGAGTGCGCCACCAGGTCCGCGCGCCGGTAGCGGACCACCCGGTCCCGGTCGGCGTCCGACGTGGCGGCCAGCATCGCGCCCGCCGCGAGCGCCTTGCACGTGGAGGCGTACGCGAACCGCTCGTCGGCCCGGTGCGCGAGGGTGCGGCCGGTGCCGGTGTCGAGGGCGAAGATGCCGATCCGGGCGCCGGAGCGCCGCTCCAGGGCCGCCAGTTCCGGCGGCGCGGGCACCGGCGAGGCGTTCGGTGTGGCGCTCGGCGTGGCCGGGGCGGTGGATGCGGCCGGGGCGCTGGTCGCCGGTGCGGGTTCGGGCCGGTCCGTGGTGCAGCCGGCCACCAGAGCCGTCGCCGTGAGCATCGCCGCCGCGAGCACCTGCCGTCGGATCATCCGTTTCCTCCCCCGTCGTCCGGACCACGCCGTTCTCGGGCCATTGTCGCCGATCCCGGTCGCCGGTGGTCCGCAGCCTCTCGGCCGGGGCGGTGGTCCTGCCGCCCGCCCGCGCCGGCCAGGACCGGTGGTTCGCCGGCCGACGCGGCGGGTCAGCCCGCGACGGCGGCGAACGTGACAGCGCCGAGCGCGGCCACCGGCAACGCCACCGCGGCGGCCAGCAGCCGCACCCGGGCGGACCGGCCGATCAGCACCACGAGCAGCGCGGCGAGCGCGAGGTCGATCGCGACGTTCCACCACGCTCCGGGGTACGACCCGGACTTCAGCGCGAACCGCAGCGCCTCCTCGACGAACACGGCCACCGGCAGGGCGGTCCCCACGATTCGCCGCCATCCGTCGGTCCGCGCCCAGATGCCGCCGACGCCGAACACCACGCCCGCCACCACGCCGAACGCCATCCAGACGATCGAGGTGGGCGACCAGATCACGGCGAGGTCGTCGCCCTGGAGCAGCGTCGCCGCCAGGTAGTAGCTGGGCACCGCGACGATCAGCAGGACGCTGGCCGCCACGGCGGCGCGCACCGCGCCCGACCGGATCCACCAGCCCAGCGCGAACGCGGCGACCGCCCAGGTGGCTGTGGAGTTGCCGAGTTCGGCGAACGGGAACGGCACCCACTTGATCCAGACGAAGTCCAGGAAGCCGAGCAGGAAACCGGCGACGGGGACGACAAGCGCGACGGCGCGACGCGAGGGTGGCATGCGGGGGAGCATACTCAGTATGCTCACCGGGTCGGCAGGGTGGCCCTACGAAGCCAGGCGCCGCTCGGACGGCGCGAGACGCACCGCGGCGTCGGAGCGGTTGATCTCGGCCCACACCTCGTCGAGGGAGAGGCCGAGGACGTCGGCGATGGCGGCGATGGTGGGGAACGCCGGCGTGGCGACCCGGCCGGACTCGATCTTCCGAAGCGTCTCCGGGGAGACACCGGCGTCGAGCGCGGTGAGCAGCATCGAACGCTCGCCCCGGGCGCGGCGCAGAAGCGCACCGAGGCGCTGCCCGCGCTCGACCTCGGCGGGGGTGAGGGGCAACCTGACCATGCCAGGATTCTAATACCGGGATAACATGACCGGGATACTTATTGGTCGCGTGAGGAAGGCGCCTGCATGATCGAGATCCTGAGCCCCACCGACGTACGGCGGGCGCGGGACACCGGCGCCCTGGTCGCCCACATCCTGCGGACGCTGCGCAGCCGCACCACCGTCGGCACGAACCTGCTCGACATCGACAGGCAGGCGCAGCGCATGATCGCCGAGGCCGGGGCGCAGTCCTGCTATGTCGACTACGAGCCGTCGTTCGGGCGCGGGCCGTTCGGCCACTACATCTGCACCTCGGTCAACGACGCGGTGCTGCACGGGCTGCCGCACGACTACACGCTGGCCGACGGCGACCTGCTCAGCCTCGACCTGGCCGTCTCGCTGGGCGGGGTGGTGGCCGACTCCGCGATCAGCTTCATCGTCGGTGACGCCCGGCCCGCGGAGAGCGTCGCGCTCATCGACGCCACCGAACGGGCGTTGCAGGCCGGGATCGCCGCGGCCCGCCCCGGCGCCCGCGTCGGCGACCTCTCGTACGCCATCGGCTCGGTCCTCACCGAAGCCGGATACACGGTCAACACCGAGTTCGGCGGCCACGGCGTCGGGTCGACGATGCACCAGGACCCGCACGTGTCGAACACCGGGCGCCCCGGTCGCGGCTACACGCTGCGTCCCGGACTGCTCCTGGCGCTGGAGCCGTGGGTGATGGCGGACACCGCCACGCTGGTCACCGACGCCGACGGGTGGACGCTGCGCAGCGCGACCGGCTGCCGCACCGCGCACAGCGAGCACACCATCGCCATCACCGACGACGGCGCGGAGATCCTGACGCTGCCGAAGCAGTGACCTTCGCTGCGGCAGGCGTCGCCGTTCTCCCGCGTTCCCGCCGCCGGGCGTCGTCAGGCGGGCGCGCAGCGCTCCCGCAGCGCCGGCACGCCGGGGCCGGTGAGGTCGTCGCAGTAGGCGGCCCGCCCGGCCATCGCCATCATCAGCGCGAGCGTGGTGCCGCTGACCAGCGGGCCGGCGCCGGCGGTGAACGGTCCGTCGGTCGCCTCCACCCGCAGGCCGTCGATCGCGCTGCGCCCGGCCACCGTGAAGTCCCGCCCGGCGTAGAACCGGGCGACCGGCGTGACGGCCTCGACCGACGGCGTCCGTGTCAGGCCGAGCGGACGCCGGATGTCCTGGGCGTGCACGACCACCTCACCGAGCCACGCCTCGGTCGGCCCGAACGTCGAGGTGGTGCTGCGGATGATCCGGCGGAACCGGTCTAGCGTCTCCCCCGGGTCGGTGCCCCGGTGCTCGGCCAGCCGGCGGTCGTTGTGCAGATCGAAGTCGAACCGGGCGCCGAGCACGCTCGCGAGCCAGCGGACGCGGCCGATGCTCGCCGCCGCGGTCATGTGCGCCAGCGTCTCCTCCACCGTCCACCGGCTGCACAGCGAGGGCCGCGCCCACTGCGCCGCGTCGAGCCCGGCGAGATCGTCGGCCAGGGCGGCGCGCTCGGCGTGCGCGAGCGCCCACAGCTCGCTGCGGGTCAGCGTGTCGGACATGGAACCTCCAGAGTCGGGCCGTCGGAGGTTGGACCGCGCCGCCGCGGCGAACTCACCGCTCCCCTCTTTGCCGATCTTGGAGTTGTGGTGGTTCACCAACCCGACATCGGCGACATTCGAGGCGCCACAACTCCAAGATCGACGGGGGCGAGTCGGGTTCAACGTTTGCTGCACGTCCGCTGAACGCTCGCCGGTGACGCTTTTCGCATCCATCAAACCGCAAGGGAGAAGCGTCATGTCACACCGTTTCCTCTCCACCTCGCGTGCCGCCGCCTCGGTGGTCGGTGCGCTCGTCCTGGCCGCCGCCGGCCTTGCCGGTGGCGCCGCCCCGGCGTCCGCGGCCTACATCGTCCCCGCCGACTGCGGCCCCTACTCCGGGGCGCCGGTGCCGGCCGGATACACCCTGAGATTCGCCGGCGCGCTCTACGTCAGCAACAACGCCAACGGCCCGGAGTTCATCATCGGCACGACAACTCGCAACGTCATCGTCGGAAGCGTCTACGACGACATCATCTGCGGGCTCGACGGCAACGACGACATCCAGGCTAACAGCGGCGACGACATCGTCTACGGCGGGCTGACCGGCGACGACATCTGGGGCGACCTGGGCAACGACACCTCCACGGCGACGGCGGCGCCGACACCATCCACGGTGACCGCTTCATCGGGCCCAGCGCCCTGGACGGCAACGACCGCGTGGACGGCGGCAGCAACGACGACCACCTCTACGGCGACCAGGGCGTGGACACCCTGGTCGGCGGCCCCGGCTGGGACGACGGTGACTGCGGACCGGACGCGGTGATCGACGATCCCCGGCCCACCCTGGATCTCCCGATCAACTGCCCGTGATCCCGCCGGCACGGCGGTCCGCGCACCGGGAGACCGGGAACGCGGACCGTCGCGCTGCCGCCTGTCGGATCGTCGTCAGGCCCGGTCCGACCATCGCCGTCCGCGGCTACCGTGACAGTCCGTGGCGGTGGAGTTCCGGGTACTCGGCGACCTGGACGTCCGGGTCGACGGCCGGACGGTCCGGATCGGTCACGCCCGTCAACAGTGCGTCCTCGCCGCCCTGCTGGTCGAGCCCAACCGTGTCGTCGCGACCGAACAGCTCATCAGCCGGGTCTGGGGCGACGAGGTGCCGGACGGGGCCACCGCCACCCTGCGTGGCTACCTGTCCCGGCTCCGCCGGGCCCTGGCCGGCGCGGACGAGGTCCGCATCGTCCGGCGCCATCCCGGCTATCTGCTCGCCGTCGACCCGGACCGCGTCGACCTGCACCGCTTCCGCGACCTGACCGAGCAGGCTCGGCGCGCCGGGGACGACGCGACGGCGATCAGCTGCCTGGAACGGGCGCTGGGTCTCTGGCGCGGCGAGGCGTTCGACGGGCTGACCACATCGTGGCTGGTGGCCTACCGGCAGACCCTCGACCGGCAGCGGCTCGCCGCCGCGCTGGACCGCAACGACATCGCCCTGCGCCGGGGCCGGCACGTCCGCCTTCTCCCCGACGTTCTGGCGCTGAGCGGCCGGTACCCGTGGGACGAGCGCCTGGCGGCGCAGGCGATGCTCGCGTTGTACCGGTGCGGGCGGCAGGCCGACGCCCTCGAGCACTTCCACCGGATGCGCCGCCGGCTGGCCGCCGAGGTCGGCACGGACCCCAGCCCGCCGCTGGCACAGCTCTACCAGCAGATCCTCACCGCCGACGCGGCGATCGCGCCGCCGGACCTGCCGGGCGGCGGCGAATCAAGCGCGACGGCCACCGGCACGGCACGGGATGCGGGTGCCGTGCCCCGGCAGCTACCAGCGTCGCCAGGGGTCTTCGCCGGCCGGACCGCCCAGCTCGCGCGCCTCGACGAACAACTCGGCGACGCGGGACGCCCGGACGGCGGCGGGTCGCCGGTGGTGATCTCGTCCATCGGTGGTGGCGGTGGCGTCGGAAAGACCTGGCTGGCCCTGCGCTGGGCGCACGCCAACGCCGGCCGCTTCCCCGACGGGCAGCTCTACGTCAACCTGCGCGGCTTCGATCCGACCGCGGACCCGGTGGCGTGGCCCGCGGCGGTGCGCGGATTCCTCGAAGCGCTCGGCGTCGAACCGGCACGCGTCCCGGCCGACCCGGACGCCCGGGCGTCGCTGTACCGCACGCTCGTCGCCGGCCGCCGGCTGCTGGTGGTTCTCGACGACGCCCGCGACACCGCCACGGTGATCCCGCTGCTGCCCGGCACGCCCACGAGTGCGGTCCTGGTGACCAGCCGCCGGCAGCTGGCCGGCCTCGTCACCACCCACGGCGCGCGTCCGCTGCCGCTGGACGTGCTGCCCGACGACGAGGCCCACGAGCTGATCGTCCGGCAGGTGGGTGCCGCACGGGTGGCGGAACACCCGGACGCCGTCGCGGACATCCTGCGCTTCTGCGGAGGTCTGCCGCTGGCGCTCGGGATCGTGGCGGCCCGTGCCGCGCTTCACCCCGAACTCCCCCTGTCGTCGGTCGCGGCGGAGCTGACCACGGCTGTCCACCCGCTGGACGCGCTGGCCGGCGACGAGGCGACGACGAACCTGCGCGTGGTGCTGTCCCGCTCGCTCGCGGCGCTCACACCGGCCGCGGCGGAGGTGTTCACGCTGCTCGGACTCGCCCCGGGCCCGGACATCAGCCGGGCCGCGGCGGCCGGCCTGACCGCCCGTACGCCGGACGAGCTGCGCCCGCTGCTGCGCGAGCTGGTCGACGCGCATCTCGTGCAGGAGCACGTCGCGGGCCGGTACCGCATGCACGACCTGGTCCGCAGTTTCGCGGTCGAGCGGGCGACCGGCGACCCGGCCGGTACCCGGCCCGCGCTGTGCCGGCTGGTCGACCACCACCTGCACACGGCGCACGCGGCCGCGCTGCTGCTGTCCCCGCAGCGCGACCCGCTGACCCTGGCCCCCGCCGCGCCGGGGGTGACCGCCGAACGGCTCGACGACCTGGCGGCCGCGCTGGCCTGGTTCACCAGCGAACACCAGGTGCTCCTCGCGATCATCGACTACGCCGCCGGCAACGGCCTCGACACCGCTGCCGGGCAGCTGTCGTGGACCCTGGCCACCTACTTCGACAGGCAGGGCCACTGGCACGACTGGGCCACAGTGGCCCGCCGGGCGGTCGAGGCGACCCGGCGGTCGGGTGACCGTCCCGCGCAGGCCCAGGCGCACCGGCTCCTGGCCGGGGCCTGCTCCAACCTCGGCCGGTACGACGAGGCGCAGCGCAACCTGCTCGCCGCGCTCGACCTGTTCGCCGCCCTGGGCGACGACGAGGGGCGGGCGCACACCCACTTCGACCTCAGCATGCTGCACGACCGGCAGCGGCAGCCCCGGGAGGCCCTGCCGCACGCGCGGCGGAGCCTCGCCCTCTACGAACGGGTCGGCGGCCCGCTCAAGCAGGCGGTCGCGCTCAACGCGATCGGCTGGTACCACTCGCAGCTCGGCGAGCACCACGACGCGATCACCTTCTGCCGCCGGGCGCTCGCCCTGTCCGAGCAGGCCGGGAGCGCGTACGGGCAGGCGAACACGTGGGACAGCATCGGCTTCGCCCACCACCACCTCGGCGAGTACGAGCACGCAGTCGACTGCTTCCGGCAGGCCCTCGCCCTGTTCACCGACATCGGTGACCGCCATGCCGAGGGCATCGTGCTGGACCACCTCGGTGACACGTGGGCGGCGGCCGGGCGAGCGGACGCGGCCCGGGACGCCTGGCGGCGGTCACTCGTGCTGCTCGACGAACTCGGTCACGCCGACGCCGAGGCGGTACGGCGGAAACTTCACCAGTGAGCGCTCAGAGCGCCACGATCGCCGCGCTCTCCGGCGGCAACTCGATGCCGTCGCGCATCACGGTGACGCCCTCGGACGTGGCGAGCAGCACGCGGCGTACCACGCCGGGCAGGTTGATCCGCTGTGCCCGGCCCGCCAGGTTCGCCACCACGAGCGTCTCGCCGCGCCGCATCACCAGGAACCGGTCGCCGTGGCGTACGTCGACCCGGTCCAGCCGGGGGTCGGACAGGTCGGCCCGGGAGCGGCGCAGCGCGATCAGCCGCCGGTAGAGGTCGTACGTCTCGCGGTGCTCCGGCTTGTCCAGCTCGGCCCAGTCAAGCCGGGACCGCAGGAACGTCTGCGGGTCCTGCGGGTCGGGTACGTCGTCGGTGGCCCAGCCGTGGTCGGCGAACTCGCGTCGGCGGCCGGTCGCGACCGCCGCCGCGAGTTCCGGCTCGGGGTGGCTGGTGAAGAACTGCCACGGCGTGGAGGCCGCCCACTCCTCCCCCATGAACAGCATCGGCGTGAACGGCGCCGTCATCAGCAGCGTCGCGCCGACGCGCAGCAGGCCGGGCGACAGCGTGGCGGAGATCCGGTCGCCGGTGGCCCGGTTGCCGATCTGGTCGTGGTTCTGCAGGTACGCCACGAAGCGGTGGCCGGGCGTGCGCTGCCTGTCGACCGGGCGGCCGTGACTGCGGCCCCGGAAGCTGGACCAGGTGCCGGCGTGGAAGAAGCCGCCGGTCAGCACGTCGGTGAGGCACTCCAGGGAGCCGAAGTCGCCGTAGTAGCCCTGCCGCTCGCCGGTGAGCAGCGTGTGCAGCGCGTGGTGGGCGTCGTCGTTCCACTGGGCGTGCAGGCCGTACCCGCCCGCCTCGCGGGGCGTGATCAGGCGCGGGTCGTTGAGGTCGCTCTCGGCGATCAGCGACAGCGGCCGTCCGAGGTGCGTCGACAGCGCCTCGACCTCGGCGGCGACCTCCTCCAGCCAGTGCACGGCCCGGCCGTCCGGCATGGCGTGCACGGCGTCCAGCCGCAGCCCGTCGACGTGGTAGTCGCGCAGCCAGGTCAGCACGCTGTCGGCGATGTAGCGGCGCACCCCGTCGGAGTGCGGGCCGTCCAGGTTGACGGTGCGGCCCCAGGTGTTGCTCTGCTCGGTGAGGTACGGCGCGAACCGCGGCGCGTAGGCCCCGGAGGGCCCGAAATGGTTGTAGACGACGTCGAGGATCACCCCCAGGCCCTTGGCGTGGGCGGCGTCGACGAACCGTTTCAGGCCGTCCGGGCCGCCGTACGGCTCGTGCGGGGCATACCAGCAGACGCCGTCGTAGCCCCAGTTGTACTCGCCGTTGAACGCGTTGACGGGCAGCAGTTCGACCATGTCGACGCCGAGGTCGACCAGGTGGTCGAGCTTCGCGATCGCAGCGTCGAACGTGCCCTCCGGGGTGAACGTGCCGATGTGCAGCTCGTACAGCACGCTGCCGGGTAGTTGCCGGCCGGTCCAGGCGGCGTCGGTCCAGCCGAACGCGGCGTGGTCGTAGAGCCGGCTGGGCCCGTGCACCCCGGCCGGCTGCCAGGCCGAGCGCGGGTCCGGCAGGGCCTGCTCGTCGTCGTCGAGCAGGAACGCGTAGTCGGTGCCCGGCCCGGCGTCGGGCACCTCGACCCGCCACCAGCCGTCCGGCCCCTGACGCATCGCGTGGTCGGCGGCGCCGGGCAGGCGCAGCCGCACCCGGGCGGCCTCGGGCGCCCACACCGTGAACTCGGTCATGCGGCGGCCTCCACAGAGTCGGTGGGTGCGAGGAGGGCGACGGGATAGGTGCTCAGCAGATCATCCAGGAGCAGCTCAGAACCACTGTAGACCCGCCCGGTGAACAAGTCGGTGCACTGATGAACGGGAAGTGACACCGTCGTGTCCCGCCAGCCGCCGGAGCGGGCCAGCCGCAGCGGCAGCCGGGTCGCCACCGCCACCGCGCCGCCCCTGTCGAAGGCCACCGCGTGCGCGGCGGCCGGGCCGCGCGCCGGCACCGGCCGGTAGCCGCCGAACAGGTCCGGGCGGTCGCGGCGCAGCCGCAGCGTCCGGGACACCACGAGCAGCTTGGCCGCGCCGTCGTCGGCCACCGCGGGCCGCCATCCGGCGTCGAGCCGGGCCAGCATGTCCCGGCGTACGGCGAAGTCGACAGGCCGCCTGTTGTCCGGGTCGACGAGCGAGTTCTCCCACAGCTCGGTGCCCTGGTAGACGTCGGGCACACCGGGCATGGCGAGCTGCACCAGCTTCTGCCCGAGCGCGTTGGACCAGCCGGGCGGGGTGATCTCGGCGGCGAACGCGGTGATCTGGGCGTGCAGTTCCGGATCGTCGTACATCCGGTCGACCAGGGCGTGCATCTCGTGCTCGAAGGATGGGTCCGGGTCGGCCCAGCTGGTGGTGACCGACGCCTCCCGGGCGGCCTTCTCGGCGTACCCGTGCAGTCGTTCCCGTTCGATCGGCCACGCCCCGACGGCGGTCTGCCAGAGCAGGTGGGCCAGCGCGGGGTCGGCCAGCGGCGCGCGGGACATCCAGTCGGCGACCCGCTCGGACCAGCGGCCGGGCATCTCGGACAGCACCGCGAGCCGGGCGCGGACGTCCTCGCCGCGCTTGGTGTCGTGGGTGGAGAGCGCGGTCATGCTCGCCGGCCACCGGACCTGCCGGGTGGCGGCGAACCGGTGCAGCTCGGCCGCTGGTACGCCGAAGTGGGCCGGGCTGCCGCCGACCTCGTTGAGGGCGACGAACCGGCTCCACCTGTAGTACGCGGTGTCCTCCACGCCCTTGGCCATGACTGCGCCGGTGAACTGCGGGAACCGGGCGGCCAGCTCGTGGCCGGGGTCGCGCAGCCGGGCGGTGACCGCGTCCAGCACGCCGATCAGGTCGGGACGGCGGCGGCCTGCTTCGCTGCGGGCGGCGGCCAGGTGCCGGGCGCCCTCGGGCGGGTAGCCGCGGTAGACCGGGAAGCAGGCGGCCAGCTCGGCCAGGGTGGCGCGGACCTGCTCGCCGGGCAGCTCCGGCACGAGCGCGGCCAGCCGGGTCAGCTCGGCGGCGAGCAGCCGGGTGGCGGCCTCCAGCTTGGTGGCGTGCGTCAGGTCGGCCCAGGACGTGTGCCGCCCGGTCAGCCGGCCGTCCAGAGTGGTGAACTCCGGTTCGGCGTCCGGGTCGACGAAAAGCCCGGACACGGCGGCCAGCGCGTCGTAGCCGGTGGTGCCGTCGACCGGCCAGTCCGGCAGGTCCTCGCCGTACTCCAGGATCTTCTCCACCACCAGCCAGCTCGCCGGTGCGGCGGCGCGCAACCGGGCGAGATAGCCGGCCGGGTCGCGCAGCCCGTCCGGGTGGTCGACCCGGATGCCGTCGGCCTCGCCGGCGGCGACCCAGCGCAGGATCTCCGCGTGGGTGGCGTCGAAGACCTCCGGGTCCTCCACCCGCAGGCCGGCCAGGTCGGACACGGCGAAGAACCGGCGGTACGTCAGCTCGGCGTCGCCGCGCCGCCAGTTCACCAGCTCGTAGTGCTGCCGGTCGTGCACCTGCCGGGGAGTGCCGTCGCCGGTGCCGTCGGCGACCGGGAAGCGGTGCTCGTGGTAGCGCAGCTCTCCGTCGACGAGCTTCAGGTCGTCGAGCGCGTCGGCGGTGTCGGCGAGCACCGGCAGCAGCAGCCGTCCGCGGTCCCAGTCGATGTCGAACCAGCGCGCGTACGCCGATTCGCGTCCCCGCCGCAGCACGTCCCACCAGGCCGGGTTGGCCTCGGGCCGGGCCACCCCGGCGTGGTTGGGCACGATGTCCACGACCAGGCCCAGCCCGGCCGCGCGCAGCGCCCGGACCAGCCGCGCGCGGGCGGCCTCGCCGCCGAGCTGCGGGTTGACCGTGCGGTGGTCCACCACGTCGTAGCCGTGCGTGGAGCCGAGGGTGGCGGTGAGCAGGGGCGCGGTGTAGAGGTGGGTGACGCCGAGCGCGGCGAGGTAGCCCGCCAGCTCGGCCGTGGCGTCCAGGTCGAAGCCGGGACGCACCTGGACCCGGTACGTCGAGCGGGGGGTGTCGGGCATCGGTCAGGCCGTCCTCTCCAGGACCAGCAGCGAACGGTCCGGCACGCAGACCGTGCCGCCCGCCTCGACGAGCGTCGTCTTCTCCGGATCGGGTTCCGCGGTGCTGATCACCAGCTCCCACCGGGTGCCGAACTCCTCGCCGGGCAGCGTGAAGTCCAGCGGCGCGTCGTGCGCGTTGAACAGCAGCAGGAACGAGTCGTCCCGGTGGCGCTGGCCGTACTGGCCGCGCTCGCCGATGCCGTCGCCGTTGACGAACAGGGCCACCGAGCGGCCGAAGTCGTTGCCCCAGTCCTCGCCGGTCATCTCCCGGCCGTCCGGGGTGTACCAGGCCAGGTCCGGCAGTCCGGACCCGGCGGCCCGGCCGCCCACCGGCAGGCCGGTGAAGAACCGGCGGCGGCGGAACACCTGGTGCCGGTTGCGGAACTCGGTGAGCCGGCGGACGAAGTCCAGCAGCTCGGTGTCGGCCCGGTCCCAGTCGACCCAGGCGATCTCGCTGTCCTGGCAGTAGGCGTTGTTGTTGCCGCGCTGGGTGCGGCCCAGCTCGTCGCCGTGGCCGAGCATCGGCACGCCCTGGGACAGGATCAGCGTGGCCAGGAAGTTGCGCCGCTGCCGGTCGCGCAGCACACGTACGCCCGGGTCGTCGGTCTCCCCCTCGACGCCGCAGTTCCAGGACCGGTTGTGGCTCTCCCCGTCCCGGTTGTCCTCGCCGTTCGCCTCGTTGTGCTTGTCGTTGTAGGAGACCAGGTCGGTGAGCGTGAACCCGTCGTGGCAGGTGACGAAGTTGATGCTGTGGAACGGGCGGCGTCCGTCGTCCTGGTAGAGGTCGGCCGAGCCGGAGATGCGGGAGGCGAACTCGGCGAGCGTGGCCGGCTCGCCGCGCCAGAAGTCGCGGACGGTGTCGCGGTACTTGCCGTTCCACTCGGTCCACTGCGGCGGGAAGTTGCCGACCTGGTAGCCGCCGGGGCCCACGTCCCACGGCTCGGCGATGAGCTTCACCCGGCCGACCACCGGGTCCTGCTGCACCACCTCGAAGAACGTGGACAGGCGGTCCACCTCGTAGAACTCGCGGGCGAGCGTGGCCGCCAGGTCGAACCGGAAGCCGTCGACGTGCATCTCGGTGACCCAGTAGCGCAGCGAATCCATGATCAGTTGCAGTGAGTGCGGGCTGCGGACGTTGAGGCTGTTGCCGGTGCCGGTGTAGTCGACGAAGTAGCGCCTGTCCTCCTCGGAGAGGCGGTAGTAGCTCGGGGTGTCGATGCCCTTGAAGCTGAGCGACGGCCCGAGGTGGTTGCCCTCGGCGGTGTGGTTGTAGACCACGTCGAGGATGACCTCGATGCCGGCGGCGTGCAGCGCCTTGACCATGCCCCGGAACTCCTGCACCTGCTGGCCGAGGCGGCCCAGCGCGGAGTAGCCGTGGTGCGGGGCGAAGAAGCCGATGGTGTTGTAGCCCCAGTAGTTGCGCAGCCCCAGGTCGGCCAGGCGGTGGTCGTGCACGAACTCGTGCACCGGCATCAGCTCCACCGCCGTCACGCCGAGCCGCTTGAAGTGCTCGATCATCACCGGTGAGGCGATCGCCGCGTACGTGCCACGCAGCTCCTCCGGGATGCCCGGGTGGCGCATGGTCAGGCCGCGCACGTGCGCCTCGTAGATCACCGAGTGGTGGTACGGGGTGCGCGGCGGCCGGTCGTTGCCCCAGTCGAAGTACGGGTTCACCACCACCGACTTCGGCATGTACGGCGCCGAGTCGGCGGTGTTCATCCGGTCCGGGTCGCCGCCGACCTCGTAGTCGTAGACCGACGGATCCCAGGTGATCTCCCCGTCGACCGCCTTCGCGTACGGGTCGAGCAGCAGCTTGTGCGGATTGCAGCGCAGCCCCTCGGCCGGGTTCCACGGCCCGTGCACCCGGTAGCCGTAGCGCTGGCCGGGCTCGACCCCGGGGATGTAGGCGTGCCAGACGTACGCGTCGACCTCGCGCAGCTCCACCCGCCGCTCGGTGCCGATGTCCCACTCGTCGAACAGGCACAGCTCGATCTTCTCCGCCACCTCGGAGAAGATCGCGAAGTTGGTGCCCATCCCGTCGTACGTGGCGCCGAGGGGGTAGCTCTCGCCCGGCCAGACCTGCATGTCGCTCCTTCGGCCCATGATCGTGAGCGCACCGGACAGGGGGAACCGCCGATGCGCACGCCGGTGATGCCCAGTCGTACCCGCCGTCAATCCACCCGTTCGGACCGTAACCGAATCCGCCCTCGTGCGAACGGATAGACGTTCGGGTGTCATCCGTCACGATCGCCCTTTTCGAGATGCGGACCGGCGGCGGATGGACTTTCCTGGATCCGGGCCCACGCGCGCGCGGGCCCGCCCGGCCGTTCGGCCACCCCTCACCACCGCTCGACGCCGCCACCGAAGCCGGCGTGCCTCACCATGCATGGACGGAGATCCACGTGACCACTCTGCGGGTCGGCGCTCAGCCCGCCACCGCGACGGACCGGCTCCACCGGCCCACCCTCACCTCCCGCCCGGCGCCCCCGTCGCCGGCCGGGTCCGCGCCCCGGACCCGGCGCATCCTGATGCTGTCGTGGGAGTACCCGCCGGTGCTCGTCGGCGGGCTCGGCCGCCACGTGCACGCGCTGTCAGTCGCCCTGGCCGCCGCCGGGCACGAGGTCACGGTCGTCACCCGCCACGCCGAGGGCGCTCCCCTGGAGGAGTACGCCGACGGCGTCCGCATCGTCCGCGCCGCCGAGGACCCGGTCACCTTCCCCCTCGCCACCGGCTCGCTGCTGGCCTGGACCATGGCGTTCAACCACACCCTCACCCGGGCCGCGCTGCGCGCCGCCTCCTCCGGCTCGTACGACGTCATCCACGCCCACGACTGGCTCGTCGCGCACACCGCGATGACGCTGCGCGAGCACCTGGACGTGCCGCTGGTCAGCACCATCCACGCCACCGAGGCGGGCCGGCACCAGGGCTGGCTGCCCGAGGAGATGAACCGCACCATCCACGGCGTCGAACACTGGCTCGCCGGCGAGTCCGGCCGCGTGATCGTCTGCTCCGGTTACATGCGCGACGAGGTGGGCGCGCTGTTCGGCGTGGACGCCGCCCGCGTCGACGTGGTCCCCAACGGCGTCGAGCCGCACCGCTGGCGGGTGCCCGCGTCGGCGGTCGCCGCCGCCCGGGCCCGGTTCGCCGCCGACGGCCCGCTGGTCACGTTCGCCGGCCGCCTGGTGTACGAGAAGGGCGTGCAGCACCTGCTGGCCGGGCTGCCCCGGCTGCGCGACCGGCACCCGGGCCTGCGCGCGGTGATCGTCGGCGACGGGCCGTACAAGGCGGAACTGGAGGCCGAGGTGCACCGCCTCGGGCTGGGCGCCACTGTGAGCATGCCCGGGTTCCTCGGCGGCACCGACCTGCCCGCCGTCATGGCCGCCTCGGACTGCTTCGCGGTGCCGAGCATCTACGAGCCGTTCGGCATGGTGGCGCTGGAGGGGGCCGCCGCGGGCGCGCCGCTCGCCGTCGCCCGTACCGGTGGGCTGGCCGAGATCGTGGAGCCGGGCGTCACCGGGATGACGTTCGCCCCGCACGACCCGGACGGCCTCGCCGAGGCGGTGCACGCGCTGCTGTCCGACCGGGACCGGGCGCGTGCGCTCGCCCGGCGGGCCCGCACCATGGTGCACGAGCAGTACGGCTGGGCGGCCATCGCGTCCCGCACGGCTGCCGCGTACGCCGCAGCCATCGCCGGCGACCCGGCGTTCACCGCGGCCCGCGCCCAGCACCGCATGGCACACGGCCACCCCACGCCGCGCGTCCCCGAGGGCAACCTCCTCACCGCCGCCGGCTTGAGGTAAGGAAGGGCCCCCTATTAACGCCTCAGGTAGAGGAAGGGCCCCTTATTAACGCCCCCGCACCCCGGACGCACGACGAAGGCCGCCGACCCGAGAGGGTCGGCGGCCTTCGTCGTCCGCGTGTTAAAAGGGGGCCCCTCGTCTACCTGAGGCGTTAAGAAGGGGCCCTTCCTTGCACGCTCAGCGCTGGGCGGCGGGGACGTAGTCCCGCTCGGTGGCGCCGGTGTAGATCTGCCGCGGGCGACCGATCTTGGTCTCCGGGTCGTTGATCATCTCGCGCCACTGCGCGATCCAGCCGGGCAGCCGGCCGAGCGCGAACAGCACCGTGAACATCTTCGTCGGGAAGCCCATGGCCTTGTAGATCAGGCCGGTGTAGAAGTCCACGTTCGGGTAGAGCCGCCGGGACACGAAGAAGTCGTCGGCGAGCGCGATCTCCTCGAGCTGCACCGCGAGGTCCAGCAGCGGGTCCGGCTTGGCCATCCGGCCGAGCACGTCCTGGGCGGCCTTCTTCACGATGGCGGCGCGCGGGTCGTAGTTCTTGTAGACCCGGTGCCCGAAGCCCATCAGCTTCACGCCGTCCTGCTTGTCCTTCACCTTCTGCACGAAGGAGCGGACGTCGCCGCCGTCGGCCTGGATCTTCTGGAGCATCTCCAGGACGGCCTGGTTGGCGCCGCCGTGCAGCGGGCCGAACAGCGCGTTCACGCCGGCCGAGACCGAGGCGAACAGGTTGGCGTTGCTGGAGCCGACCAGCCGCACGGTCGAGGTGGAGCAGTTCTGCTCGTGGTCGGCGTGCAGGATGAACAGCATGTCCAGCACCCGGGCGACGACCGGGTCGACCTCGTACGGCTCGGCCGGTACGCCGAACGTCATCCGCAGGAAGTTCTCGACGTAGCCCAGCGAGTTGTCCGGGTACAGCAGCGGCTGCCCGATCGACTTCTTGTACGCGTACGACGCGATGGTGGGGACCTTCGCCATCAGCCGCACCGTGGACATCTCCACGTGCTCGGAGTCGAACGGGTCCAGGCTGTCCTGGTAGAAGGTCGAGATGGCGCTGACGGCCGAGGAGAGCACGGCCATCGGGTGCGCGTCGCGGGGGAAGCCGTCGAAGAAGCGGCGCATCTCCTCGTGCAGCAGCGAGTGCCGCCGGATCCGCTCGCTGAACTCGGTGAGCTGCGTCTGGGACGGCAGCTCGCCGTAGATCAGCAGGTAGGAGACCTCCAGGAAAGAGGACTTCTCGGCCAGCTGGTCGATCGGGTAACCCCGGTACCGCAGGATGCCGGCATCACCGTCGATGTAGGTGATGGCGGACGAGCAGGACGCGGTGTTCACGAAACCGGGGTCGTACGTGGTCATCCCGGTTTCCTTGAGCAGCTTGCTCACCCCGATCCCGGCGGGGCCCTCAACCGCGGACTGCACCGGCATCGACAGCTGCCCACCGGGGTGGTCGAGCTTGACTTCCGTCATCTGTTCCTCGCTTCGCCGGCAAGATCTTCGTTGAATTGCCTTCGCTTCTACCGTAATCACGGCGCGGAGAACACCGCTCGTCATGGTTTGAGGGTGAGGTGTGCGTCACCTGTTTCCCGGCCAGCCGGTCCGGAAACCGGATGGGAGCGCGGCCATGGGCATGTTCGGGAGGTCCGTCACGACAGCGTGAGCCGCCGCAGCGTCCCGTCGTCGCCGACCCGGTAGAGGTCGAGCCGGTTGGCTCCGGCGGCGAACAGACGGTCGTCGGCGAGCAGCGCGGCGAACCGCCGCCCGGCGGCGTCCGGGGGCACCACGGGCACCACCGCGCCGACGGTGCCGTTGACCGCCACGGCGAGCCGGGTGCCGTCGGGTACGCCGTCCGGCACGGTGCCCCAGACCATCGCGGGCAGCCCGCCGCCGGCCGGGTCGACCGCGTCGAACGCGTCCCGGTTCGCCACCGTGGCGGTCCCGGCGACCGGCACGTCACCGACCCGGGTGCCGACGAGCGGGTCGACGGGAGGCGGCGGGAGCGGCGCGGGCACACCGCCGTTGACGGTGACCGGCTGGCCGGGGCGGTCGTAGAAGCGTTTGTCGGCCCGTTCGCGCGGGGCCGCCTTCGCCGACCGGCCGTCCATCCGCCAGGGCACCCGCATGTGCGTCTCGTCGGCGATCGTGGGCAGCAGGTCGACGTGCTCCCAGTTGCGGTCGTCCACCCGTCCGGCGCGCTGGCCGGGTTCCTTGACGAACATCGGCACCCAGGCCACCTCGTTCGCGGCGTGGTCGATGGCGTCCATCCCCCGGCCCTGCCAGTCCCGGCGGAAGCTGACGCCGTGGTCGGCGGTGACCATAACCAGCGCCTGGTCGTAGAGGCCGGTGGCGCGCAGCGTCCGCAGCGTCTCGCCGATCAGCCGGTCGGTGTAGCCGAGCTGGGCGAGGTGCCGGGCGCGGGCCAGGTCGACCCAGCCGGTGCCGTCGTTGGGCAGGTCGTCCGGCGCCGCGTAGTGCGCTCCGGACGGCAGGTACGCCCACGGCGAGTGCGGCATCAGCAGGTGCAGGAAGTGCAGCGTGGGCCGGGTGTCGGGGCGCAGCCCGGCCAGGAACGAGGTGAACCGGGCCGGCTGGTTGTCATCCAGGGTGTCCCAGCGGAACTTCGGGTCGTCAGGCACCGGCTCGGCGGCGTCCAGCCCGGCCTCGGCGGCGGTCCGCTCGCGGTAGGAGTCCTCCGGGTCGATCCGGCTGTCCACCGGCGCGGCGATCCGTCCGAGCAGCCGGCCGCTCTCCCGGACCAGCACGCCGAGCCCTTGTTCCGGGGTGGTGGCCTGCTCGCAGCGGCTCGGCGGGCAGAGCCGGGTGATGCTCTCCTCGGCCTTGATCCGGTAGAGGCCGCCGAGCGCGGTGAACAGGTTGTCCGGGTACTGCGAGTAGTGCGGCGCCGCCCCCCGCTCCGGGTAGCGCCCGGTGAGCATCGCGGGCAGCGCGTAGGGCGTCCAGCCGCTGACGCCGGTGGCGTTGCGGTACCACGTCGAGCCGCCGGCCAGTGCCGCGAAGTTCGGGTAGCGCTCGGCGTCGATCCGGCCGTCCGGGCCGAGCAGGGAGACGAGCGGCAACTCGTCCAGCACGATCATGACCACCGGCGGGTGCGCGCCCGCGCCGGCCACACCGGCCGCGCCGCCCTCGCCGCGCGGCAGCACCACCGCCGAGGCGGGCGAGGCGAACAGGAACAGCCCGACGAACACCAGCGGCCCGGCGGCGGCGACCCGCAGCACCCGCCGGGGCGCCCGCCACCGCCGGTGCGCGGCCGCGCCGGCGGCTCCGGCCACACCGGCGACAACGAGCAGGGGTACGCCCCGAAGCGGCGTGACGTGCCGGCCGACCTGGACCGCCAGCGCGGCGAGCAGCAGGCCCACGAACACGGTGTGCACGGCGGCCCGGGTGAGGCGTCCGGCGAACAGCGCAAACGCGCCCAGCAGCGCGAACAGCGCTGTCGGCGCGAGCGCGATCAGGGCGACCAGCAGCAGCACGTCGGCCCGGGAGGCGCGGTGGAACAGGAAGAAGTCGGGGCTGCGGCCGAGCACGTCGAGCAAGGGCTGGGTGACCACCAGCCCGACCAGCGCCACCACCTCGGCCAGCCGGGCCGCCTCGGCGCGCCACCACTGCCGGCGTTCCCGCCGGACCGGGACGGCCGTGTGGTCGCGGGGTGGCGCGAGGGTGTCCTCAGCCACCCACCACCACCTGGTAGAGCGTGCGGGTGCCGGACGGCAGCTCGGTCCGGGCGACCACCCGGCCCCGGCGCGCGAGCAGCGCCTCGAAGACGTCGCGCCGGTAGTCCGGGAACAGGCCGTCGGGCTTGTTCGCCAGCAGGCGGCGGGCCATCAGGTCGTCCGGGTGGACGAACTCCACCACCAGGCTGCCGCCGGTGACGGTGAGCACGGTGAGCTGGTCGAGCACCTCGGGCAGCGGCACGTTGCGCCCGATCGCGAGGTGGTGCACCACGGCCAGGGCCAGGACGGTGTCCGCGCGGGCCCGGTCGGCGAACGCGGCCCGCTCGACGCCGCGCCAGCCGCCGCCCGGGGACGGGTCGGCCAGGTCCATCACCAGCGGCAGGATCCGTGTCTCGCCCTCCTCGCGCAGCGCGCGGTAGAGCGTGTCGACGACCGCCGGGTCCTGCTCGACGGCGACGACGTGCGCGGCGTGCCGGGCGGCGATGCGGGCGTACCGGCCGTCGTTGGCACCCAGGTCCAGCGCCGAGCCGCCACCGACGGCGGCCATCGCCCGGTCGACGAACTCCTCCTTGGCCTGCCGGTCCGGCACCGAGTACGCGCAGGTGCGCTGGTAGTCCGACCAGTGGCTGTCGCCGGGCCGGTGGTCGAGCCGGCGGACCAGCTTCGTCAGCCCGCGTACCGTGGCCAGCGCCAGCTCGCGGGAGAACCCGGCGGCGCGCAACTGGGCGCGGACGTCTGTGGTGCTCGCGGCGGAGTTGCGGGCCTGCATGGCGCCGTGCAGGTGCACGTGGGTGGGCACGCCGGCCCGCCAGCGCCGGGTGCCGCCGAACAGCCGGCGCATCTGGTCCGGTTCGACGCCGTCGACGCGGGCGCGCAGGAACGGCTGGAAGTCCAGCCCGAGGTGGGCCTGGATGAGCAGCGGGTAGAGCAGCGTCTGGCAGAACTGCCGGTAGCCGGCCCAGGGTTCGCCGTCGCGCAGTGCCTCGAACGAGCCGACGTCGATGAAGACCGGCCGGGCGCCGCGCCACTGCACGTTGTACGCCGAGCCGTCCTTCGTGGTGAAGCCTGCTTCCAGGGCGGCGCGCAGCACGTCCAGGTGCAGCAGCGCCGCGTCGCGCAGCATCGCGGACGACCACTCGTAGGGGTGCGAGACGAACGGGATCCGCTCGTGCCGCAGCACCGTGGTCCAGGGCGCGTCGACAGGGGTCGGGGTCAGTTCCTCGGTGCCGACGATCTGCCCGGTGCTGGTGGCGTGCCGGAAGAAGTCGGTGACGGACAGCGCCCGCCAGTCCCGGGCGGAGCGCTCGTCGAGCCCGCGCAGCACCTCCTCGCCCCGGTGGAACACCCGGTTGCCGGGGTCGCGGAAGGAGCCGGGCTCGACGCGGACGCCGGTGGCGGGGATCGTCACGCCGCCGGGCCCTGGTCGGAGGGCTGACGCCGGAACCGGGACACCAGGCGGCGCCAGTAGAGCTTGGCGGCCACCGCCACCCCGGCCACCCCGCCGACCACCGCCTGCACGATGAGACTGCCGGATCCCGCGTCCAGGTAGGCCAGATGCGTCACGGCTGCTTTTCCTTCCCTCGCCGGTCATCGGAGCACGCCCGGAATGCGAGCTTTGTTGCTCGGAGCCGGACTTGTCCCTCACCGTAACGTCTCGGCGTCCGGGTGCGCGGCCACACCGGCCACTCGTCCCCCGTCCGATCCGTTCAAGACGGGCCGGGCCGGTCGCGCCTACCGTGGCCGGCATGACACCGCAGTTCGATCTGGTCGGGACCGTGGTCACCGACATGGCCCGCACGCTCGACTTCTACCGGCGGCTGGGGCTGCCGATCCCGGCCGGCGCCGAGACGGAAGGGCACGTCGAGGTCACCCTGCCGAACGGCGTACGGCTGGCCTGGGACACGGTCGAGGTGATCCGCAGCTTCCACCCCGACTTCGACCCGTCCGGCGGCAACAACCGGATGAGCCTGGCCTTCCGGTGCGCCGACCCGTCGGAGGTGGACCGCTGGTACGCCGAGCTGACCGGTGCCGGGCACCACGGCGAGATGCCGCCGTGGGACGCGTTCTGGGGGCAGCGGTACGCGGTCCTGCACGACCCGGACGGCAACGGCGTGGACCTGTTCGCCCCGCCGCCTGCGGCCGAGTAGACGGGAGCCGGCTCGCGGGCCGCTTCCGGGCCGGTCAGGTCGCCTGCGGGCGGCTCCGGGCCGGGGCGAGCAGCCGGGTCGGCGGCACCCCGGCCAGCTCCCGCACCTCGCGGGTCAGGTGGGCCTGGTCGGCGTACCCGCTGCGCACCGCCACCTCGGCGAGCGGCGCACCGGCGCGGGCCAGGTCCAGCGCGCGGCGCATCCGCAGGATGCGGGCCAGCGTCTTCGGGCCGTACCCGAAGAGGTCCCGGCTGCGCCGGTGCAGGGCGCGCGGGCCGAGGCCGACCTCGGCGGCGGTCGCGGCGACGGTGGCCCCGGCGGCCAGGCGGGCGGCGACATGCGCGCCGATCGGGTCGGGGCCGCCGGCCGCGCGCAGCCGGTCGCGGGCGACCCGGGTGAGCACCCCGGCGGCCTCGTCGCCCGGCGCGGCCAGCGCGGCCTCGACCCGCTCGGTCACCTCGGCGGCGGCGCGGCCCCACAGGTCGGCGAGCGATACGCGGCGGTCCCGCAACTCCTCGGCCGGCACCCCGAACACGGCCGGGCCGGTCCCCGGCGGCAGGCGCAGCCCGATCCACCGATCCCCCGGCGCCGACCGCGACAGGTGCGCGGTGCGGTCCGGACCCGCGACCAGCAGCCCGGACCGGCTGGACCAGAGCAGATCCAGGCACCCGTCCGGCAGCACCCGCGTCTCACTCCCGCCCGAGACGCTGCTCCACAGCACCCCGCCCGGAACCCCCGCCACCTTCCACTCCCGGTACACGCCCCCACCCTCCCACCCTCCCGCCTCCCACCCTCCCCGTCGATCATGAAGTTGACGGTGTCGGCGCCCGGCGTGTCGCACCGCCAACCTCATGATCGACGGGGTGGGGTCAGGGCGGTGGGGGTCAGGGGCGGTGGTGCATGGCCAGGCGGAGCAGGAGGAAGCGCAGGGCCGTCGCGGCCAGGTTGGCCGTTACCAGGACGGTCAGCTCCAACGCGCGGTTCGGGGTTGTGGTGGCGTGCAGCGCGGCCAGGGAACCGCTGGTCAGGGCCAGGCCGAGGGCGAACGCGAGCAGGCCCTGGAGGTGGTGCCGGCCGGCGTGGCGGCGCCCGGTGACCCCGAACGTGAGCCGCCGGTTGGCGGCCGTGTTGGCCACCGCCGTGAGCAGCAACGCCAGCAGGTTCGCCGGCTGCGCCCCGAGCGGGCCGCGGGCCAGCAGGAACAACAGCAGGTACGCGAGCGTGCTCGCCACGCCCACAGCGGCGAACCGGGCGAGCTGGCGCGGCAACCCGATCGGCACCTGCGCCGGCAGGGCCGGCAACGGCCCCCGGCCGAGCTGGGCGCGTAACTGCGCCAGCGGCAGCGCCCCGGTCACCAGCGCCCGGCCCAGCCGCCCGATGCCGCGCAGGTCGGCCAGCGCGGTGGCGACGATGTCGACCCGGCTGTCCGGGTCGTCCACCCAGTCCACCGGCACCTCGTGGATGCGCAGCCCGGCCCGCTGCGCCAGGACCAGCAGCTCGGTGTCGAAGAACCAGCCGGTGTCACGCACCAGCGGCAGCAGCTCGGCGGCCACGTCGGCGCGGATCGCCTTGAAACCGCACTGTGCGTCGGAGAAACGCGCCGCGAGCGCCCCACGCAGCAGCAGGTTGTAGCCGCGCGAGATGACCTCCCGCTTGGCACCCCGGACCACCCGGCTGGTCCGCGCCAGCCGGGTGCCGATGGCCAGGTCCGAGTGCCCGGAGATGAGCGGGGCGACCAGCGGCAGCAGCGCGGCCAGGTCGGTGGACAGGTCCACGTCCATGTACGCGAGCACCGGCGCCGGCGAGGCCGACCAGGCGGCGCGCAGTGCCCGCCCGCGGCCCTTCTCGTCCAGGCGCAGCACCCCCACCCCGGGCAGCTCGTCGGCGAGCGCCCGCGCCACCGCCGGGGTGCCGTCCACGCTGGCGTTGTCGGCCACAGTGATCCGGAACGGGTACGGGAAGTGCGCGGTCAGGTGCGCGTGCAGCCGCCGGACGCAGGGCCCCAGGTCCGTCTCCTCGTTGTAGACCGGGACCACCACGTCGAGCACCGCGCTGTCGGCGGCGGGCCGGGCCTGCACGGCGGCCCGGGGCGCGTACGTGCCAGTCATCGCTCAGCCCTGCTTTCCGCTGCTCAGGTCGTACACGGTCACGCCGTCGACGGTGGTGGCGGTGAAGGTCTCGGTGACCCACGCGGCGATCTCGGCCGAGGCGTTGCTGCCGCCGTCGGCCCGGAACCCACCGCCGCCGAGGAAGTAGTGGATCCGCCCGTCGGCGACGTACCGCTGGAACTGGGCGAGCGTCGGCGACGGGTCACTGCCGTTGAAGCCGCCGATCGGCATGACCGGCCGGCCGGTCGCCAGCTGGTAGCCGGAGGCGTTGTTCGAGCCGACAGTCGCGGCGACCCAGGTGTAGTCGTCGGCGTCGGCGGTGAGCAGCGCGGTCATCTCGGCGCTCGGCTCACGGGCGTCGAGCAGCCCGCCCATGCCGCCGCCGCGCTGCCCCCGCCCCTCCTGCCCGGTCCCGCCGTCCTGCCCGGGGAAGCCGCCCGGCGCGGTGCCGCCGTCCTGACCTGTGCCGCCGGGCGCGCCCGGGGCCGAACCACCACCAGGGAATCCGGGGAACCCACCGGCGTTCGCCCCGCCGTCCTGGCCGGTACCGCCCGGGCCGGAGCCGTCGGAACCCGTGCCGTCCGAGCCGGTGTCGTTCGGGCCACCAGGGAAGCCCGGGAACTGCCCGTTCCCGCCGCCCGGCATCCGGCCGCCCGGTCCGCCGGGGCCGCCGAAGCCACCAGCTCCGGCCGGCCCGGCACTCGGGATCGAGCCGCTGTGCGGGGTGGCAGCGGTCTGCATCGCGTACGCGGCCGGCCCGGCCAGCGCCACCGCGATCCCGGCGACAGACACCACCGGCACCACCCACCGCACAACCCGCCCGGCAAACCCAGCCCCGGGCCCCGCCGCCACCCCCGTCTCCGAGTTGACCAAGGAGTTCGCGTCACTTTGAACGCCGTTCCCGGACGCGAACTCCTTGATCACCGCCGAGGTGGCCAGGAGGGCTGCGGTGGTCAGGCCCACGGCCAGGATTGTGGAGCGCAGCCAGGGGTGCCAGTCGGGGGTGCGGCCGAGCAGGTGCCAGGACCACCAGGCGGTGACCGCCAGCGTGCCGGCCAGGACCAGCGCGGCGGCGAACCGGCGCCACCGGCCCGGTGCTGAGCGGGCGCGCCACAGCAGCGTGACGCCGATGCCGGCCAGCGCGCCGACCGCCGGGGCCAGGGCGACCGTGTAGTACGCGTGGAAGATCCCGGACATGAAGCTGAAGATCAGTCCGGTGACCAGCAGCCAGCCGCCCCACAGCAGCAGACCGGCCCGGGTGCGGTCGGTACGCGGTGCCCGCCCGGCCAGCCACAGCCCCGCGACCAGCAGGATCAGCGCGGCCGGCAGCAGCCAGGAGATCTGCCCGCCGACCTCGGTGTCGAACATCCGCAGGAGACCGGTCTGACCGGAGAACGGCCCGCCGCCTCCCCCGCCGGGCCGGCCGCCACCGCCGCCGACGCTGCCCACCTCGTCGCCGGTGATGCGGCCCAGCCCGTTGTAGCCGAGCGTCAGCTCCAGGATGCTGTTGTTCTGCGAGCCGCCGATGTACGGGCGGGCGCTCGCCGGCGTCAGCTCGACGATCGCCACCCACCAGCCGGCGGAGACGACCACTGCGAGCCCGGCCAGCAGGAGCTGCCGGATCCGCCGTCCGAGTCCGGTCGGCGCGGCCAGCAGGTAGACCCCGGCGAAGACCGGGATCACCAGGAACGCCTGGAGCATCTTGGTGAGGAAGCCGAAGCCGACGAGCACGCCGGTCAGCACGATCCACCGCGTGCTCGCCGTCTCGACCGCGCGCACCGTGGCGTACGCGGCGGCGACGAGCAGGAACACCAGCAGCGCGTCCGGGTTGTTGAACCGGAACATCAGCGTCGCCACCGGGGTGAGCGCGAGCACCGCGCCGGCGAGCAGGCCGGCGGCCGGGCCGTACCAGCGGCGGACGGTCGCGTACAGCACGCCGACGGAGGCGACGCCGAGCAGCGCCTGCGGCACGAGGATCGACCAGCCGCTCAGGCCGAAGATGCGCACCGAGAGCGCCATCAGCCACAGCGAGGCGGGGGTCTTGTCCACTGTGATCGAGTTGGCCGCGTCCGAGGAGCCGTAGAAGAACGCCGTCCAGCTCTGCGACCCGGCCTGCACGGCGGCGGAGTAGAACGCGTTGGCCCAGCCGGAGGCGCCCAGGCCCCACAGGTAGAGCAGCGCGGTCGCGACCAGCAGGCCGGCCAGGGCCGGCCGGGCCCAGCGCGGATCGCGGCCGGTGCGGGTCTCCTCAGGTACGGGCGCGGGGGCCGGCTCGGTGCCGGGTGGACCGGCCGTGGGCACGGTCGGCGGGCTGTCGGTTCGGTTCATGCCGGCAAGACTCGGCGGGCCCGCTGGCCCGCTCCCGTGAGCGGCCTATGCGTCGGCTGTGGATCCGGGCAGCCAGACCGTGAACGCGGTGTGGCCGGGCCGGCTGACCACGTCGACCCGCCCGTGGTGCGCCTCCACCACGGCGGCGACGATGGCCAAGCCCAGGCCGGTGCTGCCCTGCGCGCGGGAGCGGGAGGTGTCGCCGCGCGCGAACCGCTCGAAGACCTCCGGCTGCAACTGCTCCGGGATGCCCGGCCCGTCGTCGGTGACGCGTAGTTCGACGCCGCCGGGCGCGGGCGCGAGCCGGACCGTGACTGTGGTGCCGGCCGGGGTGTGCACCCGCGCGTTCGCCAGCAGGTTCGCCAGCACCTGGTGCAGCCGGTGGGCGTCGCCGGTGACGGTGAGCGGCTCGTCGGGCAGGTCGAGTTGCCAGCGGTGGTCGGGCCCGGCGACGTGCGCGTCACTGACCGCGTTCACGGCCATGGCGGTCAGGTCGACCGGCTCGGCGGCGAGCGGGCGGCCGGAGTCCAGCCGGGCCAGCAGCAGCAGGTCGTCGACGAGGCTCGTCATCCGGGTGCTCTCCGACTCGACGCGGCGCAGCGCGTGCGCCACGTCGGGCGGCACCTCCTGGCGGCCCCGGCGGGCCACCTCGGCGTACCCGCGGATGGCAGCGAGGGGGGTGCGCAGCTCGTGGCTGGCGTCGGCGACGAACTGGCGTACCCGGGTCTCGCTGGCCTGCCGGGCGGCGAGCGCGGCGGCGACGTGGCCGAGCATCCGGTTGAGCGCGCCGCCGACCTGCCCGACCTCGGTGCGGGGGTCGGTGTCGGCGGCCGGCACCCGCACGGACAGGGCGACCTCGCCGCGGTCGAGCGGCAGTTCGGTGACCCGGGCGGCGGTGGCGGCGACGCGGTTGAGCGGCCGCAGCGTCACCCGGACGATGAGCAGACCGAGGGCGCCGGCGATGACCAGGCCGGCGCCGATCACCCCGGCCTGCGCGACGAGCATCCACATGACGGTGTCGTCGACCTGGGCCAGCGGGATCGCGAGGACCAGCACGTCGCCGTCGCCGCGCGGCGACGGGAGCGCGATCGCGCGGTAGTCGCCCCGGTCGCCGACGACGACTGTGTGCGGGCGGTCGCCGACGGGTACGCGGGCCAGCGCGGTCAGGTCGGCGGCGGGCACCTCCTCGCTGTCGCCGTTTCCGGACCGGACCCGGCCGACGGGTTCGGCGGCGGCGGGCACCCGGACGGCGATCGAGCCCGGCGGGAAGCCGCCAGGGGGGTCCGGCGCCACCTCGTCGGAGTCCGGCGGGGTGGGCCGCTGGTCCGGTCGCGGCGGGTCGACGCCGCGGCGGGCCCAGCGTTCGAAGTCGGCGGGCCGCCGGTCGCCGAAGGTGAGCTGGTTGTCGATCTGGTCGATCAGGAAGTGTCGCAGCGCGACTGTGGTCAGGCCGCCGATGCCGATGCTCACCAGCGCGAGCAGCGCCACCACGGAGAGCACCAGGCGGCGGCGCAGCGACCAGCCGGCCAGGCGGCGGCGCAGCCGGCCGCCCCTGTCACTCGGCGGGTTTGAGGACATAGCCCGCCCCGCGCAGCGTATGGATCATGGGCGCGCGGCCCGCGTCGATCTTCTTGCGCAGGTACGAGATGTACAGCTCGACCACGTTGGCCTGGCCGCCGAAGTCGTAGTTCCACACCCGGTCGAGGATCTGCGCCTTGCTGAGCACCCGGCGCGGGTTGCGCATGAGGTAGCGCAGCAGCTCGAACTCGGTGGCGGTGAGCGTGATCAGGTCGTCGCCGCGGCGTACCTCGTGGCTGTCCTCGTCGAGGGTGAGGTCGCCGACGGTGAGCACCGCCTCCTGGCGGGCGGCGACCGCGAAGCCGGAACGGCGCAGCAGCGCGCGCAGCCGGGCGATCACCTCCTCCAGGCTGAACGGCTTGGTGACGTAGTCGTCGCCGCCGACGGTGAGCCCGGCGACGCGTTCCTCCACCGCGTCGCGGGCGGTCAGGAACAGCACCGGCACGCTCGGGAACTGCTCGCGCAGGCGGCGCAGCACCTGGAAGCCGTCCAGGTCGGGCAGCATCACGTCGAGCACCACGGCGTCCGGGCGGAACTGGCGGGCGGTGGTGACAGCCGCCATGCCGCTGCCGGCGGTGGCGACCTGCCAGCCCTCGTACCGCAGCGCCATCGAGAGCAGGTCGGTGAGTGTCGGCTCGTCGTCGACGACGAGCACCCGCACCGGTTCGCCGTCCGGTCGGCGCAGTTCGATGCGACCCTGCGCGGACTGCGCGTTCATGACCATGCCCCCATCGTGGGCGGACCCGCTGTCGGCGGGCTGTCCCGATCCTGTGTACCAGCTGTGCGCGCCGCGCGGCGGCGATCCGGGCAGGTCGACGGGGTCTTCCGCACCGGGGCTACCCGGTGGTAACTTCCCGGCATGTCCATCGATGGTCGTTTTTCCGGCCGGTTGGCCGGCAAGGTGGTGCTGGTGACCGGCGCGGCCCGGGGCATCGGCGAGCACACCGCCCGCCTCGCCGCGGCGCGCGGCGCCCGGTTGTCCCTCGTCGGGCTGGAACCCGACCGGCTCGCCGCGCTCGCCGCCGAGCTGGGCCCGGGGCACGCATGGTTCGCCGCCGACGTCACCGACCAGAACGCCCTCGCCGCGGCGGTGGACGGGACACTCGCGACGCTGGGCGGGATCGACGCGGTGGTGGCGAACGCCGGGGTGGCCAACCGCGGCACGATCGCCGTCGGCGACGTCGAGGCGCTGGTGCGTACGGTCGAGGTCAACCTGATCGGGGTGATGCGCACCGCGGCGGCGACCGTGCCCGCGCTCGTCGACCGGGGTGGCTATCTGCTGATCGTCTCCTCGGCCGCGGCGTTCGCCGCGCTGCCCGGCATGGCCGCCTACTGCGCCTCCAAGGCCGGCGTCGAGCAGTTCGGCAACGCGGTCCGGCTGGAGCTGGCACACCGGGGCGTGGCGGTCGGCACCGCCCATCCGTCGTGGGTGGACACCGACCTGGTCCGCGAGGCGCGCGCCGACCTGCCGGCCTTCTCCACGGCGCTGGCGAAGCTGCCCTGGCCGCTGCGGCGTACCACAACGGTGACCGAGTGCGCCGAGGCGTTCGTCCGGGCGATCGAGCGCCGCAGCCGCCGGGTGTACGTGCCGCGCGCCGTGGCCGGCGTGCAGGCGATGCGATCGGTGCTGGTCAGCCCGCTGGCCGACCGGCTGGTGGGCCGCACCGTCCGGGCCACCGTGCCGCTGATCGAGGAGCAGTCCCGCGCGCTGGGCCGGGGCTTCGGCGCCAGCACGCCGCAGGGGCGGCCGTGACCGCGCCGGTGGACGTCGTCTACGAGCGGCGGGGCGCCGGGCCGACGCTGGTGCTGCTGCACGGCATCGGCCACCACGGCGGCGCCTGGCGTCCGGTGCTGGATCGCCTCGCCGAGGCGCACGACGTGATCGCCGTCGACCTGCCGGGCTTCGGCCGCTCCCCGGTGCCCGCCGCCGGGCTGCCTGCCGACATGCCCGGCCTGGCCGTGGCCATGGTCGAGCTGTTCGCCGCGTTCGGGCTGGAACGCCCGCACGTCGCGGGCAACAGCCTCGGCGGCGCGATCGCCCTCGAACTGGCCGCGATCGGCGCGGTCTCCTCGGCCACCGCGCTGTCGCCGGCCGGGTTCTGCACCGCGCGCGAGCTGCGCTGGGCGCTGACGGTGCTCGCGCTGCACCGCAACGCGGCCCGGCTGCCCGAACCGGTGCTGCGCCGCCTGTTCGCCGCGCCCGCGCTGCGGATGCTGGCGATGGGCATGATCCTGGCCCGGCCCAACCGGATGGCCCTCGACGACGCGCTCGCCGACGCCCGCGCGCTGCGCCAGGCACGGGCGTTCCGCGCCGTCGCCCGCGCCGGCCGGGGGTACGCCTACGCGGGCGCGCCGACCGTGCCGGTCACAGTCGCGTGGGGTACTCGGGACCGGATCCTGCCGTACCGGCAGGCGGCGCTGGCGCGTACCCGGCTGCCCGCCGCGCGGCACCTGGACCTGCCCGGCTGCGGGCACGTGCCCATGCACGACGACCCGGAGCTCGTCGCCTCGGTCATCCTCGGCACCACCGGCGTCCGGCCGGCCTGACGCGCCGCGTCCGGCCGCTGCGAGACGACCTCACTCGGTCGCGCCGAACGGGAACGTGTGCACGTACCGCATCGTCCAGCCGCCGGGCGACGCGTGGTCGTCGCGCTCGTAGAGGTGGTCGGCCACCCCCTCGGCCGGTTCCTCCGGATGACGCAGCACCCACCGGGGCGGCGGCGCGCCGTCCGGCCCCGCGGGCAGGTCCCGGGTCAGCTCGTCGGCCGGCCCGCCGACGAACCGCACGCGCACCACGGCCACCGCTGCCCTCCGTCCGTCGACGCCCTCGCCGCGAAGCTACCCCGCCGCGGCGCCGCCCCTCGGCGGTTTGCACAGCTCCGGGGCCGGGTAGCGGGACCGGAGGGCACCGGACGAGGCGAGGAGTGGCGATGAGGACGCTGGGCGGGCGGTACGAGCTCGAACAGCGAGCCGGCCTGGGTGGCATGTCGGAGGTGTGGCGCGCGCACGACCGCGTGCTGGACCGGACCGTCGCGGTGAAGCTCATCTCGCCCGCACTGGACGGCGACGCCGGATCGGTGGACCGGATCCGGGCCGAGGCACGCTCGGCGGCGCGGCTGGTGCACCCGAACGTCGCCAGCGTGCACGACTTCGGCACCGCGACACTGCCGGACGGACGCCCGGTGCCGTACATCGTGATGGAGCTGGCCGAGGGCGAGACGCTCGCCGCGCACCTGCGCAACGGGCCGCTGGACTGGCGCATCGCGGTACGGGTCTGCGCCGAGGTGTGCGCCGCGCTCGCCGCCGCGCACGCGCACGACATCGTGCACCGGGACGTCAAGCCCGCGAACGTGATCCTCACCCCGTGCGGGGTGAAGGTGCTCGACTTCGGCATCGCCACTCCGGCCGGCGCACCGGACCACACTCCGGACGGCGTCGTCGTGGGCACCCCGGCGTACCTGGCGCCGGAGCAGCTCGACCGCCGGCCGGCCACCCCGGCCGCCGACATGTACGCCCTGGGCGTGCTGCTGTACTACTGCCTCACCGGTGAACTGCCGTACGAGGCCGGCACCACCACCCAGCTGCTCGGGTCGCGCCGCCGCCGGCCGCCCCGCCCGCTGCCCGAGGTTCCCGGCCTGCCGGGCGAGGTGGCCGAGCTCGTCCGCCGCTGCCTCGACGCCGACCCGTGCGCCCGGCCGACCAGCCCGATGGCCGCGTTGCTGCTGGCCGAGGCCGTGGACGCCCGGGTCTACGTGCCGATGACCGCGATGCTGCCCCGGCAGCGCCTGCCGCAGGTGTCGCCGTGGACCAGCCGGGCCGCCGCCGAGGCCACCGAGGCGATGGCCGTCGACGCCGCGACCAGCGGCCGGGTCCGCTGAGCACTCCTACTGGCTGCTCGGGCGCGGTTTCGCCGCTCGGGGTCCGGGAACGCGGTCCGGTGAGTGACGGGAGGAACGCGATGCCGGATCCGAGTTCCTGGCTGGCCGAGACGGCCACGGCGACCGCGGCGGGCGGTCACGTACGCACCGACGACGGCGGGCTCTCCTCCGCCCTGGCGTCCCCGCTGGCGCCGCACTGCACCGGTCTGACGCCGGAGCAGCTCCTGGCCGCGGCGTTCGCCTCCTGCCTGCACCACGCGGCGGTGGAGGCGGCCGGGGAGATCACCGACGAGGCGCACACCGTGCAGGTGACCGCCGAGGCGAAACTGGGCCGCGACGACGACGGCCGCTACCGGGCCGACGTGCACGCCGAGATCTCCTCGGCGGGACTGACCCGGGACCAGCTGGCCGATCTGGTCGCGTACGCCGACCGGCTCTGGCCGTTCTCCAGTGGCGACCCGAGCCGGCACCGGCTCACCGTGACCCCGGCGGAGAACGGCCGGCACTGAGATCTCACCAGCGGAAGCCGGCGGTGACCGCGCGGTGGTCGCTGTCCGGGGTGTGCAGCACCCCGGCGGCGGTCGGCGTCAGTCCCCGGTAGAGGACGTGGTCCGGGCGGGTGACCGGCAGCCCGGCCGGCCAGGTGAACCCGAATCCCTGCCCGGCCTCGGCCTGCGCGTCGCCGAGCAGCCGGGTCAGCGGGTCGAAGACCCGGTCGGTGGTGGCGGTGTTCAGGTCGCCGAGCACCACCAGCCGGTCGGCCGGGTCGGCACGCACGGCGTCGGCGAGCGCGGCGACGGTCTGGTCCCGGGTGGCGGTGTGCCCGGCCCGCGCGGAGCCGAGGTGGACCACGTACACGGCCAGGTCGCCCTGAGGCGCGGCGACCACGGCCCGCAGCGCGCGGTCCCAGCCCAGCCCGGTGTCGACACCGTGCGCCTCGCGGATCGGCCACCGGCTCCACAGCGCGACAGTCGACACCACCGCCCGGTGCGGGTAGCGCTCGGCCAGCACGGACGCCACCCGGTCGCCGTCGGCGACCTCCTGGAGCCCGATCAGGTCCGGGGCGTCGCCGGTGAGCGCGCCGACGGTGGCGGCCGGGTCGGGGTTGCCCACGCGCAGGTTCTGGCTGACCACGCGGACCGCGGCGCCGTCCGCGCCGGCGGCCGGGGGCAGCCACGCGCGGCCGTAGAGCCCGGCCCAGACCAGGGCCGGCAGCAGCACCGCCAGCAGCGCCGGCCGGGAGCGGCGCAGCAGCGCCGCGAGCGCGAGCAGCGGTACGGCGATTCCGAGCAGCGGGGTGACGCTGTCCACCAGGCTGCCCAGGCCGTGGACGTTCGGCACCAGCCGGTGCCCGGCCAGCAGCAGCGTGAGCAGCACGGCGCAGACGATGACGACGGCGCCGCGCCGGCTGCGGGGGCCGGGCGGGCGCTCGTCGACCATCCGCTGCGTCACCGTCGGAATCGTATCGAGCGCCCGGGTCGCCGCGCGGCGGCGTCGCCATGATCCACGGTCCTCGCACCGCGAGCCGCCGGATCGCGAGGAGTCGATCGCGGCGAGTCGGCGGACCGCCGGCGGGCGAGAGACGGCCGACCAGGGCACCCTCGGCCGAACGGTGGAGCCGGGCGTCGGCCGCCGCCGGGTCGGCTCGGCGTCCGTTTCGCACCACCGAAACCGACATAGGCATTCTTCCGGGTACGCACGGTTAGCGGTTTTCCTGATCCGCCACCCCTGATGTCGCCCGCGAATCCGGCAGATTGTGGCGCATGCCACCAATCACCCCGATGGCAAAGGGCCGGAAGCTTTCTAGCCTCGGCGGGTGCACCCCGACGACCCCGATCATCAGCCGTTGCCCGCCAACCGCCCGGTTCGCCGAACGATTGACCCGGCATCAGCCGAACGGAGGGTGGGGCGTCACCGCGCCCCGGAACCGCCACGACGCGGCCCGGCCCGGTCCGTGCCCGGCCGGATCGCGGTGGCCACCGGCGTCACCTGCTGCCTCGGCCTGATCGGCGTGGCGGGCGTCGGCGAGACCGGCCCGGCGCACCTGGAGGTACGCGAGGCGGTCGCCGACCGGGCCGCCGCCGACCAGCGCGCCTCCCGCGACTTCACCCGGGTCGCGCCACCGGCCGCCGCGGCCCTGCCGCCGCCGGCTCCCACGCCCGGCGCCACGGCGACGAGGAAGCCGCCGCGCAAGCCCGTGCTGCCCGAGCGCCCCCGGCCGGTCGCCGGCCTGGA
This sequence comes from Micromonospora sp. CNZ297, assembly GCF_007827625.1. Classification (NCBI taxonomy): domain Bacteria; kingdom Bacillati; phylum Actinomycetota; class Actinomycetes; order Micromonosporales; family Micromonosporaceae; genus Micromonospora; species Micromonospora sp. CNZ297. Next base: position 114,540 of record NZ_VISU01000017.1, on the reverse strand, counting down.
CCAACGGCAGATGGACAACGCCAAGGCCATCGTCGACGTGGGGCGGGAGATGAAGATGCCCCGCCGGGCCCTGGTCGTCGCAGTCGCCACCGCCATGCAGGAGAGCAACCTCTACAACCTGGCCAGCGACGTGGTGCCGCAGTCCTTCGACCACCCGCACCAGGGCAGCGGCTCCGACCACGACTCGGTCGGGCTGTTCCAGCAGCGGCCCAGCAGCGGCTGGGGCACCGTCGCCCAGCTTATGCGGCCGGCGTACGCGGCCCGGGCCTTCTACACCGCGCTGCGCGAGGTGCCGGGCTGGGAGGACATGAGCGTCACCGCCGCGGCCCAGGCGGTGCAGGTGTCCGCCTACCCCGACGCGTACGCCCGGCACGAGAAGCGCGCCACGACTGTGGTGGCGGCGCTGGTCTGACCCGGCGCCGGTCAGGCGGAGCTGCGCCCGGCGCCACCGGGCCGTACGCTCGCCGCGGCGGTGGGGGTGTCCACCGCCACCCGCTCGCCCCGCGCCCCGGCCAGGATCTCGTCGACCCGGGACTCCCGGCGGCGGCGCGCCAGCAGGGCCGCCTCGAACTCGCGGCGCGCCCGCACGGCCTCGGCGTACGCCTCCTCCCGCAACCGGCGGGCCTCCTCACGTGCGGCCTCCAGCTCGGCGCGAGCCTGCGCCAGCAGCTCGGCGGCCTCCCGTTCGGCGACGGACGGGTGGGACGCGGCCGTCTCGACCGGCGCGGTACGGCGATGCAGGAAGTCGCACAGGTGCACGGCGTCCGACCGGATCTGGTCCCACTCCCGGCCGGCCCCGGCGGCGCCCTCCGCTCGCGCCGCCAGCCGACCCAGCCGCAGGCTCAGCTCGTCCAGACAGGCGTCGACCTGCCGCCTGTCGTAGCCGGTCTCCACCACCGAGAACCTCATGCGTCGCCCCCCAGGCAGCCGGTGCGCGTCCCCACCTGCCGATCCTGCGGTCCCCGCGCTCCCGGGCGCGGCCGTTCCCGCAAAATGTTCAGGATGCGGAGGCCCGGACTTCCCGCCCCTACGGGTGCTTCGGGAGCACGACCACCCGTCCGAAGAACTCGTCGATCCGGCGTACCACGTCGTTGAAGTCGTCCAGGTCGATCGGCTTCGTCACATACGCGTTGGCCTGGAGCGTGTAGCTGCTGACCACGTCGGTGTCGGCGTTGGAGGTGGTGAGCACAACGATCGGGATGGTCCGCAGGCTCTCGTCACCCTTGACCTCGCCGAGCACCTGCCGCCCGTCCATCCGAGGCATGTTCAGGTCGAGCAGGATCACGTCGGGGCGCTGCGCCTCGGTGTGCCGGCCCTCGCGGCGGAGGAACTCCATCGCCTCCTGGCCGTCGGCGACCACGTCGATCACCTTGTCGACGTCGGAGTCGGCCAGCGCCTCCTCGATCATCAGGACGTCACCCGGGTCGTCGTCCACCACCAGGATGCGAACGGGGCTGGGGCTGGTCTGACCCATCGGTTTACCTGCTTCGTGGTGAGGAGGGCGTCCGGCCGCACGGCCGGCTGCTGGCGGGGAAATGTACCGGATCAGGAGGCGGCCGGCGCGGTCGGGTCGGCGGTGTCGAGGCCGCGGTGGAGCACCTCGGCCAGCCCGGTCACCTGGAGCACCCGGGCCACCCGGCCGGTCGCCCCGGTGAGCCGCAGCCAGCCGCCGTCGGCGGCGACGATGTTGTCCCCCCGGACGAAGGCCGCGATGCCGGTGGAGTCGCAGAACGTCAGTTCGGTGAGGTCGAGCAGCAGCTCGCGGTGCCCCTCCGCCACCACCCGGTCGATCGCCGAGCTCAACTCTCCGGCCGTGCCGAGGTCGAGCTCGCCGGCCAGCCGGAGGCAGACGCCGCCCCCGTCCCGCTGGGCGTACGTGACGGTGAACGTCACAGTGGCCCCTCTCGCTCCCACCGCAGGCGAACCCTTGCAGTGGTGCAAGTATATGCGACGGCCGGCCCGGCGCCCGTCAGCGGCCCGCCGCCGACAACCCGCCCACCAGGGCCCTCCCCCGGTCGAGGAAGGCGGCCGCGCGCGGGAAGTCGCGCAGCTGCTGTCCATAGTGCTCCAGCGTCAGCCCGACCGCGCCCGCCGGCACCCCGCGGCTGACCAGGATCTCCACCAGCCACTCGACGAACCCGGTGAACAGCGTCGCGTCGTCCACGTAGAGCGCGGCGGCCAGGAAGTCCACGATGTAGCCGAGGTCGCTGATCGTGGAGTCGACCTGCGCCGGGGTGTAGCCGGCCGTCGACGGCACCCGCTCGCGCAGGTCGGCCAGGGCGCTGTCGATCAGCTCGCCGCGCCGTTTGACCAGGCTGACGTACTCGTCGTCGGCCAGGTGATCCAGCCGCGCGGGCGGCGTCTCGCGCAGCGCCCGCTCGTCGGCCACCAGGTCCGCCGCGGCCGGCGCGTCGGGCGCCCACGGCACGCCGAGCACGCGGGCCCAGCGGCCGTCGTCGCCGAAGCCCCGGCCACCGACCACCACCGGCACGTCGGAGCGGCGGCACGCCTCCACCATCCGGTGGGCGTGCGGCAGCCGCATCGGCAGCGCGCAGGCCAGCGCCACCGCCTCCGCGTCGTAACGGTGCAGGTAGGACACCAGGTGCGCGGCCGGGACGCTGGCGCCGAGGAAGACGACCTGCCAGCCGCGCAGCCGCAGCACCTCGGCCACCAGCCGGGCCGGCAGCGCGTGCCACTCACCGTCCATGCAGGCCATCACGATCCGCCCGCGGGTCGGGCGGGGATCGGCGTACGCGGCCACAGCGGCCACCACCCGCTCGCTGATGTGGGTGGCGGCGTGCTCCTGGGCGACGCTCCACTCGTTGCGGGCCCAGCGTTCGCCCACCTCGGCCTGGGCCGGGGCGACCAGATCCAGCAGCACCCGCTCGGCCGGCACGCCCGCCTCCAGCAGCCCGCGGGCCACCGACACGGCGGCGGACTCGTCGGCGTCGGCCAGGCACTCCAGATAGCGGGGGAAGGCGTGGCCCGGGTCGGCCTCGACGGTCGGCACGGTCACGCGAACAGCTCCCTCGTTCGTTCGGTCACGGCCGGATCCGGCACCGCGTGCAGGTGCCGCGGCGCCCGCCCGGCCGGGCCGGTGGCCCGCAGCGCCAGCACGGCGATGTCGTCGTGGTCGCCGTGCGCGAGCCAGTCGCAGGTCACCTGCTCGACCCGCTCGGCGAGCGCCGGCGCGGGCATCCGGTGGCAGCCGGTCACCGCGTTGAGCAGCCGCTCGGCGCCGAACTGCTCGTCACCGCGCCGGCCGCCGCGCGCCTCGGTCACTCCGTCGCTGTAGAACAGGCAGGTCTCCCCCGGCGCCAGGTGCACCGTCACCTCGCCGATGCGGGGATCGGGCACCACACCGATCAGCATGCCGCGCAACGGCACCACCTCGACCTCGCCGGACTCCCGCAGCACCAGCGGCGGCAGGTGCCCGCCGCCGGCCAGGGTCAGCGTCAGGCCGCCGTCGCGGTGCGGCCGGGCCACGCCGAGCACCATGGTGGCGAACCGGCCCTGCCCGTGCGCCTGCGTGGTCTCCAGCAGCGCGTCGTTGAGCAGCTTCAGCAGCCGTCCCGGCTGGGTCTCGACCCGGTGCAACGCCTGGAGGCACTGGCGCAGCTGACCGGTGAACACGGCCGCCTCCACGCCCTTGCCCGACACGTCGCCGAGGAAGAAGACCGAGCCGCCGTCGGCGAGCCGGTGCGAGCCGTAGAAGTCACCGCCGATGCGCAGCCCGGCCTGCGCCGGCCGGTACGCGGTGCCCCACTGCACCCCCGTCGCCGAGGCCGGCTCGACCGGCAGCAGGCTGGCCTGCAACGTGTCGGCGACCTCGGCCTGGTCGCGGTAGAGCATGGCGGTGGTCAGCGCCGCGCCGGCGCGGGCCGCGAACGCGCGGACCAGGTCCACGTCGGCCTCGTCGTACCAGCGGTCGGCGCGCCGGGCCACCAGCAGGGCCCCGGCCGGCGCCTCCCGGCCGGGCAGCGGCACCACCCGGGCGGTGGCGCCGGAGGTGTCCAGGCCGGGCAGCCAGCCCGCCTCGGCGGCCTGCTCGACCAGCCAGTCCAGCTCGTGCGGCTCGGCGCCGGCCAGGCCGGCCTCGATGGCCACGGGGAGCGCCGTGGCGGGCAGCACCCCGCTGTCCACCACCGGCGGCCGGTCGTCCGCGCGTACCGCCCGCCACCAGCGGGCGCGGCCGGAGCGGGGGGCGAGGACGAGGACCGCCACGTCGGCCGCCGTGGGTACGGCCAGGCGCACCACGGCGGCGGCGGCCCGGTCCGGGTGCAGCGGGTTGCCGAGCTTCTCGCCGACCACGGCGAGGAACGCCGAGCGGGCCCGCTCGGCGAGCAGCGCGTCGGCCCGGCTGACGCTCTCGGTGACGTCGTCGACGTACCAGCAGCGCCGGCGGTGGGACAACGCCACCGGGCGTACGCGCAGCCGCCGCCCGTGGTGGGTGAACTCGGCCGGGCCGTCGCCGCGCAGCGGGACCGGGCCGGCCGCGGCCAGCAGCTCGCCGGGCGTCACCTCGGGGATCAGCCGCTCCGCGACCGGGCTCACGTGCTGGACGACACCGTCGGCGTCGCAGACGACCAGGCCCTCACGGAAGTGCTCGACCACCTCGGACCAGTTGGGAACGGTAAGGTCGTGGTCGGCTGCCAGCGGCGGCAGGGCGGACGGCACCGGCGCGGCGGCGGACCACGCCGGAGCCCGTGCGGCGCTCGGCGTGGAGATCCGTCCGTCGCCCGGGTCGGCACCCCTGACGTCGGCAGCAGTCACCAGCTGAGCCCCACTCTCCTCGTCGACACCCGGGGGCGCCGGACCCGGCGCCTGTGGTCACGTATCACCGCCCACCCTACGCCGGTATGCCGGGACCGCCACCCCACGGCGCTGCGGCCCGCTCGCGCATCCAGCGAGGTGATGGCGCTGTTGTTACGATCCTGTCAATACCGGCCCGACCGGCAACCCCGCGGAAAGGCGTGACGTGGTTCCTCAACGGAGAAGGCCCGAGGCGAGCCCGCTGAGCATCTCCGTGGATCGATCGAACCCGGCCGTCCCGGTGGTCGTCGTCGGCGGCGACCTGGCGTACGCCACGGCGGGCCCGCTGCGCGCCGAGATCGACCGGCTGCTCACCGCGCGTCCGACGACGCTGGTGTTCGACTTCGGCGGTCTTCAGTTCATGGACAGCACCGGCCTGTCCGTGATCGTGCACGCCTGGCGGGAGGGCCAGCACGCAGGCACCGCCATCGAGCTGCGGTCGGTCCCCCGGTTCCTGGAGACCATCCTCGACCTGACCGGCGTCACCGGTCTGCTCGACCGCTCGCCGGTCGACGACGCGCCGGGCCTCGCCGCGCCGGGTTCGACAGCGTCCGCGTGACCCCGGGGGTTTCCCGGCCGTGCCCGGCTGGGAACATGGGAACGTGCCCTCCCAGATGTTGACCATCGAGGTGGACCGGCTCGACGCCGGTTCCGCCCGGGTGCGGCTGGCCGGGGAGCTGGACTTCGACACCGCGCCGGAACTCGTCGACGCCGTGGCCGGACTGCGCCGCGACGGTCACCAGGAGCTGGAACTCGACTTCGCCGGGGTGGACCTCTGCGACTCCTCGGGCCTGAGCGCGCTCGTGGTGATCCACCGGGCCGGCACCGGGGCGATCCGCCTGCTGAACCTGAACCCGCAGATCAGGCACCTGCTGGACCGCACCGGCCTGGCCGAGTTGCTGGCCGCCCCGCCGCAGGAGCTGACCGGCGGCGCCCGCGAGGCGGGCTGACCCGGCCGGCGCCGCCCGCGAGACGGGCGGACGCCCCGCGGACAGGGGTGGCCCCCGACCCTGGGACCAGGGGCCGGGGGCCGGGAGGATGGCTCAGACGGCGGGCGCGGCCTGCCGGTGCGGTGCTTCGTCGCGCGACTGCCCCGCGACTGGAGGCTCGACGTCCTCCGGCGCGCCGGAATCGGGCGTCTGGAACAGATAACGGACGAAGTCCCCGCTCATGTCGTCGTCGTCCGCTCCGGGCCACTGCCCGACGCAGTCGACGCCGACCACCTCGCGTCCACTGCCGTCGTGGTGCTCCAGCAGCGCCCAGAGGGTCACCGGGTAGGAGCGGGTGTCGTCCGGGCCGATCCGCCAACGGGCGTACCAGCCGGGACGGGCGGGGACGATCTCCACGATCCGTTTCATGTCGACCTGCCCTTCCGCGTGCGTCGGAAGTTGTCCGGTCCGTCCGAGCCTGCCGCCCGCCGGGGTGAGCGCTCCTCACCCGCAGCGAATGAAGCGTCCGCCGGGCGGTCCGCCGTTACCTTCCCGGCAGCGCCGGGAACGCGGTCGGCGCAAGCGCAACCGACCCAGGAACGAGGTGCGACAATGCGCAAGCAGATGGAGGGCGACAACCAGCGCCGCCGGGCCCTGGCCCGCGAGGCCCGCGAGCGAGGGCTGCGGCCGAGCCAGACCGGCGCCAGCCTCAGCGCGTCCAAGCAGGTCACCTCGCTGGACCAGCACGACCGGTCCGGCCCGCCGCCGGCCGGACGGCACAAGCCGGACACGACCCGGGGTGGCCCCGCGCCGCCGCCGGCCGCGGTCGCGGAGCGGCCGCGCCCGCTGCCGGACCCGACACCGTCACCCGGGGTCTCGATGGGCTACCGGGATCTCGTCGACGACGTGAGCCGGCGTGCGGGGGTGGACTTCTCCGCGGCCAGGGTCGCGGCGGAGGCCACCGTGCTGGCCCTGGCCCGGGCGCTGGACGAGACGGAACGGGAGCGGCTGCTGGAGGCGGTGCCGCTGACCCTGCACGACGTGGTGCCGGCGCACGGCATGGAACGCCGCCGCGACCTGCCCGGCTTCCTGGCCGAGGTCGGCCGGTACAGCCGCCTCACCCCGGAGCAGGCGCGGTACCAGGCCGAGGCGACGCTCGCCGCGCTCGCCGAGGCCGACGCGGATCTGGTCGAGTCGCTGCGCGTACCCGACGAGTTGCGTGACCTGCTCGGGCCGGCCGACTTCGGCGGCGGCCTGGTGGGCGCGTCCTCGGCCACCGCGCCGCTGACCGAGGCGGAGCTGCGCGACGCGCTCGCGACGCTGCCCTACTGGTCCAGTGACAGGCGTTCGCTCGTGCGCACGATCGAGCTCCCCGGCGGCAACCTGGACCGGGTGCTCGACCGGCTGGACCGGCTCAAGTCCGACGTCGGACGCTCGCCGCAGATCGGGCGTCCCGACCCGGACAACGCCGTGCTGACGGTCCGGACCCAGCAGGTCGACGGCGTGACGGCGGCGGACGTGGACCTCGCGCACCGGGTGGACGCGGCAGTCGACGAGGCCGGCGCCGGGATGGCGGCCGGCTGACCCGGCGGCGGAACGGCCCCGGTCCCATGCGGGCCGGGGCCGCCCGTGGCCGCGCGGTACCGTGTCCCGCCGTGGATCACGACGACACCGAGACCCTGGAGATCGTGGTGGACCCGGCCCGCCCGTCCGGGCGCACGCTGCTGGCCGACGGGGTCGAGCAGTCGTACGTGGACGTGGCCGACGCCCGGTACCTGCACTTCGAGTACGTGCGGCGGATCGCCGCCGCGATCGACCTGGCCGCCCCGCGCGGCGCGGCGCTGACCGCGCTGCACCTCGGCGGCGGCGCGCTCACGCTGCCGCGCTGGCTCGCGAGCACCCGGCCCGGTTCGGCGCAGCGGGTGATCGAGCGCGATCCGGGCGTGGTCGAGCTGGTCCGGCGGAAACTGCCACGGCTGCCACCGGAGGTGGTGGTGGCGCTCGGCGACGCCCGGGAGGCGGTCGCCGAGGAGCCGTCCGGGACGTACGACGTGGTGGTGGCCGACGTGTACCGGGCGGCCCGGATGCCGCCACAGGTGGCGGCGGTCGAGTTCGCGGCGCAGGTGGCCCGGGTGCTGCGCCCGGACGGCCTCTACCTGATCAACCTCACCGACCTGCCGCCACTGGCGCACACCCGGTCACAGGTGGCGACGCTGCGGGCGGTGTTCGCCGACGTCTGCCTGGTCGCCGACCGGCGGATGCTGCGCGGACGCCGCTACGGCAACGTGGTGCTCGCCGCCACGCCCGCGGCGGGCCGGATCCCGGTGATCCGGCTCGCCACCCGCGTCGCCGCCGACCCGGTGCCCGGAACGGTGCTGCACGGCGCGACGCTCGACGCGTTCGCCGCGGGTGCCCACCCGGTCACCGACGCCGACCTGGGCTGAGCCGGGTTTCCGTACCCCGAGCACGGGTAGCCGCGCCGGATGAGCGCCGCCGACGATCGGTCCATCGCGCGCCGGACGCTGATCGTGATCGGTCTGGTCCTCGCCACCGGGGTCGGGCTCGCGCTGGTCTGGGCCACCCGGCGGGTGCTGGTGTGGGGACTGGTGGCGGTGTTCTTCGCGGTCGCCCTCAAACCGCTCGTGGACCGTCTCGAACGTCGGGTACGCCGCCGCGCGCTCGCCACGCTGCTGGTGTTCCTGGCCGCGTTCGCGCTGTTCGCCGCCGTCGGCGCGCTGATCGTGGTGCCGCTGGTGGACGAGGTGGGCCGCTTCGCCGACCGGGCGCCGGACATCGTACGCGAGGCGCAGGCCGGGCAGGGGCCGCTCGGGCGGCTGCTGGACCGCTTCCACCTGCTCCGCTACGCCGAACCCGGCCAGCTGCGCCGGTACGGCGCCCGGCTCGGCGACCCCACGGTAGGGGTGGTCCGCAGCGTGGCCCAGGCGGTCGCCGCGCTGGTCACCGTGGTGGTGCTGGCGTACCTGATGGTCCTGGAGGCGCCGAAGATCGTGGCCGCCACGCTGCGGCTCACCGGCGACGGCGCGGCGGCGCGGCTGCGGCGGATCGGGCGTGACTCGTCCCGGATCGTCACCGGCTACCTGAGCGGCAACCTGCTGATCAGCGTGATCTGCGGCGGTCTGACGTTCGTCGTACTGTTCCTGCTCGGTGTGCCGTTCGCCGCGGTGATCGCGCTGACGGTCGCCGTGTTCGACCTGATCCCGCTCGTCGGCGCCACGCTCGGCGCGCTCGCCGCGGCCGGCGCGGCGTTCCTGCACTCCCCCACCGCCGGCCTCGTCGTGCTGGTCTTCTTCGTGGTCTACCAGCAGGTGGAGAACCATCTGCTGCAACCGGTCATCATGGGCCGCGCGGTCCGGTTGAACCCGCTGACGGTGCTGGTCAGCGTGCTGCTGTCGGTCGAGCTGGCCGGGCTGGTGGGGGCGCTGCTGGCGATCCCGGCCGCCGGCATCGTCCAGGTGCTGCTGCGCGAGTTCGCGCCCGCCGGGCGGCAGGCGCTGCCGCAGCCCGCCGACGGCGAACCGGCCGACCCAGGTGCGGCCGGTAGCGCCGGAGCACCGGAACGGCCGCCGGCCGGCGGGTGAGAGCCGGCCGGCGGGTGCGTGCGGCGATCAGTGGCGGCGGGCCAGCTCCGGTGACTCGCTCTCCAGCGGCACCGCGTTCGCGGGGACCAGCCCGAGCTGCACGGCGGGCCGGGGCAGCGTCGCGTCCAGCGCCCAGTCCGCCGCGACCCGGGGCCGGTTACCGGGCATGGCCAGCAGGTGGTAGCCGCGGGTGACGGCCTTGGCCGGCAGCCCTGCGAGCGGCACCTTCAGCGGGTTCGCCGCCGCGTCCTTGCCGCCCAGGTCCACCACCCAGCCCAGGTCATGGTGCTTGTACGACTTGCGCACGCCCTGACCGTACGAGGCGGCGATGTTGTGCGCGGCCAGCTTGCCCTGCCGCTGGGCGTGCTGCGCGGTCATCGCGCACACCTGCCCGGGGCGGGTCGGGTCGGGCACGGCGGCGGCGTCGCCGCAGGCGAACACCTCGGGGTAGCCGGGGACGTTGAGGAACTCGTCGACCACCAGCCGGCCCTTCTCGGTGCGCAGGCCCAGTTCGGCCACGAACGGGTCGGGGCGTACGCCCACGCACCAGACGAGGCTGCACGTCGGGACGTACTCGCCGTCGGTGAGCATCACCCCGTCCGGGGTGGCCTCGGCGACCGAGGTGCCCATCCGCACGTCCACGCCGCGTTTGCGCAGCACCCGGTCGGCGGTGACCGACATCCGCCGGTCCAGTTCGGGCAGCACCCGGGGCGCCACGTCCAGCAGCATCCAGCGCGGCCGGACCTTCAGGTGCGGACGCTGGGCCATCAGCCGGTCGGTGAACAGCTGCCCGTGCGCGGCCACCTCGGTGCCGGTGTAGCCGGCACCGACCACCACGAACGTGGTGCGGGCCCGCTGCTCGGCCGGGTCCTGGGTCAGCTCGGCCAGCTCGACCTGCCGGACCACGTGGTCGTGCAGGAACAGCGCCTCGGGCAGGCCGCGGAAGCCGTGGGCGTACTCGGTCACGCCGGGGATCGGCAGCAGCTTGTTGACGCTGCCCACGCTGAGCACGAGCCGGTCGTACGCGAGCTGCCCGTGGTCGCCCTCGACGGAGCGGTAGCCGACCCACCGGTTCTGCAGGTCGACCCGGTCGGCCTCGCCGATCACCACGCGGACGCCGTCGAGCGTGCCGGCGAGCGGCACCGCGATCCGGGTCGGCTCGACCACACCTGCCGCCACCTCGGGCAGCAGCGGCAGGTAGAGGAAGTAGTCGGTCGTGTTCAGCAGGACGATCTCGGCCCGGTCGCGGGCCAGTCGGCGCAACGTCTTGGCCGCGTGGTACCCGGCGAACCCGGCCCCCACGATCACCACCCGTGGTTTCGTCATGCCTGCTGCCGTTCCCGGGCAGACCTGCGACAAACGTGCCCGTGATCCATCCATCAACGGCTATATGGACATTCCTCGTGATCGGCGCGAGGATGCCGGGATGGGAAACCACGAGACCGCCGAGGGTCGGCCCACGAGGTCCAGCCGGCGTACCTTCCTCACCGCCTCCGCCGCGGCCACCGCCGCCGCCGTCGCCACCCCGCTCACCGCCGCCCCGGCCGCCGCCGCGACCGGCACTCCCCCGGGCCCGGGCCGTCCGGCCCGGCCGCAGCGGCCCGGCCGCGAGCTGACCGCGCTGCTGCGCGAGATCGACGGCCGCCGGATCGAGGCCGTCGTGCGCCGGCTCGCCGCGTTCGGCACCCGCCACACCCTGTCCAGCCAGACCGATCCGGTACGCGGCATCGGCGCCGCCCGCGACTGGATCCACGCCCAGCTCTCCGGGTACGCGGCCGCGTCCGGCGGCCGGATGACTGTCGAACTCCAGTCGTACGTCCAGCAGCCCGCCTCCCGCATCCCCGTCCCGACCACCATCACCAACGTGGTGGCGACCCTGCGCGGCGACGTCACGCCCGAGCGGGTGTACGTCATCACCGGCCACTACGACTCCCGGGCGACCGACGTGATGGACGCGGTCAGCGACGCACCAGGCGCGGACGACGACGCCTCCGGCGTGGCGGTGGTGATGGAGCTGGCCCGGGTGCTGTCCACCCGCCGCACCGAGGCCACCATCGTGCTCGCCGCCGTCGCAGCCGAGGAGCAGGGACTGTACGGCTCGGCGTACCTCGCCTCGCAGTTGAAGGCGGCCGGCGCCGATGTCCAGGCCATGTTCAGCAACGACATCGTCGGGTCCAGCACCGCCGACGACGGCACGCGCGACCCGCGTACCGTGCGGTTGTTCGCCGAGGGCGTGCCGACCGCCGAGACCCCGGCCGAGGCGAGCGTGCGGCAGTCCGTCGGCGGCGAGAACGACTCGCCGTCGCGGCAGCTCGCCCGGTTCGTCACCGACGTGGCCGGGAACTCCGCCACCGGCATGGACGTGCGCGTCATCTACCGGCGGGACCGCTACCTGCGCGGCAGCGACCACATCTCGTTCCTGCGCGAGGGCTGGCCGGCCGGCCGGTTCACCGAGCCGAACGAGGACTTCGCCCACCAGCACCAGGACGTGCGGGTCGTCGACGGGGTGCAGTACGGCGACCTGCCGGAGTTCTGCGACTTCGGCTACATCACCCGGGTGGTCCGGGTGAACGCCGCGACGCTGTGGTCACTGGCCCAGGCGCCCGGCACACCCAAGGGCGTCACCGTGGTGACCACGAACCTGACCAACGACACCACGTTGCGGTGGCAGCGCGGGCCCGAGCCGGACCTGGCCGGGTACGAGGTGGTGTGGCGGGAGACCACCGCCGACCAGTGGCAGAAGGTGCTGCCGGTCGGCGACGTCACCGAGGTGACCATCGACCTGTCCAAGGACAACGTGTTCTTCGGCGTACGGGCGGTCGACCGGGACGGGCACCGCAGCCCGGTCGCCTTCCCGAAGCCCGGCAGCTGAGACCGGCCGGTCACCATCCTCCGGCGCCGCACTCAGTCCGGCGCCGGGGCGGTGATCGCCCAGCGTTCGTGGTCGCGCCACGCGCCGTCGATGAACAGGTAGTCCGGGGAGAACCCCTCCAGCCGGAAGCCGAGCCGGCGCGCCAGCCGCTTCGACGGCTCGTTGCCGGGCTGGATGTTCGCCTCCAGCCGGTGCAGACCGAGCGGCCCGAACGCGTACTCGATCACCAGCCGCACCCCGGCCGAGGCGTGCCCGGTGCCCGCGTACGGGCGGAACGCCGCGTATCCGAGGTAGCCGCCGCGCAGCGCGCCCAGCACGATGCCGCTGATGTTCGCGTATCCGGCGATCTGCCCGGTGGCCCGGTCGCAGAACAGGAACCCGGCGCTGTCCCGCCCCCGGATCTTGCGCAGGTACGCCGCGTAGCGCTGCGCGTCATCGGGCGCTGAGAGCCACGGATGGTGCAGGTCGCGGCTGCGCCGGACGGCGGCGACGAACTCCGCCTCGTCAGCCGGACGGGGACGGCGGATGGCGACGCGTCCGTCACTGCGCAGATATCGCACAGCGCCACTCTCCGCCACCGCGTCCACCCCACCGCATCCGGGGGTGCACTCCCCCTCCGCCACACGGCCCGCCGCGTCCGGAGTGCGCGTTTCCGCGCCGGCGCCCACTTCCGGCACGACCTCCCCGCCCCCTGTCCCGCCCCGACGTGAGGCGACCCGTCCCAGCCCGGACGTGAGGCCGCCTGCCCCGGCACCGACGTGAGGCCGCCCGCCCCGGCCCCGACGTGCCGCCCGTCCCGGCCGGTCCACCGCCCCGGGAAGGCGGGCCGCGACGCCGCTTCCGCCTCGCCCCAGGCGGGGCCCGTAGATCTTGGTAGGAAACGGCCCTCATGGGGGCCCTTTCGTACCAAGATCTCCCCGGCTCCCATGATGTGGCCTGCCGATCTCATTGTGCGGGAACGACGCCTTGTAGCCCCGCACGGCACCTTTTGGCTCCTGTGCGGCACAGGTGACGGACCGACGTGCCCACTCGATCTTGCACTTGGCGCCCCAGGTATGCCCGCTTTGCGAGGTTCGCCGGGCACCAAACCAAGATCGCGTGGGCGGGCGGGGTGGAGCTGTGACGACCGGCGTCGAGGCTGACCTCGGACGGATCCGTCCGCGCCTCGGACGGGACCATCGGCACCCGGTCGGGTGGTTCGGTCCGCGGTGTCCGGTTCGCTGCGCTGAGCCTGGCGGGGCTGTGGTCGGTGCCACCGTGGGGGTGGAATCGGTGGCGGGCGCGAGGCGTTGTACATGGCTGACGGCCCAGGCACCAGGTCGAGCGCCGGGCACCGGCCCGCCAGGGGCGCCCGGATAGGTCAGGGAATCGGCCCGGCCCGGTCGTCGTTACATCCCCGGACGACGGGCACCCCGCCGTCCCCCGGAATGGCCGCCGGCCGGACGCCGTTACCTCCCCCAGGTCGTCGCCCCGGCCGAGAGCCACGGAATGACCCCGGCCCGCCGGTCGTTACATCCACCGGGCCGAACCGCGAGGCCACGCCGCCGGACAGGCCCCATCGGGCCGTACCGCCCCGACCGGGTGAGCCACGGTCGGCGGGAATGACCCCGGTCCGCAGGTCGTTACATCCCCGAGCCGCGTAGAGCAGGCCCTCCGAGCCGCCCGCGTGCCAGCCCTCTCTCCACGGGCACCCCCAAGACTTTCCCCCTCGCGGCATCCCCCCCTTTGCCGCGTCATCCCCCACTTCAGGGAGGCAACCATCATGGCTACCACTCTGCTGCGCAAGACCGTTCTGACCGCTGCTGGTGTCGTCGCCACCGCTGGTGGCATCGCCGGCCCCGCCATCGCCGCCCATGCCGCCCCCACCACCGGCACCACGAGCGTGGTGGCCGACCGCAAGGGCCACGGCGAGCGGGAACTCGACGTGCGCTACGAGGCGCAGCCCAACTTCTACTTCTGCGGCCCCGCCGCCGCCCGTAACGCGCTGAGCGTGCAGGGCAAGAACATCGACGTGCACGCCATGGCCGAGGAGATGGGCACCACCGAGGCCGGCACCAACTCCATCAACGACATCACCCCGGTGCTGAACAAGGAGACCGGTAAGGACGTCTACAAGTCCACCGAGATCCCCGTGGACAAGGCCCGCGACCGCGACAAGGTCGACAAGCTGCGCGCCGACGTGGTCAAGACCGTCGACGACGGCCGTGCCGTGGTGGCCAACATCGCCGGCACCGCCACCGACACCGACGGCAACGCCCACTCCTTCGAGGGTGGCCACTACATCAGCGTGGTCGGCTACCGCGACGGCGGCAAGGTCGTGACGATCGCCGACTCGGCCAACCCGAACCAGGCCTCCTACCGGATGGACGTCGACGAGCTCGCCCGCTGGATCGCCAGCCGCGGCTACAGCTCCTGACCGAACGACCATGACGAAGGGCCCGACCCCCACCACGGGGTCGGGCCCTTTCGCGCGTATCCAACGGCTGCCTTCCGGTCACCTCGCCGTCACGCCGGTGTCGTCACCCGGACGGCTCGCTCCACCACGCTGGGTCGCGCCGGATCGTCCGGGCGACCGTGAAGGAGCAGCTGTGGCAGCCGAGGAGGCGACGCACCGCCCACCGACCACGCCCCGCCCAGCCGCGCCGAGCCGCCCCGACGTGAGCGTGGTCGTGCCTGTCTACAACACGCTGCGCTACCTGCGGTCCTGCCTCGACTCGGTGCTGCGGCAGACGATCGGGCCGGGCCGGATGGAGATCGTGGCGGTGGACGACGGGTCCACCGACGGCAGCGGCCGCCTGCTGGACCGGTACGCCGCGAAGCACCCCGGCACGGTGCGGGTGGTCCACCAGCCCAACTCCGGTGGCCCGGCGTCGCCCTGCAACCGGGGACTGGACCTGGCCACCGGCCGGTACGTCTTCTTCCTCGGCTCGGACGACCGGCTCGGTCCGGAGGCCCTCGAGCGTCTGATCGCCGCCGCCGACCGGTACGGCTCGGACGTGGTGCTCGGCAAGGTGGTCGGGGTCAACGGCCGGCACGTGTTCTCCGACGTGTTCGCCGACGGCAACGCGGTCGACGTGAGCCTGTTCGACTCGGCGCTGCCCTGGTCGCTGGCGAACACGAAGCTGTTCCGGCGCGACCTCGTGGACCGGCTCGGGCTGCGGTTCCCGGAGGACATGCCGGTGCTCAGCGACCAGCCGTTCACGCTCGCCGCCTGCTACCACGCCCGCCGGATCTCGGTGCTCGCCGACTACGACTACTACCACGCGGTGCGCCGGCTGGACGCCCGCAACATCACCTACCACAGCCGGGTCGAGCAGCGCCTGGTCAGCGTGGAGCGGCTGTTCGCGTACGTGGCCGACCTGATCCCCGCCGGGGAGCGCCGGGACGCGGTGCTGCGCCGTCACGCCGGGCTGGAACTGGCGAACCTCGTCGGCGACGACTTCCGGCACCTGGACCGGGCCGCGCAGGAGCGGGTGCACGCGACGGTCGCGCGGCTGGTGCGGCGGCACGTCACCGACGGTCTGCGGGACCGGCTCGACATCGAGGCCCGGCTGCGCCTGGGCGCGGTGACCGCGGGCGGAGTCGACGACCTGCTGGCGGTGATCGAGCAGGACAGCGGCCGGGGCGTGCCGGCGACGGTGTTCGCCGGTGACCGCTGGCACGCGGGCTACCCGGGTGCCCCGGCCCGGTGGACCGACGTCACCGACGTGCGCGCCGACTGGCTGGCGCGGCTGGACACCGTCGACGTGAGCTGGGTCGACGGGCACACGTTGACGGTGACGACGCGCAGCCCGTACCCCCGGTTCGCCACGGAGGCCGGGCCGGTGCGGATGCTGGCCGGTCCGGTCGTGGGCGCCACCCGGATGGACGCCGGCGATCCGACCGGCCGCACGCTCCGCACGGACTTCGCACTCGACCGGCTCCTGGCGGCAAGCTCCGCCAGCGGGCAGCGCCATCCGGTCCGCGCCGAGGTGGACGGCGGTCACGGGCGCGGCGGGGCCGCGGTGCGCGCGCCCCGGCTCGCCGCCGGGCGGCCCCGGCTGCTGCGGCACGGCGCCCGGCTGTACGGGGTGGCGGCGACAGTCGACCCGCGCAACGGTCAGCTCGTGCTCTCCGTGGTGCCGGTGACGGTGGGTCAGCTCGTCGGGCGGCTGCGCCGGCGCGGCAGGCGCGGTCCAGTAACGGCGCAGACGTCAGGGCGCGGCCCGGAAACCCTGCTCGGCCGGCATGGGCACCTGGAGGTACGTGGTGCCGCGCAGGTCCAGCCAGGCCCGCTGCGGCGCGCGGACCAGCCGCACCATCACCCCGGTGCAGGCGGGGCAGCGCCCGACCAGGCCCGGGGCGTGCGAGTAGACGTGTAGCCCGGCCATCGGGCCGGTCGTCCCGCAGGTGTCGCAGCGGCCGGTGGTGGCGCTCAGGTCGACGGCGAACAACTCACGCAACGGCCCGTCGAGCATGTTGCCGTCCACGTAGGACAGGTCGGTCATACGCCCTCCTCGGGTTCTCAGCCGGTCGGGCCGAACCGTTCGGTCCGCACGCGCCGGGTCGGGTGACCCAGCCCCACCAGCAGGTCGGCCACGGTCTCCACGAATCCGGTGGGGCCGCACACGTAGCACAGCGGCTCCAGGTCGGGCGGCCAGCCGTGGCTGTTCACGTCGGCCAGGCCGATCCGGTGCGGCTCGCCGCGCCAGCCCTCGGGCGCGGACCTGGTGTAGACGTACGCGACGTCGAGGCCCTGGTCGTCGCGCGCGCGGCGGCGCAGCTCGTCGGAGTAGATGACGTCGTCGGGGGTGCGCACCGAGTAGACGAGCCGGAACGGCGTGCGGCTGCCCGCGGCGCGGCGCGCGCGGATCATCGCCATCAGCGGCACCACGCCGGATCCGCCGCCCACGAGCAGCACCGGCGCGGTGTCGTCGGTACGCCAGACGAACCAGCCGCCGACCGGGCCGCGTACCTCCAGCGGATCGCCCTCGGCGTAGGTGTCGGTCAGGTACGGCGACACCTCGCCGTCGGGCACCCGCTGCACCGTCACCTCGATCCGCTCGCCGTCGGCGGGGCCGGCCAGCGAGTACGACCGGGCGGCCTGGTAGCCGTCCTCGGCGGTGAGGCGCAGGTCGACGTGCTGCCCGGGCAGGTGCCCGGGCCAGCCGGGCACGTCCAGCACCAGCGTCTGCGCGGTGGGCGTCTCGATCCGCCGCTCGACCAGCCGGGCGACCCGCCACATCAGCGGCGCGACGCGGCGGCCCTCGGCCTGGGCCGTCACCTCAGTCGCCCTGGTAGCGCTGCTCGCGCCACGGGTCGCCGTAGTCGTGGTAGCCGGCGGTCTCCCAGAAGCCGGGCCGGTCGTCGGCGAGCAGCCGGATGCCGTGCACCCACTTGGCCGACTTCCACAGGTACAGGTGCGGCACGAGCAGCCGCGCCGGTCCGCCGTGCTCGGCCGGCAGCGGCCCCCCGTCGTACGTGTGCACCACCCAGGCCCGACCGCCGCGCAGGTCGTCGAGCGGCAGGTTGGTGGTGTAGCCGCCGTAGGAGTGCGCCAGCGCGTACCGGGCCTCGGTGTCGACGCCGTCGAGCAGCGTGTCCAGGGAGACGCCCTGCCAGGTGGTGCCGAGCTTGGACCAGCGGGTGACGCAGTGCAGGTCCACAGTCGGGGTGTCCTGCGGCAGGCCCATCATCTCGTCCCAGGACCAGCGGTACTCCGCGCCGGTCTCGCTGGTCAGCACGAACTCCCAGGTGTCCAGCGGCACGCGCGGCGTCGGGCCCGCGGAGAGCACCGGGAAGTCCTCGGTGAGGTACTGCCCCGGCGGCAGGTCGGGCGCGGACGTACGGGGCCGGCCCTGGAAGCCGGGCGAGACGATTCCCACCCGTCAGTCGTACCACCGCCGGTCCCGCCGGGGCAGGGGTTCCCACCGAGTCAGGCGGAACCTCCACCCTGCACCTCGTGCACGACGGTGCGCTTGCCGTCGCCGCTGTTGCGGGTGGCCCGCAGGCTGGTGATGGTGACGATCACCAGGACACCGATGATCACGCCGAGCGAGGCGAGCGTCGGGATCTCCGGCACGCCTTCCCAGATGCCGTGCGCCCAGTGCAGGCCGAGCTTGACGCCGATGAACGCCAGGATGGCGGCCAGGCCGTAGCTGAGGTGCACGAGGCGGCTCAGCGCGGCGTGCAGCACGAAGTAGAGCGCCCGCAGGCCCAGCAACGCGAAGGCGTTGGTGGCGAAGACCAGGTACGGGTCCTCGGTGATGCCGTAGACGGCCGGCACCGAGTCGACGGCGAACACGATGTCCGTGGCCAGCACGGCGACCACGACGAGCGCGAACGGGGTGAGCGCCCGCCGGCCGCCCTGCCGGATCGTCATCCGGGTGCCGTGGTAGTCGTCGACCACCGGCATGATCTTGCGGAGCAGGCGTACCGACCGCATCTTGTTGATGTCGACCTCCTGCTCGTGCCCGGAGAGGGCGTCGCGCAGCAGCTTGACCGCGGTGGCGATCAGGATGAGCGCGAACAGCAGGAAGGCGAAGTCGAGCGTCTGGAGCGCGGCGGCGCCGAGCGCGATGAACACACCGCGCAGCACCAGGGCGCCCGCGATGCCGTAGAGCAGCACCCGCTGGGCGAGCACGGCGGGCACCGCGAACGCGGCCAGCAGCAGCATGAAGACGAACAGGTTGTCGACCGAGAGGGACTTCTCGACCAGGTAACCGGTGAGGTACTCGATGCCCTGCTGGCTGCCGTAGCGGGACCAGATCCAGGCGCCGAAGGCCAGCGGCAGGGCGATGTAGAAGGCCGACCAGCCCAGGGCCTCACGGATCGAGACCTCGTGCGGCTTTCTGGTGACCAGGAAGTCGAGCACCAGCAGGACGAGCACGCCGACGATCGTCACGACCCACAGCGTGGGCGTGCCGACAGACGACAACCCGGCCGCGGCCAGGGGCGACAATTCGGGCATGGAGCCTCCTCGAACACCGTGTCATGTTCGAGGTCTCCTTCACCCACGTTTTCGTGGGCAACCACCCGGGGCTCGCCTCGGCGGCTTGCCGTACTGACCGGAATGATTCGTGGGAAGTACTCCCCTCGCCTGCACAAGGCTAGGTCACCGCCGGACCGGACGCCAAGTCGGGACACGGTTGATTGCCCTGGTCAACCGCTGTGCGGTGGTGGAGGGCATGGCGCCAGGTCACCGGGCACCCTATGGTGACGCGGGTGACCAACCAGGGACCACTGACCGGCGTACGGGTGATCGAGCTGGCCGGGATCGGCCCCGGTCCGTTCGCGTCGATGATGCTGGCCGACCTCGGCGCCGACGTGGTGCGCGTCGACCGGCCCGGCGGCGGCGGGTTCGGCGCCTTCCCCGGCGACCTGCTGAACCGCAATCGCCGCTCGATCGCCGTCGACCTCAAGCAGCCCGAGGGGCGTGACCTGGTGCTCGACCTGGTCGCCGGCGCGGACGCGCTGGTGGAGGGCTTCCGGCCGGGGGTGACCGAACGACTCGGCCTCGGCCCGGACGACTGCCTCGCCGCCAACCCCAAGCTGGTGTACGGGCGGATGACCGGCTGGGGGCAGGACGGGCCGCTGGCGCAGCGCGCCGGGCACGACATCGACTACCTGGCGCTGACCGGCGCGCTGCACGGCGTGGGCCGGGCCGGGGAACGCCCGGTGCCGCCGATGAACCTGCTCGGCGACTACGGCGGCGGGGGCATGATGCTGGCGCTCGGCGTGGTCGCCGCGCTGTACGCGGTACGCGGCGGCGCACCCGGCCAGGTGGTCGACGCGGCCATCGTGGACGGCGTGTCGGTGCTGGCCACCCAGATCCACGCGCTGCGCGGCATCGGCCTGTGGCAGGACCCGCGCGGGGTGAACCTCCTCGACGGCGGCGCGCCCTTCTACGACACGTACGAGTGCGCCGACGGGCGGTACGTGGCGGTGGGCGCGCTGGAGCCGCAGTTCTACGCCGAACTGGTCCGGCTCACCGGCTTCCCGCCCGACGGCGGCGACGGCCCGCAGGACGCCGGCGCGGCGGTCGGCGGTGAGGCGCTGGACCGGGACGATCCGGCGAACTGGCCGGCGCTGCGGGCGGCCTGGGCGCGGCTGTTCCGCACCCGTACCCGGGACGAGTGGACGGAGCTGCTGGCCGGCACGGACGCCTGCGTGGCGCCGGTGCTCGACTGGGCCGAGGCACCGGAGCATCCGCACCTGCGGGCACGCGAGGTCTTCGTGGCGCCGGACGGCGTCACCCAGCCCGCTCCCGCACCGCGCTTCTCGGCCACCCCGACCTCTGTCCGGCGCCCGCCACCGTCGCCGGGCGAGCACACCGACGAGGTGCTCGCCGGTGCCGGGATCGACGCCGGCCGGATCGCCGCTCTGCGCGCCGCCGGTGTGATCGGCTGACCGGCCGCCGGTTCAGCGGCGCGCGGCGGCCGGGGCGAGGGCCGGTTCCACCATGTCCCGGTAGTCGCGCGGAAACTGGACCACGACCTCCTGGAACTCCCCGCCGCGGATCGCCTCGCGCATCGTGACGAACACCGCGCGTACCGCGTCCCGGGCGGTGTTCTCGTCGCAGTCGGCCCGGCGGGCGACCCGGGCGACGAACTCCGCCGCGCCGAACCGTTCCGCGGCCTCGTCGCGCGGATACGGGCTGAGCAGCCCCTGGAGTGGCTTCGGCAGCTGCGCGGCCAGGTCCAGCACCTCGCCGCCGGTCAGCCGCTCGGCGAACGTCTCCAGTGTGGCCCCGGTGAGCGTGGCGGCCCGGTCCTCGCTGGTGCCGGTGAGCCGGGCGACCCGGCTCACGAAGGTCAGGTAGTGCATGCGTGGTACCCCCTTCGGTGCGCCCACCGCGGCTACCCGCGACGGCGCGCCGGAAACGGCGCCGGTCACCGGCGCGAGACGGGGGCGGGATTTCCGCGCTCGCGGGCGTGAGCGGCGGCGCGACGGGTAACCGCCGCCCGGTCATGACCCCGACTACTGCCACGAGGAGCCCGACCCATGGCGAGTTACACGGATGTCCTTGATTACCTGTCCGCGCTGGACTACCCGGCCGGCAAGGACGACGTCATCCGCGAGGCGGAACGGGAGGGCGCGCCGCCGGACGTGTTGCGGGCGCTGCGCGCTCTGCCCCCGGTGGACTACGCCAACGGCACCGAGGTGGCCCGGTCGGCCGGCATCGACGCGGCTCCCGAGGTGAGCCGGTCGCAGCGCGCGGCGCAGGCCCGCGACAACCACCCGCGCGTCTCGCAACACCTGCGCGGCATCTGAGTACGGCGTCGGGCCGGCGGGCGACACGGCCGCCGGCCTCTGCGCGTGCGGAAACAGGCCCGGCGTACGACTGTCGCGCGTGGGCGCTGCCCTGTGGCGGGTCGGCGTGCCCGGACAGGCGAGCGCCCCGGGTCACGAACCGCGACCTGGGGCGCCACGCAGCACCTGTCCTCCGCGGTTCACGCCCGAACCGGGTCGCGACCGCGCAGCGGTGAGATGTTCGCCCGAACCGGGCGGGCATCGCTGCCACGATCATCATACGACGCGACATCAGCCGAACGGGTGAGAATCGCGGAAGTGTGTCCGGGCGCACGTGTGCGCTCAGGCGGTCACCTCGGCGTACCGCCGCTCCAGGTCCACTCGCGCCAGCGCTCCGACCAGCCACGACAGTTGCTCCGACTCGCCGCTGCCGGTCAGTCCGGCGAGGTCGCGCGCGGTACGGCCCAGCCCGAGCCGGCGGGCCGCCGCGAGCGCCCGCCGGTCGGCCACCGGCGCCGCCTCACGCCACAGCGCCTGCGCTTCGCGCAGGAACAGGTCGCACACCTCGTCGTCCACTCCGGGCAGCGCGGTCAGCAGCCGCCGTTCCTCGCCCG
The DNA here is from genome assembly GCF_007827625.1 of Micromonospora sp. CNZ297. Taxonomy (NCBI): domain Bacteria; kingdom Bacillati; phylum Actinomycetota; class Actinomycetes; order Micromonosporales; family Micromonosporaceae; genus Micromonospora; species Micromonospora sp. CNZ297. The sequence continues at coordinate 92,483 of NZ_VISU01000017.1, read as the reverse complement.
CATCCTGGTGCGCGGCGGTCCGCAGTCGGCGCAGGTCACCCCGGTACGTCTCGACGATCGTGCGGGCCAGGTCGCCGAGGGTGTCGGCGATCGCGGGCAGGTCACCGCGCAGTCCGGCGGCGCGCAGCACGCGTACCCGGTCCTCGTGGCGGGAGCGGGCCATCCGGGCCGCGGTGTCCCACCCGGCGTCGCGCAGCGCGGTGGCCGCGTCGACGGACCGGTGGAAGTCGCCCCGGCGGGCCAGCAGAACGGCCAGGTACAGCACCTGGAACAACTGGGCCGGGTTGTTGGTCACCCGGAACCCGAAGCACTCGGCGAACCCGCGGCCGTCTCCGGCGAGCCGGCGGGCGAGCCGCTTCTTGTCCGCGACGTCGCGCGGGGCGGTGGTTGTCGGCATGCCGCCGACTACCCCGGTGACGGCGCGGCATTCGGGGTACGACGGTCAGCCGCGGACGTCACCGCCGCGATCACGGGCCTTGAGCCGGGTGGTGGGCAGCGCGGGCGCGGGCAGCGGCGGCGCCGCGTCGTCGGCGACCACGCCGAAGCGGCGGCCGGCCATCCAGTCCTCCCGGGCGGCCACCACCTCCTCGTGCGAGCGGCCGACGAAGTTCCACCACATCACCAGCGGCTCCTCGAACGGGGTGCCGCCGAGCAGCAGCAGCCGGGTGCCCGGCTCGGCGCGCAGCGTCAGCGCGTTCCGGCCGAGGCCCAGGTAGAGCAGCGCGCCGGGGGCCAGCGCCGTGCCGTCGCACTCGGCGGCACCGGACATGGCCAGCAGCCCGTACTCGAAGTCCGGGCGCAGCGGCAGCGTGGCCGGCGCCGGCCCGCGGACCTCGATCTGCGCGCCGACCAGCGGGGTGTGCACGACGGCGGGCGAGCGTTCCCCGCCGAGGTCGCCGACGAGCAGCGTGACGTCCAGGTCGGCGTCGCGGAAGCGGGGCAGGTCGGCGTGGTGGGCGAAGTCCGGGTCACCGGCACGGGCCGGGTCGGGCAGCGCCACCCACAGCTGCACGCCGTGCATCAGCGGCGGGTGGACCAGCGGGGAACGCTCGGAGTGGGCGATGCCGCGCCCGGAGGTCATCACGTTGAGCTGGCCCGGGCGGATGGGCTGGACGTTGCCGAGGCTGTCGCGGTGCAGGATCTCCCCGTCGAGCAGCCAGGTGACGGTCTGCAGCCCGGTGTGCGGGTGCGGCGGCACCTCCATGCCGGGCCGGTCGGCCACGTCGTCGGGCCCGAAGTGGTCGACGAAGCACCAGGCGCCGACCATCCGGCGCTGCCGCTGCGGCAGCAGCCGGCGCACAGTGGTGTAGCGGCCGAGCGGGACGTCGTGGCCGGGCAGCAGCACGCTGCCCGGGTCGGTCGGGCCGACGCCCGGCGGGAGCGTCTGCGCGGGCAGGGATTCGGTGCGGTCCACCGCCCGACTGTACGCTCACTCCGCGGTGACGCTCACCGCGTTCGCGCCCCCGACCAGGTCGAGGTAGAGCCGGTCGGCAGCCCGGTCCCAGCCCGGTGAGCTGACCAGGTCACCGGCGGCGATCCCGCCGCGACGCTGGTCGTACAGGGTCAGGGAGCCGGCGCCGGAGGCCACCCGCACCCGGGCCGGCGGCCCGCCGGGCACGGTGACCGTGAGTTCGCTGACCCCGCCGGTCATCCGGACGGTGAGCGAGCCGTCGAGCCGGGGCAGCAGCAGCCGGGTACGCGACGCGCCGCCGACCAGGTCGATCCCGGCGAGCCGGGCCTCGCCCAGGTCGAGCCGCTGCTCGCTGACGCCGCCGAGCAGCCGCAGCCGCCAGGTGACCCGGGAGTTGAGCACCACCTCGACGGCGGCCGGGCCGGGGCGGCCGTTCTCCTCGATCCGCAGCCGGACCCGGTCGCCCACGAGCTGCGGGCGGGGCGTCACACCCGAGCCGTCCGGCGCGCCGATCCGGTAGAGGTCGTCGCCGAGGTCGGCGGCCCGCAGCGTGAACCGGGTCAGCCCGTCGACCAGCTCGAACTGGGCGCGCTGCCGGTTGTCGCGGGGCGCGGCGAGCGTCTCGGCGCCGGCCACCTCGGCGGCGCCCGCCCCGCCGGAGCCGCCGCCGGGAGCGGGCGACGGCGGGGCGCCGCCGGAGAAGACCACGCCGAGACGGGCCGGGTTGGACAGCGTCACCGCCACGGCCACCGCGCCGAGCACCACCACCAGCACCGCCGCCGCCGCGAGCAGCCGGGCTCCGCCGGACCAGCGGGGCCTGGCCAGGCCGGGGTCGTCCTCGGATGCGGTCATGGTCGTCCCCTCTCGCCGGTCCCCATCGGGTCATACGTCTGCGTCGGCGTCTCGGTTCATTCCCACTCCGGTACGCGAGCGCACCTTGCCGGCGCACGCGGCCAGCACGGCGTGCGCGTCCAGACCGAGGCTCTCGATGGCGACCAGCGCGGTGAACGCCACGTCGGCCAGCTCGGCGGCGACCTCCTCGCGGGTGTGCGTCACCCCCTTGCGCGGGTTCTGCCCGAGCAGGCCGATCCAGGCCGCGGCGACCTCGCCGGCCTCCTCGCCGATCTTGAGGATGCGACAGGTCAGTTCGGTGTCGCCGCGGCCGTTCGCGGCGTCGAGCCAGGCGCGCGCGTCCCGCGCCGTCGTCCAGATGGTGGCGTCCACGCGGACCAGTGAACCGCACCCCGCACACCGTTCGTATCCTGGGGCGACGCAGGCCGGAGGGCCTGCGTCCCAGGCGAGAGGAGGTGCCCGTGATGCCGGAGATCGTCGAATCGGTGTTCGCCGGCGTGGTCGCCCGGAACCCGGGAGAGCCCGAGTTCCACCAGGCGGTCCGCGAGGTGCTGGAGAGCATCGGTCCGGCCCTGGCCCGGCATCCGGAGTACGCCGAGGTGGTCGAGCGCGTCTGCGAACCGGAGCGGCAGGTCATCTTCCGCGTGCCGTGGGAGGACGACCGGGGCCGGGTGCGGGTCAACCGCGGGTTCCGGGTGGAGTTCAACAGCGCGCTCGGCCCGTTCAAGGGCGGCCTGCGCTTCCACCCGTCGGTCTACCTGGGCATCGTGAAGTTCCTCGGGTTCGAGCAGATCTTCAAGAACGCGCTGACCGGGCTGTCCATCGGCGGCGGCAAGGGCGGCGCGGACTTCGACCCGAAGGGCCGCTCCGACCGCGAGGTGATGCGGTTCTGCCAGAGCTTCATGACCGAGCTGTACCGGCACATCGGCCCGCAGACCGACGTGCCCGCAGGTGACATCGGGGTGGGCGGCCGGGAGATCGGCTACCTGTTCGGGCAGTACAAGCGCATCACCAACCGGTACGACGCGGGCGTGCTCACCGGCAAGGGCCTGGCGTACGGGGGCGCGCAGGTGCGCCGGGAGGCGACCGGGTACGGGGCGGTGTTCTTCGCCGACGACATGCTCCGCCAGGCCGGGGACAGCCTGGAGGGCAAGCGGGTCGTGGTGTCCGGCTCCGGCAACGTGGCCATCTACGCGATCGAGAAGGTGCACCAGCTCGGCGGCACCGTGGTGGCGTGCTCGGACTCCGGCGGCTACGTGGTCGACGAGAAGGGCATCGACCTGGCGTTGCTGCGCGAGCTGAAGGAGCAGCGCCGGGGACGGCTGGCCGAGTACGCGGAGCACGCGCGCAACGCGGTGGCGGTCGCGGACCGCAACGTGTGGGAGGTGCCCTGCGACCTGGCGCTGCCCTGCGCCACGCAGAACGAGATCGGCGGCGCGGAGGCGGCCGCGCTGGTAGCGGGCGGCTGCGTCGCGGTGGTGGAGGGGGCGAACATGCCCACCACGCCGGAGGCGGTGCGGATCCTCGGCCGGGCCGGGGTGCGGTTCGCCCCGGGCAAGGCCGCCAACGCCGGCGGGGTGGCGGTGAGCGGGCTGGAGATGCAGCAGAACGCCAGCCGCGACACGTGGACGTTCGGCGAGTCGGAGCAGCGGTTGCGCGAGATCATGCGGGACGTGCACGACAGGTGCTGGGCGACCGCCGAGGAGTTCGGCCTGCCCGGCGACTACGTGGCCGGGGCGAACATCCAGGGGTTCCGGCGGGTGGCCGAGGCGATGCTGGCGCACGGCCTGGTCTGAGCGGTCCGCGGGACGGACGCCGGCGGAGCGGTCGGTCAGCGATTGACAGCTCTCGACGCCCGGCCTAGGTTCAGGGCGCTACCGGCCGGTAGGCATCCGTCCCGCGTCGTCACCCCCGTCCCGGGGTGGCACCCGTCCCCCGGGGAGCAGCGATGCAGCCCTCACCCGTCCGTCGCCGGCTGCTCGCCGTCGGCGCGGCCCTCGCGCTGACGCTCGGCCTCACCGGCGCGGCCCCCGCCGCCGCCACCGGCCGCGACGACGGCAGCGGCCCGCTGCCCGGCTACACCATCGTCAACCCGCCGCTGCCGCCGCTCGTGGTCGGCGGGGCCGCCACCACCGTGCGGCAGGGCGTGCACGCCAACGCCGGGTACGTCATCGAGATCCCGGCGCGCTGGAACGGCGAGCTGGTGATGTGGGCGCACGGCTACCGCGGCCAGGGCACCGAGCTGTCGCCGGAGCCGCCCGGCTTCGACCTGCGGCAGCGCCTGGTGGCGCAGGGGTACGCGTGGGCGTCGTCGTCGTACGACCGCAACGGCTACGACGTGCGCTCCGGCGTTCGCGGCACCCGCGCCCTGGCCGACCTGTTCAGCCGTACCGTCCGGCGCCCGCACCGGGTACTGATCGCCGGCGTCTCGATGGGCGGTCACGTCATCGGCCGGTCGCTGGAGCAGTACCCGGGCTACTACGCCGGGGCGCTGCCGATGTGCGGGGTGCTCGGCGACCAGGAGCTGTTCGACTTCTTCCTGGACTACAACCTGGTCGCGCAGGCGCTGGCCGGGGTGCGCGCGTACCCGACGCCGCCCGACTACCTGACCTCGGCGGTGCCCCGGATCCAGGTCACGCTCGGCCTCGCCGGGCTGACCCCGGGCGGCGCGGACACCACCAATGCGCTGGGCAAGCAGCTGCGCGCGGTCACCGTGGACCGTTCCGGCGGGCCGCGGCCGGGCGCCGACGCCGCGTTCGCGGTGTGGAAGGACTTCCTGTTCGGCATCGCCGTCGGCGAGGCGGACGGCTCCCCCGCCCGGCGGCCCGGCCAGCTCGCCACGAACCTGTTCACCAGGTACACGCCGAACCAGCCGGTGAACCTCAACGCCACGGTGCAGCGGGTCGCGCCGGAGAACCTGCGCCAGCGGCTCGCGCCCGGCCTGACCGAGGTGCCCCGGATCGCCGGGCGGCCCACCGCGCCGGTGCTGAGCCTGCACGGGCTCGGCGACCTGTTCGTGCCGTTCAGTATGGAGCAGGCGTACGCCCGGGACGTGGCCCGGCACGGCCGGTCCCGGCTGCTCGTGCAGCGGGCGGTGCGCACCGCGCAGCACTGCGAGTTCAGCCCGGCCGAGGCCGGCGCCGCCTGGGACGACCTGGTCCGCTGGGTCCGCACCGACAAGCGGCCGGCCGGTGACGCGGTCACCGACCGGCGTGCGGTGGCGGCACCGGACTTCGGCTGCCGGTTCAGCGACCACGCCGCCCGGGCCGCCGGCGCCGGCACCCGCCCGCTCTACCCGCCGTGCTGACCCTGCCTCAGTCCTCCGCCCGGGAGTACCAGCCGCCCCGGTAGACGGTGCCCTGCGGGGTCGGCTGCGGCTCCGGCGGCGCCTCCGCCTCCTGCGGCACGTCCCCGGCGGTGCGGCGGGAGCGGCGGACGCGGCTGACCACGAACCAGCAGACACCGGCCACCACGGCCACGATGACGACCTTCTGGAACGTGCCCGCGTACGCCTCGACCACGTGCCACTGCTCGCCGAGCAGGTAACCGGCGAGCACGAACGTGGTGTTCCAGATCAGGCTGCCCAGCGCGGTGTAGAGCAGGAATACCGGAACCGGCATCCGTTCCACTCCGGCCGGGATGGAGATGAGACTGCGGAAGATCGGAATCATCCGGCCGAAGAACACCGCCTTGACGCCGTGGCGCAGGAACCACGCCTCGGTGCGGTCCACGTCCTCCAGCTTGATCAGCGGCAGCCGCGCGGCCAGGGCGCGCATCCGGTCCCGCCCGAGGGCCGCGCCGATGTAGTACAGCGCCAGCGCGCCCACGATCGACCCGAGCGTGGTCCAGAAGATGGCGCCGGCCAGGCTCATCCGGCCCTGGCTCGCGGTGAAGCCGGCCAGCGGCAGGATCACCTCGCTGGGGATGGGCGGGAACAGGTTCTCCAGGGCCACCGCGAGGCCGGCGCCCGGCCCACCGAGCCGTTCCATCAGGCCGGTGACCCAGCCGGCTACTCCGTCGCCGGACGGTTCCGCGGCCCGCGCGGTGCTCGCCCGGGGGACGGCGAGCAGCTGTGCGTTTCCGATCATCGGACCAACGTTACGGGGCGAAGCCGCGGACGACCACGCGTCATGGAAACCATTATCGTGTACGTCATGCGTACGCCGTTGCGGATCGCCGTCGCCCAGCCGCTGACCCGCTCCCACGACGTCGAGGGCAACGCCGCCCGGCACGCCGACGCGGTACGCGCCGCCGGGGCGCGCGTGGTGGTCTTCCCGGAGATGTCGCTGACCGGGTACGAGCTGACCGCCGCGCCGCTGGACCCGGCCGACCCGAGGCTCGCGCCTCTGCGGGCGGCCTGCGCCGAGACCGGCACGCTGGCGCTGGCCGGGGCGCCGGTGCCCGGCCCGCACATCGGGGTGCTCGTGATCGACGCGGAGGGCGTGCGGGTCGCGTACCGGAAGATGTTCCTGGGTGGCGCGGAGCCGCGGCACATGCGACCGGGCCGGGAGCCGGCGGTGCTCGATGTGGACGGCTGGCGGCTGGGGCTGGCGGTGTGCAAGGACACGGGGACGCCGGAGCACGCGGCGGCCACTGTGGCGCTCGGCGCGGACGCCTACCTGGCCGGGGTGCTCGAGTCGGCCGACGACGCGGCCGTGCCGGACGAACGTGCCCGCCGCGTCGCCGCCGAGCACGGCGTGTGGGTGGCGACGGCCAGTTTCGCCGGCTCGACCGGAGGCGGGTACGCGCGGGCCGCGGGTGGTTCCGGGATCTGGTCACCGGCGGGTGAGCCGGTGGTCCGCGCCGGCACGGGCATCGGCGAGGTGGTCACCGGGACGCTGCACTGACGGTCAGCCTTCGTCGGCGCCGCCGCCGCGCAGCCGTTCGTAGCCGTCGATCAGCTTGCGCAGCGCGGCGGCGGTGACCGGATCGATCTTGTCGTCCTCGGCCGCGTCCTCGATCTTCTCCCGCAGGTCCTCGACCCGCTTGTCGCGGTCCTTCGGCTTGCCCCGGTCCAGCTCGGCGGCCTTCTTCCGCAGGTCGTCGGCGGTCTTGCGGTCGATCAGCCCGATCGCCTCGGCCCGGTCGAGCAGCTCACCGAACCGGTCGCCGAGCTGACGCAGCGTCACCGGCTCGGCTGCCGCCGACGTCGGCGCGGCACTGCTGGGCTCCGGGGCGGGCGGTTCGGCGGCACGCGTCGACGGGCCGGCGGTGGGCGCGGCGGCCGGCGGCGTGCCGGAGCCGTCGCCCCACACCAGCGAGCCGACCACCGCGAGCAGCAGCACCACGGCACCGGCGACGAGCAGCCCGAGCAGCCGGTTCGACGAGACCGCCGGGCGCGGCGGCGCGACGGGACGTGCCGGCGGGACCGGGCGGGACGCGGCGGCCGGGGACCGCTCGACGAGGGTGGGCGGGTGCGCCACCGGCGCCACTGTGGGCAGGATCGCGGTCGGCGGGTCCACCGGGCGGCCCGCGCCGAGCCGGTCGGCGAGCCGAGCCGCGGTGGGCCGCCGCTCCGGGTCCGCCGCCAGGCAGGCCAGGACCAGGTCGGCGATCTCCGGCGGCAGGCCGGGCACCCGCAGCGGCGGGACCGGCGGCCGGTTGCGCCGCACGTCCAGCACGTCGTCCCAGCTGCGCACCGGCAGCGGCGCCTGACCGGTGAGGCTGCGGTACAGCAGCACGCCGAGCGCGTACACGTCGCCGGCCGGGTTCGCCGGGCCGGGGTCGAGCCGTTCCGGGGCGAAGTAGGCGGGAGTGCCCATCAGCAGCGCGCCGGTCTGCCCGGTGACCGGGTGCGGGCCGGCGGGCGCGGCGATGCCGAAGTCGAGCACCTTAGCGCCGGTCTCGGTGAGCATCACGTTCGCCGGCTTGACGTCGCGGTGCACCACGCCGATCCGGTGCGCCGCGGCCAGCGCCCCGGCGACCTGCCCGGCCGTGCGGACCGCGTCCGGCCAGGCCAGCGGCCCGCCGGCCAGCCGGTCGGCGAGCGTCTGGCCCTCCACCAGCTCCATCACCAGGTACGGGACCACGACGCCGCCGTCCAGCGTCGCCTCGCCGTAGTCGTACACCTGGGTCACGTGCGGGTGGGTGAGCCGCGCCGCCGCGCGGGCCTCGCGCTGGATGACCGCCCGCAGTTGCGGATCGGCGGCGAGCTGCCCGGCGAGGGCCTTGACCGCGACGGGCCGGTGCAGCACCTCGTCGTCGGCGCGCCACACCTCGGACATCCCGCCGAGGCCGATGCGTTCGCGCAGGACATATCGGTCGTGCAGGCGCAGGGCGGGCGTGAAAGGCGACATGATGCCTCCAGTCTGCCCGTCCGGTCCCCGTGCCCGTCAACCGCCCGTCGCGAGGGCCCGGGTCAGGGCTTGCGGGCGACCCCGCCGTACATGCTGACGTCGACCACCGACGGGCGCGGCTCGGGCTCGCCGTCGGCGCGCCATTCGGCGACCGAGCAGACGCCCGGCTCGACCAGCTCCAGGCCGTCGAAGAAGCGCACGACCTCCTCCCGGCTGCGCAGGTTGATCACGCCGTGCGGGCCGCCGCCGCGGGCCGCCGCCTTCGCCTCGGCGGCCACCTCCTCCGGCAGGTAGTCGTGGGTGGCGTGCGAGGCGGCCAGGTAACTGCCGGCGGGCAACGCGTCCAGCAGGCGGCCGACGATCGCGTACGGATCTTCACCGTCGGGCACGAAGTGCAGCACCGCCAGCAGCATCAACGCCACCGGCTGGGAGAGATCCAGCGTGCGGCGCAGGTCGGGGTGGGCGAGGATGCGCTCCGGGTCACGCAGGTCCGCGTCGAGGTAGGCGGTGGCGCCCTCGGGCGAGCTGGTGAGCAGCGCGCGGGCGTGGGCCAGCACGATCGGGTCGTTGTCGACGTAGACCACCCGGGCGCGCGGGTCGGTCGACTGCGCCACCTCGTGCGTGTTGTCGGCGGTGGGGATGCCGGTGCCGATGTCCAGGAACTGCCGGATGCCCGCCTCGCCGGCCAGGTGCCGCACCGCGCGACGCAGGAACCGCCGGTTCTCCAGCGCGCTGATCCGGATGGTCGGGAACCGGGCGGCCATCGCGTCGCCGGAGTCGCGGTCGGCCTGGAAGTTGTCCTTGCCGCCGAGCCAGTAGTTGTACCGGCGGGCGGGATGCGCCACCGTGGTGTCGATCCGGCCCGACTCGGGTGCCGTACCTGGTGCGTCGCTGGTCAAGGCCGCCTCCACGACTCGCGTGCCACCGTCCACTGTCTCCGGTCGCCGTCATGCTACTGCCCGGCGCCGCGCCGCTCAGGCCGGGTACAGCTCGTCGCGCATGCGGGCCAGCAACTCGGGGGTCCGCTCCGGCGGCGCGGCCTCCACGCACAACCTCTCCATCGCCTCGGCGTAGAAGTCGAGGTCGTCGCGCTTGTCCAGGTAGATCGCGCTGGTGAGCTGCTCGATGTAGACGATGTCGGGCAGGTCGGCGTCACCGAAGCGCAGGATGCTGAACGCGCCGCTGGCCGCGGCGTGCCCGCCGGCGGCGAACGGGACGATCTGCAACCGCACGTGCGGGCCCGAGGTCGCCTCGATCAGCGCGTCCATCTGCTCGCGCATCACCGCGGTGCCGCCGATCGGGCGGCGCAGCACCGCCTCGTCGAGCACCGCCCACAACTGCGGCGGGTTGGGGCGTCGCAGCAGTTCCTTGCGCTGCATCCGCAGCTCCACCCGCCGGTCCAGCTCCGCCGCCGACGCGCTGCGGTGGCCGAGCAGGATCACCTCCCGGGCGTACGCGGCGGTCTGCAACAGGCCGGGCACGAACTGCACCTCGTACGTGCGGATCAGCGCGGCGGCCGCCTCCAGGCCCAGGTACGACTGGAACCAGGCGGGGAGCACATCCCCGTAGCGGTGCCACCAGCCCGGGCTGTTCGCGTCCCGGGCCAGCTTGAGCAGCGCGTCACGGTCCTCCGGAGCGGTGACGCCGTAGAGCGTGAGCAGGTCGGCCACGTCGCGCTCCTTGAAGCCGACCCGGCCCAGCTCCATCCGGCTGATCTTCGACTCCGACGAGCGGATCTCCCAGCCGGCCGTCTCGCGGCTGACCCCGGCGCTCTCCCGCAGCCGGCGCAACTGCCCGCCGAGCAGCATGCGCAGCACTGTCGGACCGCTTGTCGGACCACCCTCGACGGGCACCGTCGCCACCTGACCGCCCTCGCATCCCGACGCCCCGGCCGGGCACCCTCCCGGACCGACGAGTAAGCATGCCATGAACCGACAGTGAGGTGAACTCCTCCGGACGGACGGAGTCAGTCCCGTGTACGGGACGGCGGGATCAGGTGGTCGAAGTCGCCGTCCCGGGCGCCGAGCACGAACGCGGCGATCTCGTCCACTGTGTAGATCAGTGCCGGACCCTCGGGGTGCCGGGAGTTGCGGACCGCGATGCCACCACCGCCGGGCAACTCGGCCAGTTCGACGCAGTTGCCGCTGGGGTTGCTGCGGCGGCTCTTCAACCAGCGCATCGGTGGCAACTCGGTCACGGGCACGCCGTTCGGGGGTTGCTGCATGGGCGTCCTTCGGGATGAGCCAGCCGAGGCCGCGGGAGGAGCGGTGGGTGGCGACGTCTGTCGACTGAGGAGTGAGATGCACGTGCATCTGCTATTGCATCTGCAATGGACAGAGAGCATGATAACCGAAATACGGTGTGCCGGTTCGTTCACGCACGGTGACCCGAGCCCGGCCCCGGGACGCCGCTCCGCGCGGCTTCGGGACTGCGGTGAGGAGGACGCGTTGGCGGATCCGATGACCATCGCCTCCGGCATCTCCGCGGCGGGCGCGCTCGTCTCCGCCTGGCAGTTACGCCGCCGCGCGCTGCGCGCCGAAGCCGAGATCGAGCTGCTCCAGGCCGAGCTGGCCGCCGAGCGGCACGCCGCCAGCCACGATCCGCTCACCGGGCTGCCGAACCGCCGCGCGTTCTTCCGGCTGGCCGCCGCCCTGCTCACCGACCCCGCCGGGCAGCCACTCGTCGCGGTGGTGCTCGACCTGGACAACTTCAAGCAGGTCAACGACCGCTACGGGCACGCCGCCGGAGACCAGGTGCTGGTCAGCGTGGCGCAGCGGCTCGCCGCGTTCGCCGGCCCCAACCTGGTGGCCCGGCTCGGCGGCGACGAGTTCGCCGGTCTGCTGGCCAGCCCGACCGCGGACCGCCGGTGGATCGAGCACGCCACCCGGCGGCTCTGCGAGGCGCTCGCCGCGCCGATCCCGCTGGGCGCGCGCAGCATCCAGGTCACCGCCTCGGTCGGGCTCGCGCCGGTGCACTGCCCCACCCAGCTCACCGACGCGCTCTGCCGCGCCGACGCGGCCATGTACGAGGCGAAGACGCTCGGCGCCGCCCGTCCGGCCCGCCAGCTCGTCGCGGAGTGCTGAGTCCGGCTCGTCCGTTAGCTCGTCGCGGGGTGCCGGGCACGGTCCGCCTTGCCTGCCCCAGCTCGTCGCGGGGTGCTGGGCGGCACGTCCGTCGCGGACCGCTGGGCCCGGTCCGCCTTGCCTGCCCCAGCTCGTCGCGGGGTGCCGGGGCGGGCTCCGTCCGGTGGGTCAGCGCCAGCCGTAGCCGGCGCGCAACGCCTGCCCGACCCGGTCGAACCGCGGCCGGTCCAGCACCGCACCCTCGCGGCGGATGCTGTCCTCGCGCATGGTGAGCACCCGGTCCAGGCGTACCCAGCTCGGCCGACTGTCCCGGTCCCACTCCCCCGGGCCGAGCGCCAGCCAGTGCCGCTGGCCGTCCCGGTCGCTCTGGCTGGACAGCATCAGCCCGAACAGCGTGCGGCTGTGCCGCCCCACCACCAGCACCGGACGGTCCTTGCCCTGGCGGGGATCGTCCTCGTAGGGCACCCAGGTCCACACGATCTCGCCCGGGTCGGCCTGCCCGTCCGGCTCCGGGGCGTACGACAACTCGCGGCGCTGCAACGCGCTGACCTGGCGGCGGCGCGCGACCTGCGCCGGGATCGGCCCGCCGGTGCGGGTGGGGGCGGGTACGCCCCGGGTGATCCGGCCGAGCTTCGACGCCACGTTCCTCAACAGACCTGCCACGGCGGGCAGCCTAGCGGCCGGGGTGCGACCGCCCGGGAATCGGGTCGCCGGGCCGGGTACGCGATGCCATCATGCGCCGGTGACGGTGCCCCGCCACCAGATCCGCGCCGCGTTCACCGCCGGCGCCGCCGGGCGGGGAGCCTCGCGAGGCGCGCTGTTAATAAGGGGCCCTTCTACTACCGGAGGCGTTAAGAAGGGGCCCTTCCTTACGCTGGGGGCGTGGAGTTGCCCGACGATCTGCCGCTGTTCGAGCGCAGCGCGGTGCGGCTGGTGGTGCTCGACGCCGCCGACCGCCTGCTGCTGTTCCACACCCGCGACCCGGACCACCCGGACCTCGGCGTGTGGTGGGAGCTACCCGGCGGCGGCCTGGACCCGGGTGAGACGTACCGGGAGGCCGCGTTACGCGAGCTGCGCGAGGAGACAGGTATCGCGATCGGCCCGGACGAGGTGGGCGCGCCGACGTGGCGGCGGCGGGCCAGCTTCCGGCACCGGCAGCGCCGCCACCTCCAGGACGAGGTGGTGGTGACGGTACGGCTGCCCGGCCCCGGGCCGGACGTGGACGAGGCGCTGCGGCTGGACTACGAGGTGGAGGACTACTTCGGGTTCCGCTGGTGGCCGCTGGCCGAGGTGCTCGCCGAGCGGCCGCGCTGCTATCCCGGGCGGCTGCCCGAGCTGCTGCCGGCGTTCCTGGCCGGGAAGGAGATCGACGAGCCGTTCGAACTGTGGTCGTGACCGGGACGTGCCACCGGGCGCGGCGGCGGGCAGAGTGGAGCCGTGACTCCTCTGCGCGCACCCCTGGCCCGTTACGCCGAGCGGCTGCACCGCGCCGCCGGTGACACCCACCACGTCGCCTCCCCGCTGGGCGCCTGGCTGCTGCTGGCGCTGGCCGGCCCGGCCGCCACCGGCGACGCCCGCGCGGCGCTGACCGAGGCGCTCGACGCCGACCCGGACGACGCCGCCGCCGAGGCCCGGGCGCTGCTCGCCGCGCCGCACCCGATGGTCGCCGCCGCCACCGCGCTGTGGGAGCGCACCCCGGCCGACGAGCTGGCCGCGTGGCGGGCCACTCTCCCGGAGGCCACCGAGCGCGGTCCGCTGCCGGACCAGGCGGCGCTGGACGCCTGGGCCCGGGAGCGTACCGGCGGACTGATCGACCGCTTCCCGGTCGACATCGCCCCGGACACCCTGCTGGTCCTGGCCAGCGCGCTCGCGACCCGGGTGTCGTGGGCCGACCCGTTCGACACGGCCCCGGGCACGGATCTGGGCGCGGGCAGCGCCTGGGCCGGGCGGCTGAGCCGGGTGCTGCGGACACCGCCGTTCGGGCACCGCTGCTGGGTGGCGGCCACCGACCGGGCCGGTGACGTGGCGGTGCACGCGGTGCCGGCCCGCACCGGCGACGACGGCGCGGGGATGCTCGTGGTGTCGGTGGCCGCCGCGCCCGAGGTGCCCGCGGCCGACGTGCTGGCCGCCGCGCAGGAGCTGGCGAGCGCCGCCGCGCTCATCCCGGACTCCGTGCCGGGCCGCCTGTCACTGTTCGACCTGCCGCTGGGCGAGACGCCGCTGTGGACGCTGCGGGAGAAGCCGGTCAACACGTTCGCCCCGGACGGCCGGGAGGAACGCGCCACGGCGGTGCTGCCCTGCTGGTCGGCGCGCAGCCGGCACGACCTGACCGCACCCGGGTTCGGCTTCGACGCGGCGGCCCGGGCGCTCGGCGAGCTGCTGGGCCTGGCCGGGCCGGGGTTCGACGCCGCGCAGTCCGCGGTGGCCCGGTTCGGGCGCTACGGTTTCGAGGCCGCCGCGGTGACGGCGTTCGGCATGGTGGCTGGCCTGCCGCCGGAGGGTGTCGCCCGCGTCGCCGAGCTGCGGTTCGGTCACCCGTACGCGGTCGTCGCGGTGACCACCGACCCGGCCGGTGGGCCGTGGCACGCGCTGCCTGTCTACTCCGCCTGGGTGGCCGACCCGGAGGAGCTGCCCGCCGACGAGGCCGGATAGGCGGCGAGCGCGCTCGTGAGCTGGTCCAGTCCCAGCGAGCCGAGTTCCAGCGCCCGGTTGTGGAACGCGCGCCGGTCGCCGGGGAACGCCGCGCGGCCGTCCCGCCACACCCGCTCCCCCACCTTGTAGGTCAGCGCCTGCCCGGGCCGGCCCAGGTAGCGGGCCAGTTCCAGTGGCGCGTACGGGCCCTGGTGGCAGCGCTCGCGCAGCAGGTCCAGCGCGGCGTCCGGCGTCCACCGCGCGCCGCCGCCGGAGGGCATCGGCAGCTTCAGGTGCAGGCCGATGTCGAGCACCACCCGGGCCGCCCGCAGCAACTGCATGAACAGGTGTCCCAGCCGGGCGCCCGGCTGCTCGTAGAGTCCCAGCTCGTCCATGAACCGCTCGGCGTACAGGGCCCAGCCCTCCTGGGCGCCGGAGAGCCCGCCGAGCAGGTTCAGCCGCTGACCGGGGCCGCCCCGGCACGCCTCCGAGCCGAGGTGCAGGTGGTGGCCGGGGACGCCCTCGTGGTACACGGTGCTGTACGCCCACCAGGTGGAGAAGTGCTCCCGGCCCTCGGGCAGCAGCCACGAGACCCGGCCCGGCCGGGTCAGGTCCCGCGACGGCCCGATGTAGGCGGTGCCGCCCGACGTGGTGACCCGTGACTCGATGCGCCGCAGCGGTGCCGGGATGTCGAAGTGCGTGCCGTGCATCCGCTCGGTGGTGGCCTCCAGCAGCTCCTGGAGCCAGGCGGCGAACGCGTCCCGGCTGCGCAGGACGCCGGGCGCGTCGGGACGGTCGAGCCGGTCCCGCACCTCGGGCACGGTGCCGCCCAGGGTTCTCGCCTCGGCGACCAGTTCCGCCTCGATCGCGGTGAACTCGTCCCAGCCCCACGCGTACAGCTCGCGCAGGTCCGGTTCCGCGCCGAGGAAGGCCCGCACCCAGAGGGCGTACCGCGCCGGGCCGAAGGCCTCGTCGTCGTGCGCCCGGGGCGCGAGGTCCGCGGTGAGCGTCGCGGCGAATCTCCGGTACGCCTCCCGCGAGCCCTCGA
Organism: Micromonospora sp. CNZ297; assembly: GCF_007827625.1. Classification (NCBI taxonomy): domain Bacteria; kingdom Bacillati; phylum Actinomycetota; class Actinomycetes; order Micromonosporales; family Micromonosporaceae; genus Micromonospora; species Micromonospora sp. CNZ297. The sequence continues at coordinate 77,162 of NZ_VISU01000017.1, read as the reverse complement.
CCGCCGCCTGCAACGAGGCGCGCTGCGGGCCGTCGCCGTACCGCTGCACCAGGGCGATGTCGTCGTCGATCCAGGCGCGGCAGCGCTGCGTCACCAGCTCCACCTGACGCCGGGCCGGCAGGTGACCGCGCGCTGCGGCGAGCACGAGGCTCCGGGCGTACCCGTCGAGTGCGGCCGGGATCGCGGCCTGGCGCGCGCCGACGCGGGCCCAGCCGTCCTCGGAGGCCGCGTGCCCGGCGTCGCGGCCCGGCACCGCTGATTCGACGCACTGCCGGATGAGCTGGAGCGGGCCGGTGGCCGCGGCGTGCAGTTCCCGCAGGTCCTCCCCGGCGTCGTGGAAGGCGATCCGGGCGCGCAGCCGTTCGGCGAGGTGGGCGTGCAGCGGGGTCGCGGGCAGCGCCTCGATCCGGCGCAGGGCGCGGGCGGCGAGGTCGGCGCGGGCCTGGTGACCGTCCGGGCTGTAGTCGGTGAGGCCGTCGGCGTCCTGCTCGCCGGCCTCGACCACTGCGGCGCACGGATCGAGGCGCCCCATCTCCCGCAACAGCGCGTCGGTGACGTCCTCGCTCATCGCACCGATGCTAGCCCCGGTGATCAAGGAGTTCGCGCCGGCCGGAAGCCCGGAACCGACGCGAATTCCTTGATCAACCTGATGGGAGGCGGGGTCAGACCGAGACGAGTTCCTTCTTCTCGGCCTTGGCGGCCAGGCGCTTCTCACGCTCCTGGGCGCCGATCAGGTCGTCCGGCAGGGAGTCCTCCACCTCCAGGTCGAACCGGCGCAGCAGCCGGATCGCGAACCCGCCCAGCGTGATGAGGATCAGCGCCGCGCCGAAGCAGATGTACGCGAAACCGATGCCCCGGCCCGGTCCGGTGCCGATCACCGCGCCCACCGAACCGGCCAGCGCCCCACCGGGTGCGAGCATCGGCTCGAACAGCGCGGTGGCGCCGGGCGCGAGCAGCGCGAACCCGATCGGCAGCGTCGACCAGGAGATGGTCTGGTTGAGGCTGAACACCCGGCCGTGGAAGCGCTGCGGCACCTTCACCTGGACGATCGTCGCGTAGATCGACTGCGCGGTGGTCATCGACATGGCCAGCCAGCAGAAGCCGACGCAGATCATCGCCACCGACGCGTCCAGGCCGATCAGCACGCAGCCGATCGCGGTGCCCAGGTTGCCGATCAGCACGCCGATCATCCGGCGCTTGCGCGGACCGCCCCACAGCGACATCAGCACGCCGCCGAGCACCGCGCCGACCGCCTCGGCCAGCGCCACCTGCGCCACCTGGGTCGGGCTGCCGAACGACAGCACCAGCGGCGTGATGAGCACCAGCGCGGGCGCCAGGAAGATGTTGCCCAGCGCGAAGTAGCCGAGCATCAGCCGGAACCCGCGGTGCCGCCACGAGTAGCGCATGCCGTTGGCGATGGCCACCAGCAGCCGTTCCCGGGGCCGCCAGCCCAGCGCGTCCGGGAAGCGGACCACGGCGAGGGTGAGCACCGCGAACACGTAGCTGGCCACGTCGACCAGCAGGATGCCCTTCAGCTCGATGGTGGCGAGCAGGCCGGCCGCGAACGCCGGCATGAGCAGCGTGGCCACACCGGTGGACAGCTGGGTGATGCCCATGGCGTGCCCGAGGTAGCGCTTGGGCACCAGCTGCGGCACCGCCGACTGGAACGCGATCCGCTGGAACGAACCGGCCACCGAACTGAGCGCCACCAGCATGTAGATGTGCCAGAGCACCAGGTTGTCGGTCCACAACAGGGCCGCCAGCACGAGCTGGACGGACCCGGCGAAGCAGCTCGCCGTCATCATGATCCGGCGCCGGCTGACCCGGTCGACAAGCGCGCCGGCCACCGGCAGCATGAGCACGCCGCAGATCAGCGCGAGCGCCCAGAGCAGGCCGAGGTTCGCCACCGAGCCGGTGCGGTTGAACAGCCAGATCGGCAGCGCGAACGCGGTCAGCGCGGAACCGGTGCTGGAGATGAGCTGACCGGTCGTGATGGCCATGAACCGGCCCATGCTCGGCTTGACCGTCTTGGTGGGCTTGCGGTCCTCGCCCACCCGCAGCGTGTCGGCCACCACCCAGCCGGCGTCCTCACCCCGGGCCTCCGGCGTCAGCGCGCTGACGTCACCGGCGACCACCGCCGGGTGCACCTGCGTGACGATCTCGGCCAGTTCCTCGGCGCGGTACTTGAGGAAGAAGTGCCCGGCCTGGTCGAGGACGACGAGGCCGAGCGTGTCGCTGAGGAACTGCCACTCGGCGTACCGCTCGCGGTAGTAGTCGGTCACCGGGTCCTCGGAGCCGACCACCGAGATGATCGGCGTCCGGAGCTTCGCCGCCTGCTGGTCCAGCAGCCGGGTGAAGTACTCCTCCGAGGCGCGGGAGTCGGCCCGCATGTTGCTGATGATCCGGTCGGCCTGCTCCGGGTCCAGCTCGTCGGTGTCCACACCCATCGACTTGAGCCAGCTCGCGGAGTGCCTGTTGCTGCTGAGCCGCTCGAGGCGGTCGCGGAGCGCCGCGATCACGCCCTTCGGGCGGGCGAACGGGAACATGGCGCCGATGTAGACGGCCTCCAGCTCCCGGCCGGCCGCCTCGACCTTGCGGGCCACGTCGGCGAGGATGGCGCTGCCCACGCCGCAGTGGCCGTACAGGGCGATCGGCCCCTCGACCCGCTCCAGGATCTCGTCGGCCACCCGGCTGGTCAGCTCGTCGAACGGCAGCGCGTCCTCGCTCAGACCCACGTCGTGGCCGGGGATCGCCAGCGACCACAGCCCGTACCCGGCCGGCAGCGCGTCGGCCAGCGGCTGGTAGACGATGGCGCTGCCGCCGCCGTACGGGACGCAGACGTACGTCAGCACCCGCTTACCCGCCGGGATCGGCTTGGTCAGCTCGTAGAGCAGCCGGCGTGGCCCTTCCTGCGCGGCGTCGCCGGAGATGAACGCGGCGAGGTCGCGGATGGTGCGCTGCTGGAACAGGTCCATCACGCCGACCGCCCGGCCGCCCAGCTCCGCCTTGCGGATCTTGGCGACGACCTGGGTGGCGAGCATCGAGTGCCCGCCCAGGTCGAAGAAGTCGTCGTCGATGCCGAGCGTGTCCACGCCCAGCACCTCGGACCAGATCGCGGCGAGCGCCCGCTCGGTGTCGTCGCGCGGCTCCACAAGCGCCACCGACGCCTCGCGGGTGACCACCGGCGCGGGCAGCGCCTTGCGGTCCAGCTTGCCGTTGGGGGTCAGCGGCAGCGCGTCGAGCGTGACGAACGCGGCCGGCACCATGTACTCGGGCAGCGTGTCCTTCAGCGCCGCCTTCAGCGCGGCGTGCTCGGCCTCCCCGACCAGGTACGCGGTGAGCCGCTTGTCGCCCGGGCTGTCCTCGCGGACGATCACCGTCGCCTCGGTGACGCCCGGCTGATCGCGCAGCGCGCTCTCGATCTCGCCCAGCTCGATGCGCAGACCGCGCAGCTTGACCTGGTGGTCGATGCGGCCCAGGAACTCGATCACCCCGGCGCCGTCCGGGCCGACGACCCAGCGAGCCAGGTCGCCGGTGCGGTAGAGACGGGCGCCCGGCTCGGCGGAGAACGGGTCGGGGACGAACTTCTCCGCCGTCAGCGCGGGTCGGCGGTGGTAGCCGCGGGCCAGCCCGGCACCGCCGATGTGCAGCTCACCGGCCACCCCGACCGGGCACTGCGCGCCGGACGGGTCGAGCACGTGCAGCCGCAGGTTGGCGATCGGCGCGCCGATCGGCACGCTCGTCACCTGCGCGAGCCGGTCCGGCTCGCACGCCCAGGCGGTCACGTCGATGGCCGCCTCGGTCGGGCCGTACAGGTTGTGCAGGCCGCACCAGGGCAGCCGGGCGGTGAAGTCGGTGGCCGAGGCCAGCGGCAGCTCCTCACCGGAGCAGATCACCCGGCGCAGCGCGGTGGCCGCCTCCACGCCGTCCTCGGCGAGGAAGACGGTCAGCATCGACGGGACGAAGTGGGCGGTGGTGATCCGCTCGGACACCAGCAGGTCGCGCAGGTAACCGGCGTCCTTGTGGCCGCCGGGCTTGGCCAGCACCAGGCGGGCGCCGGTGCGCAGCGGCCAGAAGAACTCCCACACCGACACGTCGAAGCTGGCCGGGGTCTTCTGGAGCACCGCGTCGTCGGCGCCGAGGCCGTACGTCTTCTGCATCCAGTCGAGCCGGTTGACGATGCCCCGGTGTGTGTTCGGCACGCCCTTCGGGCGGCCGGTGGACCCGGAGGTGTAGATGACGTACGCCAGGTTCTCCGGCCCGGCGGCCGGTGCCGGGTCGGTGTCGGGCCGGTCGGCCCAGACCGTGGCGTCGTCGAGTTCGAGCACCGTGGCGCCGGTGTCGGGCAGCACGTCGCGCAGGTGCGACTGAACGAGCACCACAGGCGCGTCCGCGTCGCCGACCATGAACGCGAGCCGGTCGGCCGGGTACTCCGGGTCCAGCGGCAGGTACGCGCCGCCGGCCTTGAGCACGCCGAGCAGGCCGGCGACGAGTTCCACCGACCGTTCCGCGCAGACCCCGACCAGGGTCTCCGGGCCGACGCCGGCCGCGCGCAGCCGGTGCGCGACGCGGTTGGCCTGCGCGTTCAGCTCGGCGTACGTGCGGCTGTGCCCGTCGATGGTGACCGCGACCGCGTCCGGGGTGGCCGCGGCGCGCTCCTCGATCGGGCCGTGCAGCGTCTCGGTGCGCGGGAAGTCGGCTGTGGTGTCGTTCCAGGCGGCCAGCAGGTCCCGCTCGGCGGCGGGCAGCAGCGGCAGCCGGGACACCGGGGTGTCCGGCGCGGCGACGACGGCGTCCAGCAGCGCGGTCCACCGCTGCGCCATCCGCTCAACTGTGGCCCGGTCGAACAGGTCGGTGTTGAAGACCAGCTTGCCCCAGAGCCCGTCGACGGTCTCCACCGCGTGCAGCTCGAAGTCGAACCGGGTGGCCTGCAACTCCATCGGGGTCCAGGAGAACGTGACCTCGTCGGTGCGGGACACGCCGCGGAAGCGGCCCATCTCGTAGTTCTGGAGCACGAACATGGTCTGGAACACCGGGGAGCGGCTGACGTCGCGCGGCAGGCCCAGCTCGTGGACCACCTTGGCGAACGGCACCTCGGCGTGCTCGAACCCGTCGAGCACGGTACGGCGGGTGCGCTCCAGCAGCTCGGCGAACGTCGGATCGTCGGCCAGGTCGGCGCGCAGCGGCAGCATGTTGATGAACATGCCGACGACGTTCTCCAGCTCCGGCGCGGACCGGCCGGCCACCGACGCGCCGATGGCGAAGTCGTCCTGGCCGGCGTGCCGGGCCAGCAGCACCTGGTACGCGGCGAGCAGCGTCATGAACAGGGTGCCGCCGCTGTCCCGGGTGAGCGCGTTGAGCGTCTCGGTGGCGGACGGGTCGAGCTGGAACTCGACGAAGTCACCCCGGTAGGTCTGGGTGGCCGGGCGGGGCCGGTCCAGCGGCAGTTCCAGCGGGGTGATGCCGGCCAGCTGCTGCTTCCAGTAGTCGACGTGCGCCCGGGCCTGCGGGCCGTCCAGCTCCTGGGCCTCCCAGACGGCGAAGTCGCCGTACTGGATCGGCAGGGCGGGCGGCTCGCCGCCCCGGTAGAGCGTGATCAGGTCGCGCAGCAGCACGTCCACCGACCAGCCGTCGCCGACGATGTGGTGCTGGGCGAGGAACAGCACGTGGTCGTCGGCGGTCAGCCGGATCAGCAGGGCCCGCAGCAGCGGTCCGTTGGCCAGATCGAACGGCTCGGCCGCCGCCGCGTCGACGAGCGCCTGCGCGGCGGCCTCGTCGGGCGCCTCCACCACTGTGAGCGGCACGTCGGCGGTGTCCGCGACGACCACTGTGGGACGGCCGTCGGCGTCGGCCGGGAAGCGGGTGCGCTGCGACTCGTGCCGGTCGGCGAGCGCGGTCAGGGCGGCGCGCAGCGCGTCCACGTCGAGTGGTCCGCGTACCCGCAGCGGCACCGCGATGTGGTACGCCGCCTCGCCCGGGGCGAGCTGGTCCATGAACCAGACCCGCTCCTGGGCGTAGGACAGCGGCACCTCCGCGCCGGACGGGCGGGGGGTGATCCGGGCCGCGGGGGCGGTCTGGCGGGCGCGTAGCCGTCGGGCGATCAGCGCCTGCCGGGCCGCCTCGCGGGCCGGATCCTTCAGGTCGGTCATCAGTTGGTTCCCTCTTCCGCCGCGAGCAGCGCGGCGACCTCGGTGTCGGAGAGCCCGTCGATTTCGGCGGCGATCCGCTGTTCGATCTGGGCGGCCAGTTCCGCCACCACGGGGCTGCTGAACAGCGCCCGCATGGGCAGGTCGACGTCCACCTCGGCGCGGATCCGGGCCATCGCCCGCATGCCGCGCAGCGAGTTGCCACCGAGGGCGAAGAAGTCGTCCAGGGCACCGACCTTCTCCACCTGGAGGATCTCGGCGTACACCTCGGCGACCAGACCCTCGGCCTCGGTGCGGGGCGCGACGTAGCTGTCCTGGGCCTGCTCGGCCGCCGCCGGGGCGGGCAGCGCGGCGCGGTCCAGCTTGCCGTTGGGCGTGAGCGGCAGCGCGTCCAGCCGGACCAGAGCGGCCGGCACCAGGTGCGCGGGCAGTTCGCGGGCCAGTTCGGCACGGACCGAGTCCTCGTGGGCCGGGCCCACCAGGTAGCCGACGAGCGTCGGCTCACCGCCGTCGGTGCGGACCGCAGCGGCGGCGGCGCGCACGTCCGGGTGGGCCAGCAGCGCCGCCTCGACCTCGCCCAGCTCGATCCGCATGCCGCGCACCTTGACCTGGTCGTCGCGGCGGCCCAGGTAGTCCAGCGTGCCGTCGGCACGCCAGCGGGCCAGGTCGCCGGTGGCGTACATCCGGGCGCCGGGCGGGCCGTACGGGCAGGGCAGGAACCGCTCGGCGGTCAGGGCGGGCCGGTCGTGGTAGCCGCGGGCGAGCTGGGTGCCGGTGACGTACAGCTCCCCCACCACGCCCGGCGGCACCGGCCGCAGCGCGGCGTCGAGCAGCAGCGCCCGGGTGTTCCAGGTGGGCGTGCCGATCGGCACCGGACCGGCCGGGACCGGCTCGCCCGGGGCGATGCGGGCCGCGACGCAGCCCACTGTGGCCTCCGTCGGGCCGTACTCGTTGATCACCGCCACGTCGGGGTGCGCGGCCCGCCAGGCGGCGAGCTGCTCCCCGGTCAGCGCCTCGCCGCCGATCACCAGGTCGGCCGTCGGCGACAGCTCGCCGTCGAGCAGCGGCAGGTGGCTCGGCGTGACCTTGAGGAACGCGGGCCGGCCACCGGCGCGGGCGGCGGGCTCGTCGATCGCGGCGAGCCGTACCGTGCCGCCGGCGGTGAGCGTGCCGAGCAGACCGGTGACGGTCAGGTCGAACGACACCGGCGAGTGCAGCAGCGCCACCCCGGCCAGCCCCGGGTAGGTGGCGCGGGCCCAGGCCAGGTACGCGGTGACCGCCCGGTGCTCGACCACCACGCCCTTCGGGCGGCCGGTGGAGCCGGAGGTGTGGAGCACGTACGCCGGGTGCTCCGGGCGCAGCGGCGCGACCCGGTCGGCGTCGGTGAGGTCGTCGCCGGACTGGTCCGAGCCGACCTCGCCGTCGAGCACCAGCGCGTCGCCGGGCACCAGGCCGGCCGTGTCCGGCGCGGTCACCACCAGCGCGGGCGCGGCGTCCTCCACGAGGTACGCGATCCGGCCGGCCGGATACGCGGTGTCCACCGGCACGTACGCGGCACCGGCCTTGAGCACCGCCAGCATCGCCACGACCAGATCGCAGGAGCGGGGCAGCGCCAGCGCGACCCGGGTCTCCGGGCCGGCGCCGCGCGCCACCAGCAGCCGGGCCAGCCGGTTCGCGGCGGTGTTCAGCTCGCCGTAGCCGAGCGTCACGCCGTCGCAGACCAGCGCCGCCGCGTCCGGGGTGGCGGCGGCCTGCCGCTGCACCTCGTCGACCACAGTGGTCACCGGCACGTCGTGGGCGGTGTCGTTCCAGGCGCCGAGCACCCGTTCCCGCTCGGTGTCGGTGAGCAGCGGCAGCGCGCCGACCGTACGCTCCGGCTCGGCGACGGCGGCGGCGAGCAGCCGTACGTAGCGGCGGACCACGGTCTCGGCGGTGGACCTGTCGAACAGCTCGGTGCGGTACACCAGGCGGCAGTCGCCGGTGGTGATGTCGAAGGCCAGGTCGTCCTTCGTCGTGCCCAGCTCGACCGGGTCGAGGCCGGAGTCCGGGATCCAGTTCAGCGCGGTCTGGAAGATCGGCTGCACCGACGGGTCACGCTGTGGATCGACCGCCTCGACGATCTTCTGGAACGGCGTCTGCCCGTGCTCCATGGCGTCGATCAGGCCGTTGCGGACGCGGCCCAGCAGCGCAGCGAACGCCGGGTCGCCGGAGACGTCGCAGCGCAGCGCCACCGGGTTGACGAACATGCCGATCAGCGGCGTCAGCTCCGGGTTGTCCCGGCCCGCGGTGGAGACGCCGACCACCACGTCGGCGTCGCCGGAGATCCGCGACAGCAGCGCCGCGAAACCCGCCAGCAGCACCATGTACGGGGTGGCCTGCGCGCCGGTGGCCAGCGCGCCGATGCGGTCCAGCAGCCCGTCGGGCAGCGTGAAGCGCACCTCGTCACCGGCGAAGCCGAGCTGGGCCGGGCGGGGCCGGTCCAGCGGCAGGCCGGTGACCGCCGGAGCGCCGGCCAGGTGACCGGTCCAGAACGCGAGCTGCCGGTCCAGCTCCTCGCCGGTGAGCTGCTGGCGCTGCCAGACCGCGAAGTCCGCGTACTGGATGGGCAGCTCGGGCACGGCGGGCTCGGCGCCGGTGCGCGCGGCCTCGCAGAACGCGACCAGCTCGGCGTGGAGCAGCACCGCCGAGTGGCTGTCGAAGACGGCGTGGTGCACCACGAACGCCAGCGCCAGCCCCTCCTCCATCCGGATCAGCCGGGCCCGCCACAGCGGCGCCGCGTCCAGCGGGATCGGCGTGCGGGCCATCTCGCCGCGGATGCGCTCGAACTCGGCCCGCTGCTCACCGGCCGGCAGGTGGGTGATGTCGGTGACGGGCAGCGGCGCCGGCTCGTGGGCGCGCACGACCTGCACCAGCGCGCCGTCGTCGGTCCGCAGGTGGGTACGCAGCGCCTCGTGCCGGGCGATGACCCGGTTGACCACGTCGCCGGCCGTGTCCGCGTCCACGTCGGCCGGGAACAGCCACGGGAAGGACACGTTGAACACCGGTGACCCGGCGTCGAGCTGGTTGGCCATCCACACCCGCTCCTGGGCGTAGGAGGCCGGGAAGGTCCACTCCTGCGTCATGAGAGGGCCTCGCGCACCGAGCGGGGACGCATGTCGGTCCAGACCTCGTCAACGTGGGCCAGGCACTCCTCACGGCTGCCGGCGAAGCCGGTGTCGTGCCAGCCGGCGGGCAGGTCCCGGTCGGCCGACCAGATCGAGTACTGCTCCTCGTCGTTGCGGACGACCAGGAATCGGGGTTCGGCCATGTCAGTTCGCTCCTGCGTTCTCGGGGGTGTACGGCTCGGCCATCGCCACGGCGATCTTGCGGGGACCGGTGAACGGTTCCCGGCCGTGCGCGGCGGTCATGTTGTCCACCACCAGCACGTCGTCGCGCTGGTAGTCGAAGCGGACCGTCGCGGCCCGGTAGGCGGCGCGCAGGTGGTCCATGACGTCGGCGGGGATCTCGCCGCCGTCGCCGTAGTAGGTGTTCGACGGCAGCCCGTCGGCGCCGAACATGGCCAGCAGCCCTTCCTGGTAGTCGGCAGGCAGGGTGCTGAGGTGGAAGAAGGTGGCGTGGTTGAACCAGCGCGGGGTGTCCGAGCCGGGCCGGTGGTGCACCGCGTCGCGGACCGCGCGGGTACGCAGGCCGTCCTTGCCGACCCACTCCACTGTGATCCCGTTGTCAGCCGCGTACGCCTCGACCTCGGCGCGGCTCTCGGTGTTGAACACCTCCTGCCAGCGGGTGCCGAAGTCGCCGTGGAAGTTGCGCACCAGCATCCACCGGCGGCGGACGAACTCCTCGCGGACCGCCGGGTCGATCAGCTCGTACACCCGGCGCACGTCGGCCAGCGGCGTGGCGCCCTGGGTCTGCGGCGGCGTGACGCAGTAGAAGAACAGCGTCAGCGGCCAGCGCGCCTGGTACGAGTTCTCGTTGTGCAGGAAGATCTCCTCGTCCGGCGGGTAGTCGGTCGAGGTGTAGACCCGGCCCTTGATGGAGTGCCGGGGCGAGGAGCGCTCGGTGTAGGTCAGCGGCTCGCCGGCCAGTGCGCGGACAGCCTGGTCGAAGCCGTCCACGCCGCCCACGTCGAAGCCGCGGAACAGCAGCCCTCCGCTCGCGACGAGGGTGTCCCGCAGCTCGGCACGCCGGGCCGTGATCAGGTCGGTCAGCGCCCGGCCGTCGCTCTCGACGACCACCGGCAGCGTCGTGGTTGTCTCGCTCATGGTGCGGTGTCTCCTGGTTCTGGTCGGGGGTGTCAGCCGCGGGGCAGCCGCGGGATGGCCGGGATCGCCGCCGGGGCGGCCGGTGCGTCGGCGGGCGCCTCGGCGCGCAGCTCCTCGATCCGGGCGGCCAGGCCGGCCACCGTGGGGGTCTCGAAGAGGCTGCGCATCGGCAGCCGTACGCCTGTCGCCTTGCGCATGGCGGCGATGAGCTGCACGGCCACCAGCGAGTTGCCGCCGAGGGCGAAGAAGTCGTCGTCCACGCCGACGTCGGTGACGCCGAGGCCGTCGCGCCACACCTGGGCGATCGTCTTCTCCAGCTCGGTGCCGGGCGCCGCCGAGCCGCCGCCGGTGACCCCGGCCGGGCCGGCCGGCGCGTCGGTCTCCTCGGCGAGGCTGTCGGTGGTGACCCGGGCCGCCCGGCGCCGGATGTCGGCGACGGTGCGGGTGGTGATCACCACCTGGGCGCCGAGGCCGGCGGCGAGGCTGCGGCGGAACGCCTCCGCGCCGTCGACCGGGCGGATGTCCTCGGTGACCGGTGCCGCGGCGTCCGCGTCCGCCGCCGGGGCCTCGGTCAGGTTGCCGGTGACCGCCTCCTGGTCGACCCGGCGCAGCACGAAGTCGCTGATCGCGACCAGCTCCCGCCCGTCCGGGTCGCGCAGCGACAGGTCGGCGGCGACCACCTCGTCGGTGGCGGCGGGCCGGTGCCGCAGGTGACTGTGGAACGTCCCCGGCAGCGCGCCGCGCACCACGATCCGGCCGTACGACAGCGGCAGGTAGGTGCCGGAGCCCTGCCCGCGGCCGAACGCGGTGGCCACGTCCAGCAGCGCCGGGTGCATGCCCCAGGAGGGCAGGTCGCCGACCGCGGCGGCGGGTGCCTGCACCCGGGCCAGCTCCTCGCCGTCGGCGAGGTGGTGCTCGGCCAGCGCCGCCCAGCGCGGCCCGAACGTGAGCATGCTGGTGCGTCCCCGGCCGAACGAGGCGTCGTCGTCGACCCGCCGCCCGTTCACCGCGGGCACGGCGGCCGGCGGCGCCGCGTCGGTGGTCCACCCGGCGGTGCCGCGGACGTGGGTGCGCGCCTGGCCGGCGGCGAGGCTGGCGACGGCGAAGTCGGTGCCGTCCTCGGCCGGGGTCAGCTCGACCCGGTACTGGGCCACGGTGCCGTCCGGCACCGAGAACGGCTCCAGGAACACCACGTCCCGCAGCTCCACCGCGGCGTCCGGTCCCGGCGCGGGCAGCGCCGCGACCACCGCGGCGCGCACCGACTCCAGGTGGGCGGTGCCCGGCACCACCGGCACCCCGCCGATCCGGTGCTCGTCGAGCAGCCAGTGGGTGTCGGCCGAGACCAGGCCGTGCAGCACCGTGCCGTCCGGACCGGCCACCATCGTGGTGAGCACCGGGTGGGCGACCGCCGTGGTGACGGTGTCCCGCCCGGCGGCCCGGAACGCGGCAGGCGCGGCGGTCTCCACCGCCATGCCGACCTCGGCCCAGCCGCCCCAGTTCTGCGACACCACCGGCGCGCGGAACCCGGTGCCGGAGCGCGCGAAGGCGTCCAGGAAGTTGTTCGCGGCGCAGTAGTCGACCTGGCCGAACCCGCCGATCACCGCGGTGATCGAGGAGCAGAGCACGACGAAGTCCAGCGGCAGGTCGCCGAAGACCCGGGCCAGCGCCAGGGTGCCGGCCAGCTTCGGGGCCAGCACGCGCCGCGCCTCGTCGCGGTCCTTCACCTCGGCCATGCCACCGCCGGGCAGACCGGCGGCGTGCACGATGCCGTCCAGCCCGCCGAACCGGCGCTCCGCCTCGTCGCGGACCCGGCGCAGGTCGTCGGCGTCGGTGACGTCGGCGGCGAGCACCAGCACCTCGGCGCCCGCGGCCTCCATCCGGCGGATCGCCGCGATGGCCCGCCCGGCCCGGTCGGCGCCGCCGTGCACCGCGAGGTGCGCGTCCCACTCGTCCCGCTCGGGCAGCCCGGAACGGGCCAGCAGGACCAGCTTGGCGCGGACCCGGCGGGCGAAGTCCTCGGCGAGGGTGACGCCGATGCCGCCGAGACCGCCGGTGATCAGGTACCGGCCCTCCTCGCGCAGCACGCCCGGCTCGTCCTCGGCGGCAACTGTGACCTGCTCGTAGCCGGCCAGCCAGCGGCGGTCGCCGCGCAGCGCCACCTCCGGGTGCTCGGCGTCGACCGGGCTGCGCAGCTCGGCCACCAGGGCGGCCACGCCGCGCGCGGCCGGGTCGGTGTCGAGCAGCCGCACGGTCAGGCCGGGCAGCTCGGCCGGGAGCACCCGGGCCAGGCCGGCCAGCGTGGCGTGCTCCGGGCGGGTCAGGTCGTCGCCGCGTACGTCGCCGATGCCGGCGGTGACCAGGTCCAGGCGGACGCCCGCCTCGTCGGCCGTCACACCGGCGCCGGCCAGGGCCTGCACCAGGTGCAGCGCGCCGAAGAAGCCGCGCTCCTGCGCCGCCCAGGCGGCCGCCGCGTCGGTGCCGGCCGGCTCGCCGTCGAGCGCGAACGCGTGCACGATCCGCCGGGGCAGGTCGGCGCCGAGCGCGGCGACCAGTTCCTCGGCGTCGGCGCGTACGCCGGGGCGCAGCCGGAAGCCGTTCGCGGTGGCGGTGAACGCGTCGCCGGCGCGTACCTCGACCGGGTCGTCGCCGGCGGAGCGCAACGCGGCCACGAGCGCCTCGCCGCGCGGGCCGTCGGCCAGCACCAGGCAGCGGCCCAGCGGCTCGGCCGTGCGGACCGGCGGGGCCTGCCGCCACGCCGGCACCGCGAACCACTCCGGCAGCGGGCGGGGGCCGGTCTCGACGGGCGCCGCGGCCAGCTCCTGCTCCGGGTCCGGGTCGATCCAGTAGCGGCGCCGCTCGAACGGGTACGTGGGCAGCGGCACCCGCCGCGCGTGCGGGTCGGCCGGGACGCTCACCGGCACCCCGGCGCACCACAGCGCCCCGGCCGTGCCGAGCAGCGCGGCCACGTCACCGGTCTGCTCGCCGGGGCCGGGCAGGCTGCCCAGCGGGGTCAGCGCGCGCTGTGCCTCGCCGGCCTTGGCGATCTGCATCCGGGCCAGGTTGGCCAGCTGCCGGCCGGGGCCGCACTCGACGAGCGCCCAGGTGCCCTCGGCGAGCAGCGTGGCCACGCACGCGCCGAAGCGGACCGGGCGGCGCAGGTGCGCGGCCCAGTACGCCGGGTCGGTGGCCTGCGCCTCGGTGATCCAGGTGCCTGTCACGTTCGAGACGAACGGCACCGCCGGGGCGCGCAGCGGCACTGTGGCCATCAGCGCGGTGAACTCGTCCAGGATCGGGTCCGTCATCGGCGAGTGGAACGCGTGCGAGGTGCGCAGCAGCTTCGCCTTGTTCTTGCCGCCGAGGCTCGCCGCGAACTCCTCCACGAGCGCCGTCTCACCGGCGACCACACAGGTGCCGGGGCCGTTGACCGTGGCCACCGACAGGCCCTCGGGCAGCTTGCCGGTCACCTCCGACTCGTCGAGCGTGACCGCCAGCATCGAGCCGGCGGGCAGGGAGTGCATGAGGCGGCCCCGGGCGGCCACCACGCGCAGCGCGTCGGCGAGGTCGAGCACCCCGGCGACCGTCGCGGCGACGTACTCGCCGATGGAGTGGCCGATCATCGCGGCCGGGGTCACACCGGCGGCCCGCCAGGCGGCGGCGAGGGCGTACTCGACTGTGAACAGGGCGGGCTGGGTGTAGCGGGTCTCGGTGAGCTTGTCCGCCGCCTCCGGGTCGCGGCCGAGGATCAGGTCGCGGATGTCCAGGCCCAGCTCGGGGCGGAGCAGTTCGGCGCACTCGTCGACGGCGGCGGCGTACGCGCTGTCCTGCCCGTACAGTTCGGCGCCCATCCCGGCGTACTGCGAGCCCTGGCCGCTGAACAGGAACGCCACCCGGGGCGCGGGGCCGTCGGCGACGCCCCGGTGGCCCTTGCGCCGCTCGCGCAGCGCGGCGGCGGCGGACGCCGGGTCACCGGCGACCACAGCGGCGCGGTGGGCGTACACCTGGCGGCCGACGCGCAGCGTGTGCGCCACGTCGGCGAGCGCCACGTCGCTGCCGCTCTCCAGGTGGTCGGCGAGCCGCCGCACGGCGGTGTCCAACGCGGTCGGCGTCTTCGCCGACACCTGGAGCAGGTGCGCCGGGCGGGCGGACGGCTCGTGCCGCCCCGCGGCCGGGGCCTCCTCCAGCACCACGTGGGCGTTGGTGCCGCCGATGCCGAAGGAGCTGACGCCGGCCCGGCGCGGTCCGCCGTCGGTGTCCCACTTGGTCAGCGTGTTTGCCACGTAGAACGGGGTGTCGGCGAAGTCGATGGCCGGGTTCGGCGTCTCGTAGTTGATGGTCGGCGGGATCAGCCCGTGCTCCATCGCCAGCACCGTCTTGATCACGCTGACGATGCCGGAGGGCTGGCTGAGGTGGCCGATGTTCGACTTCACCGAGCCGATGCCGCACCAGCCGCGCTCGTCGGTGTCCTTGGTGTAGACGGCGGACAGCGCGGCGACCTCGATCGGGTCGCCGAGCGCGGTGCCGGTGCCGTGCGCCTCCACATAGCTGATGCTGCGCGGGTCGACGCCGGCCAGCTCGACGGCCTGGGCGACGGCCTCCATCTGCCCGTCGATGCTGGGGGCGGTGAAGCCGACCTTCCCGGCGCCGTCGTTGTTGATCGCGTTGCCGAGCACGACCGCGCGGATGGTGTCGCCGTCGGCGATCGCGTCGGAGAGCCGCTTGAGCAGCGTCACGCCGACGCCGCTGCCCCACACCGTGCCGTTCGCTCCGGCGTCGAACGGCCGGCACCGCCCGTCCGGCGAGGTGAAGCCGTCCATGCCGAGGTAGCCGACGTGCGGCAGCTCGATGTTGACGCCGCCGGCCAGGGCCATGTCGCACTCGCCGTTGCGCAGCGCCTCGCAGGCCAGGTGGAACGCCACCAGCGAGGTGGAGCAGGCGGTGTGCACTGTCATGCTGGGCCCGCGCAGGTCCAGCCGGTACGACACGTTCGTGGCCACGTAGTTCGGCGAGTTGCCGGTGGCGAGCGAGACGGCGCCGTGCGGATTCCCCCCGACCCGCTTGTTGCGGAACACGTTGCGGTGCAGGTACGTGTTGCCGCCGGTGCCGGCGTACACGCCCACCGCGCCGTCGTAGCGGCCCGGGTCGTAGCCGGCGTCCTGCAACGCGGTGTAGCAGGTCTCCAGGAACAGCCGGTGCTGCGGGTCGGTGATCTCGGCCTCGCGGGCGGTCATCCCGAACAGGCCGGCGTCGAACTGGTCGTAGCCGTCCACCAGCGGGGCGCGGTTGACCCAGCCCGGGTCGTCGACCTCCTGCGGCTGGGCGCCGCGGGCGAGCTGCTCCTCGCGGGTCAGCTCGGTCGTCGACTCCACGCCGTCGACCAGGTTGCGCCAGAACTCGTCGACGTCGGCCGCGCCGGGGAGGCGGGCGGCGAGCCCGACGATGGCGATGGGCTCGACGCCGTCGTCGGCGGGAATGTCGTTCTGCATGGGAGTTCCTTCATTCACAAGGGATCGCGTCACGGGTGAGGTCGGCGTGGTGGCGGGGTACGGCGGGCGCGGCCCCGCCGGGCGGCGGCGCGCATGGCGGCGCGGGCCAGTTCCGGCCGGTCGGCGGCCCCGTCGAGGCTGGCGGCGAGCGCCCGTACGGTCGGGTGGCGGAACAGGTCGAGCATGGTGATCGAGCGGCCGGTGGCCTCGGTGAGGCGGGCGTGCACGGCGGCCAGGGCCATCGAGTGGCCGCCGATGTCGAAGAAGTTGTCGCTCACGCCGACCGCGTCGCGGCCGAGCACGTCGCGCCAGATCCCGGCGATCAGCTCCTCGGTCGCGGTGAGCGCGTCCGACCCGGCGGGCAGCGGCGCGCGGGCCGGTTCGGCGGTGGCGACGCTCATCGCGCCGAGCGCCGCGACCCGTACCGCCGGGCGGGGCAGCTCGGGCGCGACCTCGGCGGCCGGGGCGTCCGGGTCGGCGGCGAGCGCGCCGACCAGGGCGGCCAGGTCGGCCAGCAGCGCTTCGATCCGCTCGCTCTCGAACAGGTCCGGGTTGTGCACCACCTCGACGCCGGCCCGCCCGTCGCGCTCCACCACGTAGACGGTCAGGTCGAACGGCGACCCGGGCTTCGGTACCGGCACCGGCTCGACGGCCAGGCCGGTCAGCGTCAGCCGGGGCGCGACGAAGTTGAGCACGTTGAACAGCACCTGCACCAGCGGGGCGCGGGAGGTGTCCCGGCCCACGCCGAGCGCCTCGACGATGCGTTCCAGTGGCGCGCCCGGGTGGGCGGTGACCTCGTGCAGTTCGGCGGCGGCCCGGTCGACCTGCTCGGCGAAGCTCGCGCCGCCGGAGCGGACCCGCACCGGCACGGTGTCGATGAAGAACCCGATCACCTCGTCGAACGCGGCCAGCCGCCGGTCGGCGACGATCGCGCCGAGCACGTGCTCGTCGCCGCCGGTGACGCGCCGCAGCAGCTCACCGAACGCGGCCAGCAGCACCGCCGCGACAGTGCTGCCGCGCGTCGCGGCCAGGTCGCGCACGGCCAGGTCGGCGGTCTCGTCCAGCCGTACCGCGGCCTCCGCGCCGGCGTACGTCTGCACGGCCGGGCGGGGACGGTCGCGGGGCAGGTCCAGCACCGTCGGCGCGCCGGCCAGGTGCGCGGTCCACCAGGCCAGGTCCGTCTCGCCCCGGCGCCGGTCCCGGTCGGCGCGCCACACCGCGTAGTCGGCGTACGTGGCGGGCAGCGGCGGGCGGCCCGGCACCGACCGGCCGAGCGCGCGGGCGTACGCGAGCGCCAGCTCGTCGTAGAGCAGCGCCTCGGACCAGCCGTCGAAGACCGCGTGGTGCACGGTCACCGCGAGCACGTGCTCCTCGGCGGCGAGCCGGAACACGGTCACCTGCCAGGGCGGGCCGGTGGCCAGGTCGAACGCGTGCCCGGCGCCGGCCGCGAGCATGCCGGCCAGTTCGGCGTCCGGGTCGGCGGCGCCGGTCAGGTCGACCACCGGCACCGCCACATCGGTGGGTTCCTCGCGGACCGCGTACGGCACCCCGCCGTTCTGCGGGATGCGCCAGCGCAGCACGTCGTGCCGTTCCGCCACGGCCCGCAGCGCGGCGCCGAGCGCGGTGACGTCCAGCGGCCCGCGCAGCCGGTGCGCGACGGCGATGTTGTACGGCGCGCTGGACGGGGCGAGCTGGTCCATGAACCACAGCCGCCGCTGCGGCGGGGACAGCGTCGGCGGATTGCCTGTGGTGAGCCCGTCGGCGTCGGCGGGGTCGGCGGCGCGGACCCGGTCCACGAGCGCGGCGAACGTGCGGTCGGCGAACAGCACCCGCGTGTCCACCTGCCGGCCCAGTTCCGCGCGCAGCGCGGCGACCAGCCGCATCGCGGCGACGGAGTTGCCGCCGGCGGCGAGGAAGTCGCTGTCCGGGGCGGGCGCGGCGCCGAGCAGCCGGGTCCAGACGCGCCGGACCGCCGCCGTCACCGGGTCGTCGTCGGCGGACGCGTCGGCCACGGCGGCCGGGGTGGCCGCGGCCAGCTCGCGCAGCGCCGGCCGGTCCAGCTTGCCGGTGGTCGCGCTGACCGGCAGCGCGTCCAGCCGCACCGTCCGGGCCGGCAGCATCGCGGTGGTCAGCCGCGTCGCGGCGTACGCCCGCAGCTCGTCGTCGTCGGGCGCGCCGGCCGGGGTGAGGAACGCGACCAGCTCGGCGCCGGCCGGGCCGGGTACCGCCTCCACCGCGACGCGCTCGACGCCCGGGTGGGCGGCCAGCACCGCCTCGATCTCGCCCAGCTCGATGCGCTGGCCGCGGACCTTCACCTGGCGGTCGGCGCGGCCGAGGTAGACGATCCGGCCGTCCGGGCCCTGCCGGACCAGGTCACCGGTGCGGTAGAGCCGCTCGCCGGGGACGTCGCCGAACGGGTCGGGCACGAACCGCTCGGCGGTGAGGCCGGGCCGGTTGAGGTAGCCGTCGGCCAGGCCGGGCCCGCCGATCAGCAGTTCGCCGGTCTCCCCCGCCGGCACCGGACGCAGGTCGGCGTCGACCACGTACGCCCGGTGGTTGGGCAGCGGCCGGCCGATCGGCATCGGGTCGGTGTCGGCCGGGGTGAGGTCGCAGGTGACCGCCAGCACGGTGGTCTCGGTCGGGCCGTAGCCGTTGAGGAACCGCCGGCCGGGCGCCCAGCGGGCGACCAGCTCGGCCGGGACCGCCTCGCCGCCGCAGAGCAGCACCCGCCACGACGGGAACCCGGCCGGGTCCAGCAGCGACAGCACGGTCGGGGTGATGAAGCCCCAGGTGACCTCGTGCTCGGCGACGAACCGGGCCAGCCGCACCGGGTCGGCCCGGTCGTCGGCGCCGAGCAGCTGCACCGCGCCGCCGAGCGTGAGCGGCACGAACAGGTCCATGGTGGCCGCGTCGAAGCCGAGCGAGGCGATGCCGAGGCTGCGGACCGACGCGTCGGCGCCGGTCAGCGCGCTCACCCCGGTGACGAACTCGACGGCGTTGCGGTGGGTGGTCAGCACGCCCTTCGGGCGGCCGGTGGAACCGGAGGTGAACAGCACGTACGCCGGGTCGCCGGGGCGGGCCGGGCAGGGCGCGAGCGGGGCCGGGCCGGGCAGGCCGAGCGCCGTCACGCCGGGCTCGTCGCCGAACTCGGCCGCCGCCGCGTCACCGACCACCACGCGTACGCCCGCGTCGCGGGCGATCCCGCGCAGCCGGGCCCGGGGGCCGCCCGGCTCCAGCGGCACGTACGCGGCGCCGGCGAGCAGCACGCCCACCACGGTGACCACCAGGTCGGGGGTACGCGCGCCGCACACGCCGACCCGGTCGCCCCGGCCGACGCCGTGCTCGCGCAGCGCGGCGGCCACCCCGGCGGCCCGGTCGACGAGCTGCCGGTAGGTGAGCCGGGTGTCCCACTGGCGCACCGCCACCGCGTCCGGGGTACGGGCCGCCTGCGCGGTGACCAGGTCGGCCAGGGTGGCGTCCGGCCACGGCAGGTCCGGGCCGTGGACGGCGCTGACGGTCAGGGTGTCGGTCACCGGAGTGCTCCAAGCTGCTCGGCCGGGTCGGTGATCTGGAGGCGCAGTTCGCTGACGTAATTGCGCCCCCGGGCGTCGGGCACCCACGCCTCGGTGGGTGCGGGCAGCAGTTCGGAGACCACCACCGGCACGTCCGGGCCGGTACGCAGCGCGGCGTCGACCATCGCGCACAGCGACTGCGCGTACAGCGGGCCGGTCAGGTCCACGTAGCAGGGCTTGATCTCGGTGCCGACCTTGACGAACACCCGCTCGGGCAGGCCGGTCCCGGCGCGCCAGCGGCGTACCGCCAGGTAGCGGGCGGTCTCGTCGGCGTGGCCGCCCAGCCCGCACGCCCCGGCCGTGGTGCGCCAGGTACGCCGGGCCACGACCAGCCGGTCGATGGTGATGCGGGGCGTGTACGCGGCGGCGCCGAGCAGCTTGAACGCGTCCAGCAGCAGCGAGCCGAGCAGCGTGGCGAACACCTCCATCAGCGGCCAGCGGGCGCCGTCGGGGAAGACCGCGGTGAGCTGGTCCCCGGTGCGTTCGACCACCACGGCGGTGGCCGGAACCAGGCGGTCCACGTCGGCGCCGTGCGCGGTGTCGATGCCGAGCTGACGGTCCGCCGGGCCGGTCAGCGCGTACGTGGTGCGGGTGGTGCGGCGGGGGAAGCTGTCCGGCCAGAGCACCCGCAGCCGGACCGGACCCAGGTCGGCGTCGAGGTCGGCGCGCAGCGCGGCCGGGTCCGGGTGGAACGGGCTGAGCACCGCGCTGTCGAACGCGACCGAGGCCGGGTGCAGCTCGCCGAGCACCAGCAGGAAGTCGCCGCGCTCGACGGCCTCCGGCGAGGCCGCACTGAGCTGCACGTCCGGGTTGTGCAGCCGGGCCGACGGCCAGCCGGGCCGCTCGGCCGGGAAGAGTTCCCGGGCCCGTTCGGTCAGGTCCGCGGCGCGCAGCCGCAGCTCCGCCTGCCCCTCGGGCAGGTCGGCCAGGCCGAACAGCTCGGCCCAGCGCGCGGTGAGCGTGGCGCCGGCCCGGCCGATCGGGCCGTCCGGGGCCACGAGCGTGCCCTGGGCCAGCAGCCACAGGTCGGCCAGCCGCACCGGGCCGTCGGCGGCCAGCTCCTCGTGCAGCTCGGTGAAGAGCTCGCCGCAGCGGGCGGCGACCTCGCCTGTGAACCAGCGGGCGGTACGCAGCACCACCGCCATCGGCTCGGCCAGCGCGTCGATCACCGCCGACCCGATCCGGAACTCCAGGTCGCGGGCGGTCTCCTCGTAGCAGACCGTGCGGGCGGCGTACATCTGTCCGCTGTGCCGGGTGGCCGGGCGGCCGGTGACGGCGGTGAACTCGGCGTTGAGCGCGGCGAGCGCGGCACCGAGCCGGTCCGGGTCGCCGGCCGCGGCGGTCACCTCGTCACGGGCGGCGCGGAGCCGGCCGAACTCGGCCGCCGTCGCGGCACGGACCGGTTCGTCGCCGATCGCGGCGATCCGCGCGGCGAGCACCTGCTCGGCGTCGGGCGCGATCGGCAGGTTGGCGCCCCAGCTGAGCCGCCCGCGCTCCACCCACCGGTCCAGCAGCAGGTAGACGTCGTCAGGACTGTGCACCTCACCGGCGTCGCAGAGCCGGTGCGCCAGCTCCAGCGCCGGGGTCCGCCCGTCGCAGGCGCCGAGCAGCAGCGCCTCGACCGGGGTCAGCGCGATCGGCGGGTGCAGCGGCGCCCGCAGTTCCCGTCCGGCGACGGTCAGGTGCGGTTGCAGGGCGGGTGCCCACCAGCGGCGGACCGCGAGGTCGTCGGCGAGCCGGTCGGCGTACGCGATGAGCGCCCACGCCTCGAAGTACACCCGCCGCCGGTGCACCAGCGCCGCGCCGGGCGCGGTGTGCACGCCGGGCCGGGTGGCGTCGAACGTGCCCCAGCAGACCGGGCCGAAGAAGCCGATCGTCTCGGCCTTGCCGCAGTAGCGCTGCCAGTAGCGCAGCAGGCTCAGCTCGCGCTTGCGGCGGCGGACGTTGCGGACCTGCGGGTCGGTGCGCAGCAGCCCGTCCAGCGCGATGAGCATGTCCGGGTTCTGCCAGGTTACCGCCTCGCGCAGCAGCGGGTCGGCGGCCAGCTCGCCGGCCACCGCGGAGGACTCGGCGAACGCGTCGCCCAGCGCCTTGCCGAACACCTCGGGGCCGGTGTCGCCGGCGAGCAGCGCGTCCGCGGCGGCGGCGCAGTCCGGCGCGGCGAACCGGTCCAGCCCGGCGGCCGGGAAACCGGCGGTACGCAGGACCACGTCCCGCCACACCGACCAGCCGGTGTCGCCCAGGGGCAGCAGATGGCTCACCGGTGGTCCTCCCGCCGGGCGTCGGTGATGTGCAGGCGCAGCTCGCTGAAGTAGCGGCGGCCCTGCCCGTCGGGCACCCACGCCTGCTCCGGTGCGGGCAGCATCTCGCTGACCGTGAACGACACGTCGTCGCCGCCGTCGACCCGGGCGGCGCGCACCATCGCGCACAGCGTGGTGGCGAACGCAGGCGCGGACAGGTCCACGAAGCACGGCTTGGTCTCGGTGCCGAGCTTGACGTACACCTGCTCGGGCAGGCCGAGGCGGCGCCGCCAGTCCCGGACGGCGAGGAAGCGGGCCCGCTCGCCGTCGGGCACGGCGAGGCCGCTCTCGCCCACCGTGGTCCGCCACGTCTGCCGGGCCAGCACCAGCCGGTCCACGGTGATCCGGGGCGTGTACGGCGCGGCGGCGACCAGCTTGAACCCGTCCACGGCGTGCGCGCTGAGCGGCTCGGCGAAGACCTCGACGAGCGGCCAGCGCTGCCCGTCCGAGGCGGTGGCGACCAGCTCGCCGTCCACCTCCTCGACGACCAGGTCGACTGTGGGCAGCACGCGGGCCGGGTCGGCGCCCGGGGCGTCGAGGAACGCCAGATGCCTGTCGGTCGGGCCGGTCAGCGACTCGGCGGTACGGCTGGTGCGCCGCGGCCAGTCGGCCGGGAACAGCAGCCGCACCCGCCGCTGCCCCATGTCCACCGCGAGCGCGTCGCGTAGCCGCTCCACGTCCGGGTGCGACGGGGTGAACACCGCGCAGTCGAACGACGACCAGGCGGCGTGCAGCTCACCGAGCACCACCGTGTAGTCGCCGCGCCGCAGCGCGTCCGCGTCGGTGGCACAGATCTGCAGGTCGGGGCTGTGCATGGCGGCGTTGGACCACCCCGGACCGTCGCCGGGGAACACGGCGTCGATCCGGCCGGCGAGGTCGGCCGCGCGCAGCCGTACGTCGGTGGTGCCGGCGGGCAGCGTGTCCAGGCCGAACAGTCCGGCCCACCGGGCCGCGAAGTCCGCCGCCACCGCGTCGACCGGCCGGTCCCCGTCGCCCCAGAACATCCCCTGGGCCAGGAACCACAGGTCGGCCAGCGGCACCGGGCCGCGGGACTCGGCGCGCAGCTCCTCGTACAGGCCGCGCAGCACGTCCAGGTAGGCGCGGGCGAGCGCGTTGGCCAGCCAGCGGGCGGCGCGCAGCAGCACGTCCAGCGGGGCGGCCAGCTCGGCCAGCAGCGGCGCGCCGAACACCACGTCCAGGTCCCGGGCGCTGTCCTCGTAGCAGACCGTGCGGCCGGCGTACATCTGTCCGGCCCGGCGCACCGCGGGCACGCCGGTCAGCTCGGTGAACGTGGCGTCCAGGGCGTCCAGGGCGGTCCGCAGCCGGTCCGCGTCGCCTGCCGCGGCGGCGACGTCGTCGCGGGCGGCGCGCAGCCGGTCGAACCCGGCGCGGGCGGTGGCGCGGGCCGGGTCGTCGCCGATCGCGTCGATGCGGTCGGCCAGCACCCGCTCGGCGTCCGGGCTCACCGGCAGGGCCGCGTCCCAGGTGATCAGTTCCCGTTCGACCAGCCGGTCGAGCAGCGCGTAGCCGTCCTCCGGGCGGCGCAGCCCGATCGCCGGGTCGGCGACCAGGTCGGCGGCGCGCCGGCCGTCGGCCGCGCGGAGCAGCGCGGCCTCGACCGGGGTCAGTGTCAGCGGCGGGCGGCCGGGCCGCAGTACGTCGCGGTCCCGGACGGCCAGGTGGGCCCGCAGCATCGGCGGCCACCACCGCCGCACCGCCAGGTCCGCGCCGATCCGTTCGGCGTACGCGGACAGCGCCCACGACTCGAACCACACCCAGCGCCGCCGGGTCAGGCTGTCGCCGGGGTTGACTCGGGC
Source organism: Micromonospora sp. CNZ297 (assembly GCF_007827625.1). Classification (NCBI taxonomy): domain Bacteria; kingdom Bacillati; phylum Actinomycetota; class Actinomycetes; order Micromonosporales; family Micromonosporaceae; genus Micromonospora; species Micromonospora sp. CNZ297. Next base: position 53,582 of record NZ_VISU01000017.1, on the reverse strand, counting down.
AACTTCCGGCTGCGCGGGATCGACAGTGACCCAGCAGCTGGGGCCGAAGAAGCCCACAGTCTCGTTCTTGCCGCAGTAGCGCTGCCAGTACTTCAGCAGCGCCCGTTCCCGGTCGCGGCGGCGCACGTTGCGGGCCGCGTCGGCGCCGCCGCGCACCAGCCCGTCGAACGCCACCAGCGCGCCCCGGTTCTGCCAGGTGACCGCCTCGCGCAGCAGCGGGTCGGCGGCCAGCTCGCTGAACCGCTGCGCGCCGGCGCGCAGCGCCTCCTCGAACTCCTTGGTGAACCGGTCCTCACCGGCGCCGGTGGCCAGCAGCTCGTCGGCCGCCGCGGCGGCCCGGGGCGCGGTGAACAGCTCCAGCCCGTCGGCCGGGAAACCGGTGGTCCGCAGCATCGCGTCGCGCCACACCGACCAGCCGGTGCCGCCGAGCGGAACCCGGTGCGCGGCGCCGGCGGTCCCGCGACCGGCGGCGCGCACCGGGTCCGGACCCGCGTCCGGCGTGCCGGGGCGGGTGTCGGTGGGCGCGGCGGTCAGGTCGGCCCGGATCAGCGCGACCAGCTCGGTCAGCCGGTCGTGCAGGAAGAAGTGCCCGCCGTCCAGCTCGTGCAGGGTGAACCCGGCCGCGGTGTGCTCGGCCCAGGCGGCGCTCTGCTCCCGGCTGACCGCCCGGTCGGTGCGACCGGCGAACACGACGATCGGCACCGGCAGCGGCTCGCCCGGCACGTGGCGGTAGTCGTCGACCCGGCCGAAGTCGGCGCGCAGCAGCGGCAGCAGCAGTTCCACCAGCTCGGGGTGGTCGAGCAGTTCGGCGGGCAGGCCGCCGCCCTCGCCGAGGCGGCGCAGCAGCTCGTCGTCGCCGGCCCGGGACAGCCCGTCGAACGGGCCGGGCGTGGCGACGTGCGGGGCGCGCGCGCCGCCGACGTAGAGCCGCAGCGGCAGCGGGCGGCCGGTGCGGCGCAGCTCACGGACCACGTCGAAGCCGAGCCGTCCGCCCATCGAGTGGCCGTAGATCGCGTACGGGCGGTCGGCACGGGAGGCGATGGCGTCGGCCACCTCGGCGACGCTGAAGCGCGGGTCCTCGGTGATCCGGTTCTCCCGGCCGGGCAGTTGCACCGGCACCACGTCGACGCTCGGACCGAACTCGGCCGCCCAGCGCCGGAACGCGCTGGCGCCCGCTCCGGCGTAGGGCAGGCAGAACAACCGCACCGGCGCCTCGGGTCGGCTTCCGGCGGAGACGAACCAGTTCACCGCGGACCTTTCTGCACGGGGTCGATCCAGTGCCGGCGGCGCTGGAACGGGTAGGTGGGCAGTCCGGTGCGCCGGACCGTGCCCTCGGGGTGCAGCGCGTGCCAGTCGACGTCGCGCCCGGCGACCCACTCGGCGGCCGTCTCGCGCAGCGGGCCGCCGTCACCGGCGATGCGGGCGCCGGTGTCCAGCAGCACGTCCAGCGCGGAGAGCGCGGCCGGCAGGTCGGCGGCGACCACCGCCGCCCGGTGGGCGAACGCCCGCCGGCCCAGCGCCAGCGTGGCGGCCACGTCGGACAGTGCCGGGGCGGCCCCGGCGAGGTGGCTGCGCAGGCGGGCCAGCGCGGCCCGCAGCGCCGCCGGGGTACGCGCGGAGACCGGCAGCAGCCACGGTCCCCCGCCGGGCGGGTCGGCCGGCTCGGCGGGCGGCGGCTGTTCCACCACGACGTGCGCGTTGGTGCCGCCCAGGCCGAACGCGCTCACTCCGGCGACCCGGCGCGCGTCGTCCGGCCAGTCCCGCGCCTTGGTGGGTACGTAGAAGGGTCCGGCGGCCAGGTCGATCTCCGGGTGCGGACGGGTGAAGTGCAGGTTCGGCGGGATCACCCCGTGCCGGACGGCCAGCACCGTCTTGATCAGCCCGGCGATGCCGGCCGCGGCGTCGAGGTGACCGATGTTGGTCTTCACCGAGCCGAGCGCTGTGGACTCGGCGGGCGCGGCGCCCGCGTACACCTCGTGCAACGCGGCGACCTCGATGGCGTCGCCGAGTGGCGTACCGCTGCCGTGGCCCTCGACGAAGCGGACCTCGCCGGGTGCGACCTCGGCGGTGGCGAGCGCGTTCGCGACGGCGGCGGCCTGTCCGGCCGGGCCGGGTACGGCGAAGCCGGCCCGGTCCGGGCCGTCGTTGGTGACCGCCCAGCCCGGCAGGATCGCGTAGATGCGGTCGCCGTCGGCCTGCGCGTCGGAGAGCCGGCGCAACGCGACCACGCCCGCGCCGGAGCCGAAGCCGGAGCCGGCGGCGGCCTCGTCGAAGGCGCGGCACCGGCCGTCGGGCGAGGCGAGCCCGCCCGCCCGGTGCCGGGGCCACATCACCGTGGACCCGCCGGCCAGCGCCAGGTCGCACTGGTAGTCGGCGAGGCTCTGCGCGGCGACGCACACCGCGACGAGCGAGCTGGAGCAGGCGCTCTGCACGGCCATCGCCGGGCCGGTCAGGCCGAGCCGGTAGGCCACCTGACCGGGCAGGTGGTCGGTGAACTGGCGGCCGACGAGCCGGGCCTCCCAGTCGTCCGGGTCGACGTCGCCGACCACCGCCGGGTTGTCCATGAGGTGGAACAGGAAGTAGCGGTTGGCCGAGGTGGCGGCGTAGACGCCGACCAACCCGGGGAAGCGCGCCGGGTCGTGCCCGGCGTCCTCCAGCGCCTCCCAGGCGGTCTCCAGGAACAGCCGGTGCTGCGGGTCGGTGCGGGCGGCCTCGTCGGCGCCGAAGCCGAAGAAGTCGGCGTCGAAGTCGGCCACCCCGTCGAGGCGGCCGGTGGCGCGGACGTGCCGGGGGTCCGCGCGCAGAGCGGGGCCGATGCCGAGCGCGGCCAGCTCCTCGTCGGTGTGGTCGTGCACCGAGTCGACGCCGGTGCACAGGTTCCACCAGAACGTGGCCACGTCGGGCGCGCCGGGGAACCGCCCGGCGACGCCGACCACGGCGATCTCGTCGCCGGTGTAGTCGCGGGCGGCGCGCACCGGCGCGGCGGGCGCGGGCAGCACCGGGGCGCGGACGGCCTCGGGTGGGGCGTCGAGCAGCGCCGCCTGGGTGGCGACGGTCGGGTGGTCGAACAGGCGCAGCATCGGCAGGCGTACGCCGAATCGCTCGGCGAGGCGCTGCTGCACCTGGCCCAGCAGCAGCGACTGCCCGCCCACGTCGAAGAAGCTGGCGGTGCGGGCGACCGCGTCGCGGCCCAGCACCGCGCACCAGATGTCGTGCACGGCGCGTTCGGTGTCGGTGGCCGGGGCCTCCTCGGCGGGCACCTCGGTGACCGGGTCGGGCAGCGCCCGTTCGTCGACCTTGCCGGTGACGGTGAGCGGGAACTCGTCGACCACCATCACCGCGCGGGGCACGGCGTAGTCGGGCAGCGCGGCGGTCAGCGCCGCGCGCAGCGCCGCCGGGTCCGGGCGGGCGCCGGCCGGGCGGGCGTACGCGAGCAGCTCGCCGTCGCGCACGATCGCGCGCACGCCCGCCACGCCGGGCTGGGCGGACAGCACCGCTTCGATCTCGGTCAGCTCGACCCGGTGCCCGCGTACCTTGACCTGCCGGTCGAGCCGGCCGAGGCAGACCAGTTCCCCGCCGGGCAGCAGCCGGCCCAGGTCACCGGTGCGGTACGACAGCAGCCCGTCGGCGTCGACGCCGAACCGGTCGCTGTCCTGGTTGAGGTAGCCGGGGGCGAGGTGGCGGCTGCGGACCACGATCTCGCCGGTGTCCGGGGCGAGGTCCAGCCGGTAGCCGGGGAACGCGACGCCCACCGGCAGCGGCCCGCGGGCGTCAGGGTCCACCTCGGACAGCTGCTGCACGTGCCGGGCGGCGAACGTCATCTCGGTGGCGCCGTAGCCGTTGACGAGCACGCAGCCGGGGGCGAAGCGGTCCCGGCCGCGGGCCGCGTCGGCCCAGGTGGCCTGCTCGCCGCCGAGCAGCACCGCCCGCACCGTGGGCAGCCGGCGCGCGCCGAGCGTGTCGAGCAGGAAGCGGTAGACGGTGGGCGTGCAGTGCAGCACCGTGGCGCGGTGCCGGTCGAGCTGGTCGACGGCGTGCGCCAGCCCTTGGCGGCGCAGGTCGACCGGTACGACTGCGGCGCCGGTGAGCAGCGCCGGGTAGAGGTCGGGGATGGCGGCGTCGAAGCTGAACGACGCGAGCAGGCTGAGCCGGTCGTCCGGGCCGACGCCGAGCGCGGCGATCTGGTTGTCGACGACGTGGGCCAGGTTGCGGTGGGTCTGTCCGACCGCCTTGGGCACGCCTGTCGAGCCGGAGGTGAACAGCACGTACGCCAGCGCGTCCGGGTCGGCCGCGACCGGGCGCAGCGGGGCCGGCGGCGCCTCGTCCAGCGCTACGACCGGGCGCCCGGCGGCCAGTGTGGACGCCAGGTCGCGGTGCTCGGCGGCGCAGGCCACCGCGGTGACCCCGGCGGCGTCGACCATGTGGCGCAGCCGCGCGACCGGGAAGCCCGGGTCCAGCGGCACGTACGCGCATCCGGTCGCGAGGGCGCCGAGCATCGCCGCCACGGTGGGCGCACCGTGTGCGGTGAGCAGCGCGATCCGGTCTCCGGCGCGCAGGCCCGCGGCGGCGAACACGGCAGCGTGCCCGCCGGCCGATCCGGCCAGCTCGGTGTAGGTGACCTCGTGGGTCTCACCGAGAAGTGCCGGACGTCCGCCGTGTACCGCCGAGATCGCGCCGAAACGATTGATGATCATCGTCTCTGCCATGTCAGGAAGCGGGTTGCGCTCCACAGAGGGCAGGCAGGCAGCAATCGACGAATGTGATCATTGATCCCCCCCAGGACTTCACATTGGAAGCAGAATATGGCTCGATCCGTGCGCCGGAAGAGCGGCGATGAGGCTTGAGCCGAAGAGGGGACGGCACCTTGGAACCTCGGACGGAGGAATTCGTCCGATCATCCCTCTAGCGCGTAGACGTTTTTCAGCGTACGTGACAAGCGACAAGTTATTTTACGGTGAAAATACTTCCAGGCCGTGGAATCTTTCGCCGCGACGGCCTCGGTGCCGCAGCTCGACCCGGATCGCGGGGAGCCTGCTCAGACATCGTACGGCGGTCGTGGGATGGGGTCCACCATGGCGTCGAAGCCCTTCGGGAGCTGCGCGACGAGGTCGTGGAACTCCCCCACCGTCACCGTGTCGCGCAGCGTCGCGAGCACCGCGACGGCACCCACCTCGGCGACCGCCGGGTCCACCGCCGCGCGTTCGGCCACGCGGTACAGGAAGTCGACAGCGCCACCGGTGGTGGCGGTGCCGGCGGGCTCCAGATAGCCGCCCACGTCGTCCGGCAGCTGCGCGGCCAGGTCCGTCGTCTCGTCCGCGGTGATCCGGTCGGCGAGGGTCTGCAACACGGCACGGGAGACGGTCGCGGCCTCGTCAGTGGGCAACTCGGCCCGCCGCGCCACCGCCTCGACGAACAGGGGGAACCGCATCCCACCCCTCCCCTCGCCGCCGGCGGGCACCACGCCCACAGCGGTCGGCCCCGGCGGGTACCCGCCCCCACCCCGGCCAAACACCCCACCCACCGGGAGACGGAAAAGTCGGAGGGCAGGTGGCCGGTCGCGTCGGTAGCATCCGCCCATGGCCCCCGTCACGACCCACCCCGGCGCCTGCCCGCTGGACTGCCCGGACACCTGCGTCTGGCAGCTCACAGTCGACGACGGCCGGGCGGTCGCGCTGCGCGGCGACCGCGACCACCCGTTCACCAGGGGCGCGCTCTGCGGCAAGGTGAACCGCTACCTGGACGCGGTGAACGGGCCGGACCGGCTCACCACACCCTGGGTCCGCACCGGCCCGAAGGGCACCGGCCGGGTCGCGTACCGGCCGGCAAGCTGGGACGAGGCCCTCGACCGGGTGGCCGCCGGGCTGCACGCGAGCATCGAGCGGGACGGCCCGGAGTCGGTGCTGCCCTACTACTTCGCCGGCACGATGGGCCTGGTTCAGGGCTGGACCATGGGGCCCCGGCTCTTCGCCCACCTGGGCGCGTCCCGGCTGGACACCACCATCTGCACGGCGGCCGCGCGGGCGGCGCTGCGCTCGCTCTACGGCGCCTCGGTCGGCTTCGAACCGGAGTCGATCGTCGAGGCGAACCTGATCGTGCTCTGGGGCGCCAACCCGCTCGTCACCAACCTGCACCTGTGGCCGTTCGTGCAGCAGGCCCGCGAGCGCGGCGCGTACGTGGTGACGATCGACCCGCTGCGTACCGACACGGCGGCCCGCAGCGACGAGCACGTCGCGCCGCTACCAGGCACCGACGCGGCGCTCGCTCTCGGGCTGATGCGGCACGTCCGCGACGCCGGGGCGGCCGACGAGGCGTGGCTGGCCGCGCACACCACCGGCTGGCCGGAACTGCGCGCCCGGCTCGACGACTGGCCGGTGGAGCGGGCCGCCGCCGAGTGCGGCCTGCCGGCCGGGACGATCCGTCGTCTCGGTGAGCGGATCGCCACCACCCGGCCCACAGCGGTACGGGTCGGGCTGGGCCTGCAACGGCACCGCGGCGCCGGGCAGGCGATCCGGGCGATCTGCGCGTTGCCGCTGGTCACCGGCGACTTCCGGTACCCCGGCGGCGGGGCGCTGGTGACCACCAGCGGCCACCACCGGGTCGACAACGGCCCGGTGATCCGGCCGGCCGGCATGCCCGCCCCGCCGGCCCGGTCGCTGAACATGAGCCGGCTGGCCGCCGTGCTCACCGGGGAGGCCGACCCGCCTGTCACCTCGCTGGTGGTGTTCAACGCCAACCCGGCGGCGACCGCCCCGGACCAGGCCCGGCTGCTGACCGGGCTCGGCCGCGCCGACCTGTTCACAGTGGTGCTGGAGCAGCGCTGGACCGACACCTGCGACTACGCCGACGTGGTGCTCCCGGCCACCATGCAGCCCGAGCACCTGGACCTCCAGACGTCCTACGGGCACCACTACACGACGCTGAACCTGCCGGTCACCCGCGCGCCGGGCGAGGCGCTGCCGAACACCGAGATCTTCCGGCGGATCGCCGCCGCGCTCGGGATCGACCACCCGGCGTTCCGGGACAGCGACGAGGACCTGGCCCGGCAGTTGCTGGCCGACGCCCCGATCACGTATGAGGAGCTGCGTGAGCGCACGTACGCCCGGCTCACCGGTGTGCCGGTGGGTTCCGCGCCGTACGCCGAGGGCGGTTTCCCCACCCCGGACGGGCGGGCCCGGCTGCACGACCCGGCGCTGGCCGCGCTCGGGGTGGACCCGCTGCCCGGATACACGCCACCGGCCGAGGCGGCCGACCCGGAGCTGGCCCGCCGGTTCCCGCTGACGCTGCTCACCCCGGCCAACCGTTACCTGATGAACTCCACGTTCGCGTCGCTGCCGTGGCACACCCGCCTCGCCGGGCCGCCCCTGGTGCACCTGCACGCGGACGACGCGGCGGCGCGCGGGCTCGCCGACGGCGACGCGGTACGGGTGCACAACGACAGGGGCGCGTTCCTCGCCGCGGTGGCGGTGGACGAGGCGACCCGGCCGGGGTGCGCGTTCACGTACAAGGCGTACTGGGCGCGACGCAGCCCGGGGCGGTCCACCGTCAACGCGGTCACCGGCGTCCGGGACACCGACCTGGGCGAGGCGCCCACGTTCCACGACTGCCGGGTGGAGGTCGAGCCGGTGCCGGCCGAGTTGCTGACCGCCGAGCCGCCCCTCGACGAGGTCGCGGAGCCCGTCGCGGCTGGGTGATTCGGGACCTCCGGCCCCCTGACCTGGTCTTTGCGCCCCTGCTCCGGCCCGTCGCCGCCGCCTAGCGTCGGAGGCGGACACAGGGAGGTTCGCCATGCGTACGTGGCAGGTGCAGGACGTGATGACCAGGGACGTGGCGTCGGTACGGGAGGGCACTGACTACCGGGAGATCGTCGACGTGCTGACCGAGCGGCACGTCACGGCGGCGCCGGTGGTGGACGAGACCCGCCGGGTGCTGGGCGTGGTGTCCGAGGCGGACCTGATGTACAAGGTGGAGTTCCTGGGCCAGCCCCAGGAGCGGCGGATCCTGCCGGACCGGCACCGCCGCGAGGCGCGGGCGAAGGCCGGCGCGACGCTCGCCGCCGACCTGATGACCGCTCCCCCGGTCACCATCACGCCGGACGCGACGATCGTGGAGGCGGCCCGGCTGATGGACGCGCGCGGCGTGAAGCGGCTGCCGGTGGTGAACGACCTCGGCCGGCTGGTCGGCATCGTCACCCGCGGCGACCTGCTCAAGGTGCACCTGCGCCCGGACGCCGGCATCCGGCGGGACGTGGTCGAGGAGGTGCTGTGGCGCAGCCTCGGCGTCCGCGACGGGGTGGTGGACGTGACAGTCGACAGGGGCGTGGTGACGCTCACCGGCCAGGTGGAGTGCCGGTCCACCGCGCAGCTCGCGGTCCGGCTGACCCGGCAGGTCAGCGGCGTGGTCGAGGTGGTCGACGCGCTCGGCTACGCGATCGACGACGCGCCGATGTCGGCGCTGCGCATCGGCGGCGCCACCCCGGCCGGCATCGCCTGAGCCCTGGACGGCCCGGTGGGCGCCGGCGTGCCCGGCGCCCGCCGCTGTCACTCCTGGGCGAGCGCGTCCAGCACCAGCGCGGCGGTCCAGCTGAACGCCGGTGAGCCGAGACCGGCGCCGGTGTCCGGGTGGAAGTACTCGTGGCAGCCGGCCCGGTCGACCAGGTCGAGCAGCGACTCGCGCAGCCCGGCGGCCAGGTCGACGCGGCGGTGGGTGCGCAGTCCCTGCCAGAGCAGCCAGCCGGTGTTGATCCAGCTCGGGCCGCGCCAGTAGCGCAGCGGCTCGAAGTCCGGCGCGGTGCGGTCGTACGTGGGCAGCGGCCGGTCCATCCGGGCGGCCAGCCCGAAGCGCGGCGAGCACGCCTCGGCCAGCAGCGCCGAAACCTGTGCGGCGGGCAGTTCGGGCAGCGCCAGCGGCATCAGCCCGAGCACGGTCCGGGCCGGCACGAGCCGGTCGGCGCGCACGTCGCGGGGACGGAACGTGCCGGCGACCGGATCCCAGAGGCGGGTGACGAGCGCCTCGGTGATCCGGGCACCCCGGTCGCGGTGCGGCCCCGGGTCGGCGCCGATCACAGCGGCGATGCGCGCGAGTGCGTACTCGGAGACGCCGAGCGCGGCGTTCACCAGTGGGCACTCCACCAGGAACGGATGCCGTCCGAGCAGGCCCTCGTCCCGGTAGCGGCCGGCCCGGTAGCTCTCCACGAGCGCGACGTACCGCGCGTAGTCCAGGTCGGTGGGACGCTGCGCCGCGTCGGCGTGCGCGGTGTCGTGCCGGCGGTACGCGCGCATCACCGCCTCGTCGGCGGGCACCCCTGCGAGCGGCACGTCCCAGGCGGGGCTGTTGTCCAGTCCGGACTCCCACGGGTGCACGATCGACGCCAGCCCGCCGCCCCCGGCGTCCCGCCGGCCGGTCAGGTAGCGCTGCTGCGCGACCAGCCTCGGGTAGAGCCGCCGCAGCGCGGCCACCGACGCCTCGCCGGGCGCGCGGCGGTGCACCAGCCAGGCGGCCGGGGCGTGCACCGGCGGCTGGACGATGCCGGAGGTGGCCCGGGCCGGTGAGCCGTCGGCGCGGGCCGAGTCCCAGAACTGCGGCCCGGGGAAGTACGGCCCGGCGCGCGAGGCCGGGTTGAACACGATGTGCGGCACCCGCCCGTCGACCCACTGCGCGGCGAACAGCGTGCGCAGCTCCCGCCAGGCCCGGTCGGGACGGACGTGGGCCAGGCCGATCGCGATGAACGCCGAGTCCCAGCTCCACTGGTGCGGGTAGAGCGTGCGCGAGGGGACCGTGTGGTCGTGTTCCCAGTTGGCGTCCAGGGTGGCCAGCGCGAGGCGGCGCAGCCGGGCGTGGCGGTCGGCGTCGGCGCGTACCCCGGTGGTCAGCGTCATGCGGCGGCCCGCCGGGGACGGGCCTGGGCCAGCGCGGTGGCGGCCTGGCGCAGCGCGGCGACCGGCTCGCCGCGCAGCCGGCACTCCAGCGCCAGCCAGCCGGTGTAGCCGATCGCGTCGAGCGTGGCCAGCAGCGCGCCCCAGTCCAGATGCCCGGCGCCGGGCTGGTGCCGGTTGGAGTCGCTGACCTGGACGTGCCCGAGGTACGGCGCGGCGGCGCGCAGCGCGGCCTGCGGATCGTCCTCCTCGATGTTCATGTGGTACGTGTCGGCGGCCACCCGCAGCGCCGGCGACCCGACCGCGCGGCACAGCTCGACGGCCTGGTCGAGCCGGTTGACCATGTGGTCCTCGTACCGGTTGAGCGGTTCCAGGAACACGGTGACCCCCTCGGCGCGGGCGTGCCCGGCCAGCTCGCCCAGGGCGTCGACGAGCACCCGCCGGTCGCCGTCGGCCGAGCGTGGTGGTTCGAACGGGGGCAGCCGGTAGGAGAACATGCCCCACGCGGCGGGGGTCATCGCACCGACGCCGCCCAGCTCGGCGATCACCGACAGCTGGGAGCGCAGGTTGTCGACCGCGTCGCGGGAACGGGCCGGGTCGAAGTCGCCGATGAAGTGGTCCATCTCGACGCAGACGGTCGGCATGACCACGCCGGCGGCGCGGGCGCGGCGCAGCTCCGGCAGCCGCCGGGCCAGGGCCAGGTCGCCCCGCCCGCGCAGCTCGATGCCCTGGTAGCCGAGGGAGACGGCGAGGGCGTACTTCTGGATCAGGTCGGTGCCGGGAAGCAACTGCTCCTGGCACGAGAGTGGAATGTCCATCAGAACCTCAGCACCACTTGGAGGACGTCACCGTCACCGCGGTCGAGCAACGCCAGGGCGTCGGCCACCGCGCCCGCGTCGACGACGTGGCTCACCAGCGGCAGCGGGTCGACGCTGCCCTCGGCCACCAGGTCCATGAAGGTGTGTGCGATCCGCGTCCCGGACCACCGGCCGGCCGTGCCGGGTGCCGGGTCCGGCCCGGAGACCTGGGCGGCCACGAGCTGGATCCGGTTGTGGTGGAACTCCTCGCCGAGTTCCAGCCCGTGGGCGTACCCCTGGTAGAAGCCGGCCGCTACGACGCGCCCGGCGTGCGCGGTGGCGCGGATCGCCTCGTGCAGCGCCGGGTACGACCCGGACAGCTCCAGGCACACGTCGGCGCCCCGGCCGTCGGTGGCGGCCCGCAGCGCGGCGGCGGGCGAGTCGGCGGCGGCGTCGACCACCCGGCGCGCGCCGAGCCGGGTGGCGTGCGCGAGCCGGCCGGGCATCCGGTCGACGGCGACGACGCGGGCGCCGGAGAGTGCGGCCAGGCGCGTGCCGAGCAGCCCGATCACGCCCTGCCCGAACACGCCCACCCAGTCGCCCAGGTGCAGGTCACCGGCGAGCACGGCGGTCAGCGCGATGGCGCCGGGCCGGGCGAACACGGCGGCGAGCGGGTCGAGGCCCGGTGGCAGCGGATGCGCGGCCGTCGCGGGGAGCACGGCCTCGGCGCGGTGCCCCCAGATCCCCCAGACGAGCTGGCCGGGCCGTCGCCCGGCCACGTCGGGGGCGACCTCGACGATCTCGCCGACCTCCTCGTAACCGAAACCCACCACCGGGTACGCGGGCGCGGCCTGGCGGGGCACGAACATGCGGGAGCCGGCGTCCCAGTCCTTGCGCAGTCGCGGGTTGCTGCCCCGGTAGAGCGTCAGTTCGGTGCCTGCGGAGATGCCCGAGTAGCGGGTGCGGACGCGGACCTGGCCCGGACCGAGCCGGTCGGTGGGGCAGGGCTCCAGGCGTACGTGCCCGGGCCCGGCCAGAGAGACAACCCAGTTGCTCATGGCGTCGCTCCGAGTGAAGTGCCGACCCCGATTCTAACCCAAAAAATGGGCATATGTGATTCGATTGATGAATCGATGGGTATTAGCGGCAGGCCGTGCTCTTTCGAGAGGAGTGCCACCGATGTCATCACCCTCCACGCGGCGGCTCGCAATCAGCCTGATCCTGGCACTGGCCGGGACCGGCGTGGCCGCATGCAGCGACGACGGGCAGAAATCCGACAGTTCGCAGATCACCGTCTGGAGCCTGGAAGACGTGGCGGACCGCGTCGCCGCCACCAAGGCGATCATCGCCGACTACACCGCCAAGACCGGCGTCAAGGTCAACCTGGTCACCGTCAACGAGGACCAGTTCCCGTCCCTGATCGCCTCCAGCGCCGCCGCCGGCGACCTGCCCGACGTGGTCGGCTCGGTCTCACTGGCCGGGGTGCGCACGCTGTCCGCCAACGAACTCCTCGACGCCGACGCCAACGCCGCCGTCGTCGACCGGCTCGGCCGGGACACGTTCACGCCCCGCGCGCTGGAACTCACCAGCGACGGCGGCACGCAGCTCGCCGTACCGAGCGACGGGTGGGGCCAGCTGCTCGTCTACCGCAAGGACCTGTTCGCCGCCGCCGGCCTGCCGGCGCCCGACACGTACGAGAAGATCGCCGCCGCGGCGGCGAAGCTGAACACCGGCGGCGTCGCCGGCATCACCGCGGCCACCTCTCCCGGTGATGTGTTCACCCAGCAGACGTTCGAGCATCTGGCGCTGGCGAACAACTGCCGGCTCACCGACGACTCCGGCACTGTCACTCTGGACTCCCCCGAGTGCGTCGAGGCGTTCCGCTTCTACGGCGACCTGATGCGGAACAACTCCGTCAAGGGCGCCCAGGACGTCGACACCACCCGGGCCACCTACTTCGCCGGCAAGGCGGCCATGCTGATCTGGTCGCCGTTCATCCTCGACGAGCTGGCCGGGCTGCGCGCCGACGCCCGGCCGACCTGCCCGCAGTGCCAGTCCGACCCGGCCTGGCTGGCGAAGAACAGCGGGTTCGTCACCGCGATCAAGGGCCCCAACGGCACCGAGCCGGCCCAGTACGGCGAGGTCAGCTCCTGGGCGGTGCTCGACGGCGCCGCCGACCCGGCGAAGTCGTTCGTGGAGTACATGCTCTCCGACGGCTACCCGCGCTGGTTCGGCATGTCCCCCGAGGGGCGTTTCCCGGTGCGCACCGGCACCCCGGAGGACAAGCAGAAGTTCCGGACCGCCTGGAACACCAGCCCGGCCGGTGTGGACACCAAGAAGCCGCTGTCGGAGGTCTACGGCGAGGACGTGCTCGCCACGCTGCGGCGCAGCCCCGACACGTTCCAGCGCTGGGGCCTGACCGAGAACCAGGGCAAGCTCGTCGGCGCCATCCTCGGTGAGCTGCCCGTACCCAAGGCGCTGGCCGACGTCGTCGGCGGCAGGTCCGACGCCCGCGCCGCCGCCGAACGCGCCCGCAAGGACGTCGAGGCGATAGCCAAGGGCGTCAATTGACCACCACCGCGCCGGAGGCCGGCCGCTCCCCCGCGCCGGAGCGACCCCGCCGACCCGGCCGACGCCCGCTGACGCTGCGCCGCCGCGAGTCCCGCGCCGGGCTCGCGCTGGTCACCCCGACCCTGCTCGTCGTGGTCGCGGTGATCGGCATACCCATCGTCTGGACGGTGGTGCTGGCCTTCCAGCGGGTACGCCTGGCGACGCTGCGCAAGACCGGCCTGTTCGGCGAGCTGACCCTGGACAACATCGACCGGGTGCTGCACACGCCCGGGTTCGCCGACACGCTCTGGACCACTGTGCTCTACAGCGTCGGCGGCACCGCCGGCTCGATCGTGGTCGGCCTCGCGGCGGCGCTGGCCGTACGTGGGCCGTTCCGCGGCCGCACGCTGGTGCGCGCGTCGATGCTGCTGCCGTACGTGGCGCCGGTGGTCGCCATGACGTTCGTCTGGCAGGTGATGCTCGACCCGCAGCTCGGCATCGTCAACGACTGGGGGCGGCGCTTCCTCGGCTGGGACTCCCCGGTGCCGTTCCTGTCCCAGGAGTCCACCGCGCTCTGGACGGTGATCGCGTTCGAGGCGTGGCGCTACTTCCCGTTCGCGTTCCTGTTCCTGCTGGCCCGGCTCCAGGCGGTGCCCGGCGAGCTGGAGGAGGCCGCCCGGGTCGACGGGGCGACACCCACGCAGCGGTTCCGGCACATCCTGCTGCCGCAGCTCATGCCGGTGATCGCGCTGATCGGGGTGCTGCGGTTCATCATGACGTTCAACAAGTTCGACGACGTCTACCTGCTCACCGGCGGCGCCGCCGGCACCGAGGTGGTCAGCGTCCGGGTCTACCAGTTCCTCACCGCCCGCACCGACATCGGCGCGGCCGCCGCCCAGGCGGTCGTGCTCGCCGTGGTGCTGCTCGTGTTCGTGGCGATCTACCTGCGCTTCTTCGGCGCGCGACGGGAGGCGTGATGGACCGGGACCGGATCGAGACGGTGAGCCTGCGCTGGCTGCGCCGGCTGGTGATCGCCGGGTTCCTGGTGGTCACGCTGCTGCCGTTCTGGTACATGCTGGTGCTGTCGGTACGCCCGATCGAACGCCTGCTGCTCGAACCCGGCTCGCTCTGGGTGCCGTTCGGCGAGCTGACCGTCGCCACGTACGCCGAGGTGCTGAAGTCCGTCTCCGACGGCGGCCAGGGCTTCCTCACGTTCATCCGCAACAGCGGCCTGGTGGCGCTGGCAGCCACCGCGCTCACCCTGGTGATCGCCATCCCCGGCGCGTACGCGGTGTCCCGTCTGCGGTTCTTCGGCCGCCGGCAGGTCAGCGCGCTGTTCCTGGCGGTCTACCTGTTCCCGTCCATAGTCATCGCGATCCCGCTGTTCGTGGTCTTCACCCGGGCCGGGCTGCGCGGGTCGCTGACCGGGCTGGTGCTCGTCTACATCTCGCAGACGCTGCCGGTGTCGGTCTACATGCTGAAGAACTACTTCGAGACCATCCCGGTCAGCCTGGAGGAGTCCGCGGCGATCGACGGCGCCGGCCGGCTCGGCATCATCCGCCGGGTAAGCCTGCCCCTCGCGGCGCCGTCGGTGATGGCGGTCGCGCTGTACGACTTCATGATCGCCTGGAACGAGTACCTGTTCGCGCTGCTGTTCCTGGTCGACCGGCCGGACCGGTGGACCGTGTCGCTGGGGCTGTCCCTGCTCGCCGACGGCGTGGAGGTGCCCAAGACCGTGCTGATGGCTGGCTCGGTCATCCTCACGCTGCCGATCGTGGTGCTGTTCTTCGCCGGGGAACGCCTGCTCACCGAGGGACTCACCAGCGGGGCCGAGAAGGGCTGAGCATCCGTGCCAGGATGATCGGGTGCGAGCATCACGGGAGCGCCGGGCCGGCGCGCGGGCGGCCCGGCTGCTCACCGAGGCGCTCGCCCCGACCGTCCTGGTCACCGCGCTGCCGCTGATCGCCGCCGCCCGGGTCAGCCGCTCGGCGGGCCAGTTCCTGCTCTGGGGCGGCATCGCGCTCACGTTCTGCGCCGTCATCCCGATCGGTGTGCTCGTGCACGGCGTACGCCGGGGACGCCTCACCGACCGGCACGTCGGCGACCGCACGCAGCGGGCCCGGCCGCTGTCGATCGGGCTGGCCTCGGTCGCGGCCGGGTTGCTGCTGCTGGCGGCGGTCCGCGCGCCGGCCGAACTGTTCGCCGTGATCGTCGTGGTCTTCGTGGTCGGCGCGGCCTGCGCGCTGGTGAACCACTGGTGGAAGCTGAGCATCCACGCTGCGGTGGCCGCCGCCACCGTCGCCGTGCTGGTGCCGCTGGCCGGCCCGGCCGCGAGCCTCGGCTGGGTGCTCGTCGCGGCCGTCGGCTGGTCCCGGGTACGGCTGGGCGACCACACCTGGCCGCAGGTGCTGGCCGGTGTCGCGCTGGGCGGGCCGCTCGCCGCCGGCACGTTCCTGGCGCTCGCCTGACCCGCTGACGCAAGATCAGCTACGGTGGCCTCATGGGCAAGCCGACCCGCTGGGTGACCGACACGAAGCCCGGCCACTCGCAGTGGTACGTGGACCGCTTCCGTCAGCTCGCCGCCGAGGGCGCCGACCTGGCCGGTGAGGCGCGGCTGCTCGACGCGCTCGTACCGCCCGGCGCGCGCGTCCTGGACGCCGGCTGCGGCACCGGCCGGGTCGCCGCCGCGCTCGCCGCACGGGGGCACGACGTCGTGGGCGTGGACGCCGACCCGACGCTGATCGAGGCGGCCCGCGCCGACCATCCCGGCCCCCGCTTCCTGGTCGCCGACCTGGCCGAGCTGGACCTGGCCGCCCAGGGCGAGGCCGAGCCGTTCGACGCCGCGGTGCTGGCCGGCAACGTGATGGTCTTCGTCGCGCCCGGCACCGAACGCGACGTGCTGGGCCGGGTCGCCGCGCACGTACGCCCGGACGGGCTGGTGGTGGTCGGCTTCGGCACCGACCGCGGCTACCCGGTGGCCGACCTGGACGCCGACGCGATCGCCGCCGGGCTGCGCCCCGAGCACCGCTTCGCCACCTGGGACCTGCGGCCGTGGCGGGACGACGCCGACTTCGCGGTGAGCGTGCTGCGCCGCCCCGCCGGCTGACCGCTGCTCTTTCCCCCCAGCGGATCGCGCGCTCGGCGCTCAGGCGGGCGCGGCGACCGTGCGGGCGGCCTCCGGGTCGAGCGGGCTACCGGCCGGCAGCAGGTCCACCAGGCCCGCCGGCAGCCGCGCCGGGCGCACGCCCGCATACCCGAGCATGCCCGGCACGTCCGCGCCGGTCAGCGCGTACCGCCGACCCAGGTCGGTGACCACGCAGATCGCGCCGCCGGTCGCGCCCGGCGCGGGCACCGCCTCCACGAGCGCGCCGCGTCCCGGCTCGACCACCACCGCGTCGGCGAGCCCGGCCCGGCCGCCGGCTGTCCGCGCGGCGGCGTTCGGGTCCGGCGCGGTGACGCCCAGGCGCAGCTCGCGGACGCCTGTGTCGTCGCCGGCCCGCGCGCAGAGCGCGCCCTCGTCGGTGGCCAGCCGGGGCGGTACGGCGGGCGGCGCGCTCGCCCCACCGGGCACCAGACCGGGGAGCTTCGGCAGCGCGGCGAACCGGCCGAGCGTGATCGGTTCCGGCTCGCCCTGGCCGGTGCGGGCCAGCAGCAGCGCCGCCTGCAACTCGGTGATGCCGGCCAGCCCGCCGCGCTTGGCGACCGCGTACTGCCGTCCGCCGCCGGAGTTGCGCACCAGGTAGACGTCGCCCACCGTCGCACCGGTGACCCGCTCGGACGGCTCGCCGAGGTCGTCCACCGGCGGCGGGGCCAGGTCGGCGCCGGCCGGCAGCGTGTTCAGCAGCGCCGCCGCCACCGGCACCGCCCGCTCCCGGGTGGCGGCGAGCGCGGCGAGCACCCGGTCCGTGTCGCGCAGCAGGTAGCGCCGGTCGTGCCAGAGCAGGTGCAGGCCGCCGTCCGGGTGCAAGGCGAGCAGGCCCTGGTCGCCGAGCGCACGGCCGCCGGCGGCCTCCCGCCCGATCAGCAGCACCGAGCGTGCCTCGCCGCGCCCCGCCGCCGGACGCCCGTTCTCCCCGCGCCCGGCCTCGTCGCCCGCCACCGAGCAGAGCGTCCACGCGTCGCGGACGAGCCGGTTCGGCGCGGGCAGCGAGTCCGGCGCGTCGGCGATGCCGAGCGGCAGACCGCGCGGCACCCCCTCGATGGCGCGGCGGCCGACCAGCACCGTCTTCGGCCGCTCCGCCCCGATGATCAGCAGCGCGGAGGCGTAGTTCGACACCGGGTGCAGCTTCTCGTCGCGGTAGACGAATCGCGCGCCCGACTCCTTCTCCACGATCACCGCGCCCGTCTCGCGCCACGAGTCACCGCCGCCGGTGAACAGGCCGTAGAGGGCGACGCCGCCGAGCGCGATCGCCGCGACCAGGACGCTGGCCAGACCGGCGCCGGCCAGCCGGCGGAACGGGGACTGCGGCGGGTCCGTCTCCCGCATGACGAGCGCGGCGACCGCCCGCTGGACGGTGAACTGGTACGAGTGCAGCTGGTCCTGCCGCGACGCCATCGTGTCCCTTCCGCCGGGATCGCCGGCGCACAGGATAAGCGCTCCGTCGATGTTCCGGCGACCCTGCGTGTCCCTCACTGACCCTTAGTTGTCGGCCCGCTCCGCCAGTACGCCGAGGTGGCTGGATCCCGCTCACCCGGACCCCGCCACCTCCCCGACCTGGAGTCGATCAAGCCAGCGGCCCGGCACCACCCCCCGGAATGGATACCCCCGGGGGTGTGTTACACATGCCGGAACCCGAAACCGACGGAGGTACCTGATGGCGAGCGTGGCGTTGACCACCACCGACTTCGCGGAGACCGTGAACCGGGACGGCATCGTCCTGGTCGACTTCTGGGCCGGCTGGTGCGGCCCCTGCCGCGCGTTCGCGCCGGTCTACGAGAAGGCCAGCGAGCAGCACCCGGACATCGTCTTCGGCAAGGTCGACACCGAGGCCGAGCAGGCCCTGGCGGCCGCCGCCCAGATCCGGTCGATCCCGACACTGATGGCGTTCCGGGACGGCGTGCTGGTGTTCGCCCAACCGGGCGCCCTGCCGACGGCCGGGCTGGAGGAGCTGATCCGGGCCGTGCGCGACCTCGACATGGACGAGGTCCGGGCCAAGACCGCCTGACGGGTGGCGGCACTGGTACCCCCTGGGGTATCTTCGAGCGCAGGAGGTACGACGTGAATCTTCGACCGGAGATGACAGGCGAGGCGCTGACCCGGCTCAAGCGGGCCCGGGGGCAGCTCAACGCCGTCATCGAGATGATGGAGAACGGCGAGGACTGCCGCGCCGCGCTGACCCAGCTCGCCGCGGTCTCCAAGGCCATCGACCGGGCCGGTTTCAAGATCATCGCCTCCGGCATGCGCTACTGCGACGCCGCCCGCCAGGCGGGCGAGGAGCCGGAGATGACCGAGGAGGAGCTGGAGAAGCTCTTCCTGTCCCTGGCCTGACGGCGCCCGCCTGACCGGCTGAGTCCCGCCCGCGCCGTGTGACAGCGACGCGGGCGGGTAAACACCTGCCTGGAGACCCAGGCCGCAGACTGTCCCACGCATACCCCCCGGGGTATATAGGCAATGAGAGGAAACGGCATGACTCTCGACGTGTCCGTCATCGCGACCTCCTCGCTCGGCGACCGCAGCTACCTCGCCTCCGACGGCCGGGTGGCGATCGTGGTCGACCCGCAGCGCGACATCGACCGCGTCCTGTACCTGGCCGGCGCCAAGGGCGTACGGATCACCCACGTGGTCGAGACGCACATCCACAACGACTACGTCTCCGGCGGCCTGGAACTGGCCCGGATCACCGGCGCGCAGTACCTGGTGGCCGCCGCCGACACGGTCGAGTTCGACCGGACCCCGGCCGCCGACGGCGACACCGTGCCGGTGTCCGACACGATGCGGCTGCGGGTGATCGGCACCCCTGGTCACACGTTCCACCACCTGTCGTACGCGCTCGACGAGGCCACCGACGGCGGCTGGACGGCGGCCGGCGTGTTCACCGGCGGCTCGCTGCTGTTCGGCACCACCGGCCGCACCGACCTGCTCGGCCAGCAGTACGCGCACGAACTGGCGCACCACCAGTACGCCTCGGCGCGCAAGCTGGCCGACCTGCTGCCCGACGGCGCGCAGGTCTGGCCCACGCACGGCTTCGGCAGCTTCTGCTCGGCCAGCCAGGCCGACGCCCCCGAGTCGACGATCGGCCGGGAGAAGGAGGCCAACCCGGTGCTGCGGCTGGCCGCCGACCGGTTCGTCACCGAGACGCTGGCCGGGCTGGACGCCTACCCGGCGTACTACGCCCACATGGGCGTCGCCAACGCCGCCGGTCCCGCCCCGGTCGACCTCACGCCGGTGGCCCGCGCCGACGCCGACGAGCTGCGCCGTCGTATCGCCGCCGGCGAGTGGGTGGTCGACCTGCGCCACCGCAAGGCGTACGCGGCCTCGCACCTGGCCGGCACCGTCAGCCTCGGCCTGGACGGGCCGATGTCGACGTGGCTCGGCTGGCTGATCGAGTGGGGTGTGCCGATCACGTTCCTGGCGCAGACCCCGGAGCAGGTCGCCGACGCCCAGCGGGAACTGGTCCGCATCGGCATCGACCGTCCGGCCGCCCAGGCCACCGGCGAGCCCGAGCAGTGGACCGGCGACCCGTCGCAGCTGCGGGAGCTGGCGGTGGCCGACTTCGGCGCGCTCGCCGCCGCGCAGGCCGGGAAGACCCCGGCCGGGCTGCCCGAGCCGCAGGTCGTCCTCGACGTGCGGATGACGAACGAGTGGAAGGCCGGGCACGTCGACGGTGCGGTGCACGTGCCGCTGCCGGACGTGCCGAAGCGGCTCGCCGACATCCCCGCCGGGACCGTCTGGGTGCACTGCGGCTCCGGCTACCGGGCCACCGCCGCCGCGTCCCTGCTCGCCAACGCCGGCCGTGACGTGGTGCTGATCGACGACTCGTACGGCCGGGCCGAGGAGGCCGGCGTACGCATGGCGCCCACCGCCTGACCTCTCCCCGAGCGCCCGGCCGGCGTGTCCCTACGCCGGCCGGCGCCCGAGCCTGCCCGAGAACACCCCGTGAAGGAGACAGAGCATGACCACGACCACCCCCACCACCATCGACGCGGCGACCCTGCGCGAGCTGATCGCCGCCGGCCGTACGCCCCGGATGCTCGACGTGCGCACGCCCGGTGAGTTCGAGGCGGCGCACATCCCCGGCGCGTACAACGTGCCGCTGGACCTGCTCCGGGAGCACCGCGCGGAGCTGCGCAGCCACCTGGACGAGGACGTGGTGCTGATCTGCCGCTCCGGCGTCCGGGCCGGCCAGGCCGGTCAGGCGCTCGGCACCGTCGGCCTGCCCAACGTGAAGGTGCTCGACGGCGGCATGCTGGCCTGGCAGGCCACCAACGCGCCGGTCAACCAGGGCCGCCCGCGCTGGGACCTGGAGCGCCAGGTACGCCTCGTCGCCGGCTCGATCGTGCTCGCCGCCGTCGTCGGGTCGGTGTTCGTGCCCGGCCTGAAGTGGGTCGCCGCGTTCATCGGCGGGGGCCTCACGTTCGCCGCGCTCACCAACACCTGCGCCATGGGCATGCTGCTGAGCAAGCTGCCGTACAACCGCGGCGCGAGCTGCGACCTCGACACGATCGTGGGGCAGTTGCGTGACGGGAGCCGCAAGTGACCACCCTCGCGCTGACGCTGGCCGGCGCGGTGCTGATCGGTGTGACGCTGGGCCTGCTCGGCGGCGGCGGGTCGATCCTCGCCGTGCCGCTGCTGGTCTACGTCGCCGATCTGCCCGCCAAGGAGGCGATCGCCACCTCGCTGCTGGTCGTCGGCGTGACCAGCGCCGTCGGCGTACTGCCGCACGCCTGGGCGAACCGGGTCCGCTGGCGCACCGGGCTCATCTTCGGCGTGGCCGGCATGACCGGCGCGTACGCGGGCGGCCGGCTGGCCGAGTTCGTCCCGGCCGGCGTCCTGCTCACCGGGTTCGCTCTGATGATGCTCGCCACCGCGGTCGCGATGCTGCGCGGCCGCCGGTCCGCCGAGGGCCGCCCGGTGCCGCACGAGCTGCCGATGCTGCGGGTGGTCGGGGACGGCGTGGTCGTCGGCCTGGTCACCGGCCTGGTCGGCGCGGGCGGCGGCTTCCTGGTCGTGCCGGCCCTGGCCCTGCTGGGCGGGCTGCCGATGCCGATCGCGGTCGGCACCTCGCTGGTCGTCATCGCGATGAAGTCGTTCGCCGGCCTGGCCGGCTACCTGTCCAGCGTGCAGATCCACTGGGGTCTGGCCGCCGGGGTCACCGCCGCCGCCGTCGTCGGCAGCCTGCTCGGTGGCCGGCTCGCCGGCCGGATCCCGGCCGACCTGCTGCGCCGGGGGTTCGGCTGGTTCGTCGTGGTGATGGGCGTGTTCGTGCTCGCGCAGCAGTTGCCGCCGCTGTGGGGACTCGCCGTGGGAGCGCTTGCCGTGGCCGGTACGGTCACCATGGCGGTGTGGGGCCGCCGGAGGAGGGAACACAGTGGACAGCAGCGCCTGGGACAGCCGGTACGCCGACACGCCCGGACTGGTGTGGAGCGCTGAGCCCAACCGTTTCGTGGTCGAGTCGGTCACCGGGCTGACCCCCGGGTCAGCGCTGGACATCGCCGCCGGCGAGGGCCGCAACGCGGTCTGGCTGGCCGGTCAGGGCTGGCGGGTCAACGCGGTGGACTTCTCCACGGTGGCCGTCGACCGGGGGCGGGAGCTGGCCGCCGCGCGGGGCGTGACTGTCGACTGGCGGGTCGCGGACGTGACCGCGTACCGGCCGGTGCCGAACAGCTACGACCTGGTGCTGATCAGCTACCTGCACCTGCCCGCGCCGGAGTTCGCCGGGGTGCTGGCCGCGGCGAAGTCCGCGCTGCGCCCCGGCGGCACGCTCGTCGTGGTGGGCCACGACCTGGCCAACCTCTCCGGCGGCATCGGCGGCCCGCAGGACCCGGACGTGCTGATCACGCCGGAGTCGGTGGTCGACGGGCTGGCCGGGCTGCGTGTGCAGCGGGCCGAGACGACCCGCCGGCCGGTCCCGGCCACCGACGGCGGCACAGTCGACGCGCTGGACACCGTCGTGGTGGCCACCCGCCCCGCCGACTGACCGCCGTCCGCCCCCGTTTCGCCGGGCCGGGCCGAGCCCCGGCCGGTAGCATCCGGGGACGGATCGGCGGAAAGGACACCGGGTGGGCGCGCGTTTCGAGGAACTGGCCTGGCGGGAGACGCCGATCGGCGAGATCAGCCTGCGGCGGCGCCGTGACCCGGCACTGGACTCCGACGTGTACGAGGTGAAGCTCGACGACGAGTACCTCATGTCCAGCGCCTTCCCGGTCGCGGAGATCGAACTGGCCCGGCTCGGGCTGGCTCCGCTGACCGGTGACGCGCTGGACGTGGTGGTCGGCGGGCTCGGTCTCGGCTACACAGCGCGTACCGCGCTGGAGGATCCCCGGGTGCGCTCGCTGCTGGTGGTGGAGGCGATCGAGGACGTGATCGACTGGCACCGGCGGGATCTGCTGCCGTTCGCCGCCGGGCTGGCCACCGATCCGCGTACCCGGTTCGTGCGGGCGGACTTCTTCGCCGCGGTCGCCGGCGACGGTTTCGACAGCGACGAGCCCGGGCGCCGCTTCCACGCGGTCCTGCTGGACGTGGACCACTCCCCCCGCCAGGTGCTGCACCCCAGCCACGCCGCGTTCTACACGGTCGACGGGCTGCGGCGGCTGGCCGCGCTGCTGCATCCGGAGGGCGTCTTCGCGCTGTGGTCGAACGACCCGCCGGATCCGGCGTTCCAGCGCACGCTGACCGAGGTGTTCCCGACCTCGGTGGCGCACGTCGTCCGGTTCCCGAACCCGTTGCAGGGCCGGGAGGCGGCGAACACCGTGTACGTGGCCCGGCACTGATCCACCCGGCGGCGCATGGCCGCACGAGCAGCGGGAAAGCGCACGGCCCACCGTACGACGGGAGGCTGGGACATGCGCGCGTTGCTCTGGGTGGTCGGCGTGGTCGCCGGTGTGCTCATCCTGCTCGGGCTGCTGCTGGAGGCGGTCCGCTGGCTCGTCATCATCGGCGTGATCGCGCTCGCCGCGGTGATCATCTTCGGGATCGTGAAGGGCCGGCAGGTGGTGCACCAGCATTCGACCCGCCGACGCTGACCTGCGGAGAGTGTGACCGACCCGGCAACCTACGTAAGCGTAGGTTACCGGGCGGTTAAGTTAGGCTGGGGGCGTCATCCGCGCGACGAGGAGTAACGGCGATGGACGCGACAGCCCAGCGACCCTGGACCCGTAGCTACGCACCCGGGGTGCCGGCTGACATCGCCGAGCCGGACGGCTCGCTCGTCGACCTGCTCACCGAGGCGGCCGGACGGTTCGGCCCCCGGGTCGCGCTCGACTTCTACGGCGCCACCACCACGTTCACCGAGCTGGCCGACCAGGTCGCCCGCGCCGCCGAGGCGCTGCGCCGGCTCGGCGTCGGCCCGGGCGACCGGGTGGCCCTGGTGCTGCCGAACTGCCCCCAGCACGTGGTCGCGTTCTACGCCGTGCTGCGCCTCGGCGCGGTGGTCGTCGAGCACAACCCGCTCTACACCGCCGACGAGCTGGACCGGCAGCTCACCGACCACGGCGCAGGCGTCGCGATCGTGTGGGACAAGGTCGCGCCGCTGGTGGCGGGACGCGGCGCCGTGCGTACCGTGGTGTCGGTCGACCTGACCGCGGCGCTGCCGCGGCTCAAGCGGTGGGCGCTGCGGGTGCCGCTGCCGAAGGTCCGCGCCGCCCGGGCCGCGATGACCGCCCCCGCGCCCGGCGCGCTGCCCTGGTCGGAGCTGGTCGCCGCCGCCGGGCCGCTGCCCGCCGGGCATCCCGCGCCGGAGGCCGGGGACGTGGCGCTGCTCCAGTACACCGGCGGCACCACCGGCGAGCCCAAGGGCGCGGTGCTGACCCACCGCAACCTGCGCGCCAACGCCGCGCAGGGCCGGGCCTGGGTGCCGGGCCTGCGCGACGGCGCGGAGACGGTGTACGCGGTGCTGCCGCTGTTCCACGCCTACGGGCTGACGCTCTGCCTCACCTTCGCCGTCAGCATCGGGGCGACGCTGGTGCTGTTCCCCCGCTTCGACGCCGACCAGGTGCTCGACGCGGTCCGCCGCCGCCCGCCGACGTTCCTGCCCGCGGTGCCGCCGGTCTACGCGAAGCTGGCCAGCGTCGCCCGCGAGCGCGGCGTCGACCTCACCTCCATCCGGTACGCGCTGTCCGGCGCGATGTCGCTGCCACCGGCCACCGTGGAGCTGTGGGAGCAGGTGACCGGCGGCCTGCTGGTCGAGGGGTACGGGATGACCGAGACGTCCCCGATCACAGTGGGCAACCCGGTCGCGCCGACCCGAAGGCCCGGCACCGTGGGCGTGCCGTTCCCCTCCACCGACGTGCGCATCGTCGACCCGGAGGACCCGAGCCGCGACCGTGCGCCGGGCGAGGCCGGCGAGCTGCTGGTCCGCGGCCCGCAGGTGTTCACCGGCTATTGGCACCGGCCCGAGGAGACCGCCAAGGTGCTGCTGCCTGGTGGCTGGATGCGTACCGGCGACATCGTCACCATGGACGCCGACGGCTTCGTGACGGTGGTGGACCGGATCAAGGAGCTGATCATCACGGGCGGCTTCAACGTCTACCCGTCCGAGGTGGAGGAGGCGCTGCGCCGCGTCCCCGGCGTACGGGAGGCCGCCGCCGTGGGAATGCCCACCGACGACGGCGAGGAGGTCGTCGCTGCAGTGGTGGTCGACCCGGCGGTGGCCGGCAGCCCGGAGGCGATCCGGACCTCGTGCCGCACCCACCTGGCCGGGTACAAGGTGCCGCGCCGGGTCGTGATCGTCGACGAGCTGCCCTACTCCCAGATCGGCAAGATCCTGCGTCGCGAGGTCCGCGAACGTCTGCTCGCCCGCCGCTGACCCGCAGGCCCCTCGCCGGCCGGCGACGAGTGGAACGCCATGGGTGTCATACGCGGCCCCAGACACCCACGGCGTTCCACCGGCGAGTGGTCTCACCGCGGTTGACGCGCCGCTCTGCGCCGGCCGTGTCGGTGCCGCCGCCTACGCTGTGTCGATGGTCGACAGGCGTCAGGTGCTGAACTTCCGCGTCCGGGCTCAACAACTCGACCGAGTGCAGGGCTCGCTCGCCGACACCGCCGTGCTCGACATCGGCGTGCAGGACACCGGTCCCGACGGCGGCCGGTGGGCACTCGCCACGCGCGGCGTCGACGTGGCCCCGCTGACCGGCGACGACCTGGTCCTGCTCTGGACCGTACGCGGCGCCCCGCACCTCTACCGCCGTACCGACGTGGGCGCGGTGGCCGCCGCAGTCGAGCCGTTCTCCGACGCCGACGCGGGCAAGCGCATCTACGACGCGGCGAAGCCGTTGAGGGCGGCCGGCGTCGGCATCGTCGCCGCGCTCGACGAGGTGGCCGCGCGGATGCGGAAGATCGTCCGTGAGCCGACGGTCAAGGGCGAGGTCTCCGGGCGGCTCGCCGACGTGATGCCCGAGCCCTACCTGCGGTTCTGCCGGCCGTGCGACGCGACCCACCTCTACGAGATGCCGTTCCGGCTGGCCGCCGTGCGGGCCGGGTTGGAGCTGCGGCTCGACACGTCACCGCCGATCCTGGAACGCATCCCCGGGTTCCGTCCCGCCGCCGCGCCCGGCGACCGGTTCGAGCTCATCCGCGCCTACCTGCGGCTGCTCGGCCCGGCCACCCCGAAGCACGTGGCCGACTACCTCGACGCCCCGGTCAAGGAGGTCAAGGCCCGCTGGCCGCACGACGCGGTCGAGGTGAGCGTCGACGGCGAGACGCGCTGGCTGCTCGCGGCCGACGAGGCGGCGCTGGCGTCGGCGGACGCCACGACGACCCGCCTGCTCGGCCCGTTCGACCTGTTCCTCCAGGCGAAGGACCGGGCGACGCTGGTGCCGGACGCGGCCCGCGCCAAGGAACTGTGGCCGGTGCTGGGCCGCCCCGGCGCCGTCCTCGTCGACGGTGAGCTGGCTGGCACCTGGCGCCCGCGAAAGTCCGGCCGCTCCTTCACGGTAGCGGTTCAGCCGTGGCGCAAGCTCCCGGGCAGCGCACGCGACGCGGTCGTCGTGGAGGCCGAGCGGCTCGCCGCGTACCGGGATGTGCCGCTGGCCGGCGTCGACTTCGCCGGCTGACCACGCCGCCCGGGCGCTCGTCACGTTCGCGTCGGTGACCGACGCCCGCCTGATCGACGCCTCCGCCCCGCCCGAGCAGTTGGCCGACGCCTCCGCCCCGCCCGCGCAGGTGGCCGACGCCGCCGCCGCGCATGTGCTCGCCGAAACTCGCTGTCGGGCCGCCGCGCGCACTGGTAGACAGCCTGAGTGACCGAGCCCCTGACGCTTACCGATCGGCTGCGGCTGATCGACGACCGGTCGGCCGCGTTCCGGGATGCGGTCGCCGCCGCGCCGGACCTCGACGCACCGGTGCCGACCTGTCCCGAGTGGACGCTGTTCGACCTGGCCCGGCACATCGGCGAGGGACGCCGCTCGTGGGCGGCCACGGTCGCCGCCGGTCCCGGGGCGTCCGGGCGGGCCGCGCCCGGCGGTCCGGGCGCGCCCCGGGAGCGTACGGTGCT
The DNA here is from genome assembly GCF_007827625.1 of Micromonospora sp. CNZ297. Taxonomy (NCBI): domain Bacteria; kingdom Bacillati; phylum Actinomycetota; class Actinomycetes; order Micromonosporales; family Micromonosporaceae; genus Micromonospora; species Micromonospora sp. CNZ297. The sequence continues at coordinate 26,714 of NZ_VISU01000017.1, read as the reverse complement.
GCGGGACTGGCTGGCCGAGTCGACCGAGCAGTTGCTGGTCGCGCTGCGCGACGCCGGACCCGATCGTGGCTGCTGGACGTGGTGGGACACGTCGCAGTCGCCGCAGACCTGCGGCGCCGTCGCCCGGCACCAGCTCCAGGAGATCGCTGTGCACACCTACGACGCCCAACTCACGGTGGGCGCGCCGCAGCCGTTGCCGGTCGAGGTGGCCCTCGACGGCGTGGAGGACTTCCTGTTCACCTGCTGCGCGACCACTGTGCCGTGGCCGTACGAGCCAGCCGTCCTCGACTACCACGTCACCGAGGGCGGATCGTGGCGCACGCGGCTCTCTCCCGAGGGCGCACGGGTCACCCGTCTGCCCGCCGGAGCCGGGGCGGAGCCGGCCGACACCGCCGCCCGTTCCACCGCCGGTGACCTGGTCCTGGCCTTCTACGGCCGGATACCGCTGGACGCGCTCGCCGTCGAGGGCGACCGGCGCGTACTCGACCGGATCGCGGCGTGGGATCCGGACGCGTAGGACGGCGGCCTGATCGTGGGAGGATGCCCGGTATGCCGGATCGTGCGTTGAGCTTCGGAGCGGCAGCGCAGGCATACGAGCGGTTCCGGCCCGGCTATCCGGAGGAACTGGCCGACCTGGTGCTGGCGTACGCGGGCCGGCCCGTCCGGACCGCTCTGGAGATCGGCGCCGGCACCGGCAAGGCGACCCGGCTGTTCGCCCGGCGCGGCGTCGCGGTCACCGCCACCGACCCGGACGCCGCGATGCTCGCCGAACTGCGGCGACACGTCCCGGCCGAGGTGCGGGTCCGGCAGGCCGCGTTCGAGCAGTTGCGCGCCGGCGAGCGCCACGACCTGGTGTACGCGGCGGCGGCGCTGCACTGGACCGACCCGGACCGGCGGTGGGAGCGGATCGCCGGGCTGCTCGCGTCCGGTGGGGTGTTCGCGTCGTTCGGCGGGCCGTTGCGGCTGGCCGACCCGGCGCTGCGCGACGCGGTGGCCGCGGCCCGGTCCGAGTTCCTCGCCGACGACGAGATCCCGTCGCCGGACGGGACGCCACCGGAGGCCGGCATGCAGTGGCCCGGCACCGAGCTGCGCGCGTCCGAGTGGTTCACCGACGTGCGCCAGTCGGAGATCGCGCGGCGGATCACGATGAGCGCCGACGACTACGTCGGTCTCCTGTCGACCGTCTCGGCCTATCTCGAACTGCCGCCGCCGGTACGTGATCAGGTGTTCCGCCGCGTCCGGGATGTGCTGCCCGGCACGGTCGAGGTCACCTCGGATGTCACGGTCCACCTGGCGCGGCGGACGTCGCAGCCCTGATCACCCGGGCCAGGCGGGCCGCCAGACCGGTCCGGGTAGCGGCGGCAGGCCCGCGAAGTGACGGATCACCGGCCGCAGCCCCGGATGCGGGCCGGTCCGGGGCAGCATGAGGTTGATCGGGTACGCGAGCACCGGACCCGTGATCGGGATGCGGCGCAGGTCGTGGCCGGCGGGCCAGAGGTAGCGGTCCCGGGCGCCGACGAGCGTCGCCACGTCCGCGGATTCCGCGAGCTCGTCGAGGAGCACCTCGGTGCCGAAGTTCGGCCCGGTCGCGTCCACCCACAGGTCGAAGGCGTCGGCGAGCTGTTCGTAGAACTCGCCCCACTCGCTGCCGGGCACGATGCCCGGCACCCGCAGCCGGTGTCCGCGCAGCTCGGACGGTGCGAGCGTGGGCGCGGACGCGAGCGGGTGCCGGGGTCCGGCGAGCAGTTGCAGCGGCGAGTCGAAGGCGCGGACCATCCGTACCTCGGGCGGCAGCGCGGCCGGGTCGGTGACGGTGCGGAACGCGGCGTCGATCTCGCCAGCCCGGACCGCGGCGGCGACCTGCCGGGGGTCGTCGACCCGCAGCGTCACCACGTCGAGGTCGACGCCCGGGTGGGCGCGCCAGTAGTCGTGCAGCAGGACGGCTTGCGCGCTGCGCAGGCCGAGCACGTCGATGCGCGGCGCCCGCGCGCCGGGCCGGACCGCGGCGACCGCGCGGTCCGCGCCCGCGACGACGCCCCGGGCGTGCGGGAGGAACGCCCGGCCGTCGTGTGTCAGCTCGACCCCCCGGGGTGTACGGGTGAACAGGCGCACCCCCAGCTCCCGCTCCAGCGCGGCGATCCGCTTCGACACGGCCTGCTGGGTGACGCCCAGCTCGTCGGCGGCGTGCCGGAACTGGCCGAGTTCGGCCGCCCGCACGAACGACCGCACCGCCTCGCTGTCCACCGGCCCACAGTAGGCGGGCCCAGCCGATGGTTGTGGCGCGCCGGGCGGCGGTTGTTTGCTCCGGCGTCCGCGCGGCCGGTCTGATGCGCGGGGCATCGGTGACGGGGGCGGCGTGCGGAAGCTGGGTTCGGATTTCGGGTGGCTGTGGTCGGCGTACGCGGTGAGCACGTACGGCACATGGCTGGCGTTCGGCGCCTTCCCGCTGATCGCGGTGCGGGTGCTGGACTCGTCGGCGTTCGCGGTGTCGCTCCTGGAGGCGGCCGGGCTGGCAGTGGCGGCGATGCTGGCGGTCCCGCTCGGGCCGTGGGTGGCCTACCGGCGGAAACTGCCGGTGATGATCGCGACGGATCTGGTCCGGTTCGCGGCGCTGGCGAGCGTGCCGGCCGCGTACGCGCTCGGGGTGCTGTCGTACGGCCAGTTGCTCGTCGTCGCGGTGGTCTGCGGGACGGCCGCGATCACGTTCACCGCCGCGTCCGGGGCGTACCTGAAGAGCCTGGTCCGGGGTGATCGGCTCCTGGCGGCGAACGGACGGTTCGAGGCGACGAACTGGGCCGCGACGGCGGCCGGGCCGCCGCTCGGGGGCGCGCTCGTCGGGCTGCTCGGCCCGGTCGTCACCATCACCGCCGACGCCGTGAGCCACCTGCTGTCGGCGCTGGCGGTACGGCGGATCCGCAGCGGCGACACGATGGCGCCCCGTGACCCGGCGGGCGCCTCCCGCGTCGCCGACCTGGGCGCAGGCTGGCGGTTCGTGCGCCGCGACCCGGTGCTGTGGCGGTTGTTCCTGAACTCGGTGCTGGTCGGCGGCCTGATCATGGCGACCGCGCCGCTGCTCGCCGTGCTCCTGCTGGGTGGGTACCGGGTGGCGGCGTGGCAGTACGGGCTGGTCTTCGGCGTGTCCGCGCTCGGCGGCGTGCTCGGCGCACGGCTGAGCCCGCGCCTGGTGCGGCGGTACGGACGGCACCGGGTGATGACGGTGTCCGGCTGGCTGCGGTCGACCGTCCCGCTCGGTCTCGCGTTCACCCATCCGGGGACCAGCGGACTGCTGATGGTGATCGCCGTCGAGTGGGTGCTCATCACGTGCATGGGCGTGTTCAACCCGATCTACGCGACCGAGCGCCTGCGCCGGATCCCGCAGGCGCACACCGCGCAGGTTCTGACCGCGTGGAGCGTCACCGGCCGGCTCACCCAGGCCGCGCTGATGACCGTGTGGGGCGTCCTCGCCACGGTCGTCGGCCCGCTCGCCGCGATCACCGTGTCCGGGGTGCTGCTGCTCGGCACGCCGCTGCTGCTGCCGACGCGCCGGCACACGCGCGACCCGGAACCCGCACGCCCGGCCGTTGCGGTCTCGTAGGACCGGCGGCCGGACGGTCAGGACGCCAGGTAGGCGGTCAGCCGGCCGGCGAGCAGACCCGGGTGACTGAGCGCCACCGCATGGCCACCGTCGATCTCGTCCGGAACCACGCCGAGCCGGTCGGCGGCCACCCGGCGTTGAAAGTCGGCGGGGAAGAACTGGTCGTCGCGGCCGATGAGCACCGCCGTCGGCACGGCCGGCCAGGTGGCCAGCGGCCACGGCTCGTCCCACTCCGCGCTGACCTGCTCCCGGCCGTGCGCCGGCGCCCGGGCGACGATCTCGGCCGGCACGCCGTTGTAGAACTGCTGCTCCTCGCTGAGCCCTTCCGGCTCGCGGTAGCCGGTGTTGCCCCACCACTCCCCCGGCCTCTCACCGGGCCGCGGGATCATCGGGGTGAGCAGGACCAGCAGCCGCACCGGCAACCGGTCGGCGACAAGCGGTGCGGTGAACGCGCCGTACGAGTGCCCGACCACCACGAGGTCGTCGCGGCCGCCGACGGCGTCGACCACCGTCCGGCGGAAGTCGGCGAACCGCGCCGACCGGTCACCGATGGGCAGCTCCGGCACCACCGCGTCGTGGCCCCGGGCGGCCAGCTCGGGAACCAGCAGATGCCAGTCCCACGCGCTGCCCCCGCCGCCGTGTATGAGTACGAACGTCGTCATGCCCGGACCCTCCCACACCGGTACGACATGCAGTGGCCGTCGGTGCGGACACGCCCGGGGCACGCGGGCGGCGGGCAGCTCGTCGCGGATCGCCTCGATGCGGGTGACGACCTGACGCCGCCCGATCGTGTTCTCGATCCGGTCGAGGTAGAGGCAGCGGGCGGCGAGCCGGGGCGGGCCGGTGCCCCGAGACCGCCCGGTCGAGGCGCGGCCCGGGGCCGAGGGCCGCTCGCTCAGACCGGGCGGCCGAAGGTGACCGCCTCCCGGACGAGCCGTGGCGCCTTCTCCGCCAGTTGCGCGTCCGGCCGCGCGCCGAGCGCGTCGTTCACTGTGGAAAAGGCCAGCCGGAACGCGATCAGCGTGGTCGCCTCGAAGATCTCCCGGTCGCTCAGGCCGGCCTCGCGCAGGCGTCGCGTGTCGGCCTCGGTGGTGGCGTTCGGGTCCGTCACGACCTGGCGGGACCAGTCCGCGAGCGCCGTCTCCCGCTCCGACAGGTCCGCCTCGTCGCCGCGCAGCACCGCGGCGGCTGTCTCCTCGTCGCTCATCCCGGCCAGCCGCGCGCCCCAGGCCAGCGAGCAGTACGAGTCGCCCCGCGCGGCGGCCGTGGCGGCGACCAGCACCGCCACCTCACGCGAGGAGAGCGTGGACTCGGACAGCAGCTCGGTGCGGGTGTTCTGGAACGACATCAGCACGTCGGGTCGCCAGCACCAGACGCGGGTGAGGTTGTTGACGTAGCCGTCGGAGGCGAGGTCGTCCTCGTAGGCGGCTTTCGCCGCCGGGCTCTGCGGCGGTTCGGGAAGGAAGGCGGCATTCATGCGGGCAGTCTGCGCCACCCGGGCGCCCCCCACAGGCTGATCAACGACAGTACGATCCGCGAATGATCCGGGCGGTCTTCTTCGACGTGGGCGGGACGATCCTCGACGAGACGCGCGAGTTCGCGACCTGGGCGGACTGGCTCGGCGTGCCCCGGCACACGTTCTCCGCGGTCTTCGGCGCGGTGATCGCCCGCGGGCTGGACTACCAGGAGGTGTTCCGGGCGTTCCGGCCGGACTTCGACCTCACCGCCGAACTCGCGCGCCGGGTCGCGGCCGGCGACCCGGAGTCGTTCGGCGCCGACGACCTCTACCCGGACGCGCGGGCGTGCCTGGCCGCCCTGCGGGAGCAGGGATTGCGCGTCGGCCTGGCCGGCAACCAGCCGGAGCACGCCGAGGCGACGCTGCGGGCGCTGGACCTGGCGGTGGACGTGATCGGCACGTCGGCGGCCTGGGGCGTGGCGAAACCGGCGCCGGAGTTCTTCGACCGGGTCGTCCGCGAGGGCGGCGGCGACGCGTCGGCGATCCTGTACGTCGGCGACCGGCCGGACAACGACGCCGCACCGGCGATGGCCGCCGGCATGACCGCGTGCCTGATCCGGCGCGGACCGTGGGGCCACATCCTCGACATGCCGGACGTCGCCGAACGGTGCCTGTTCCGCATCGACTCGCTGGACGAGCTGCCGGCTCTGGTCGCGCGGCACAACGCGGCGGGCGGCTAGGCCGGTCGCGGACGTCGTGACCGCACCGGCCGGCGCCGGGCGTTGTGCCGGGCCGCCCGGTCGCCCTAGCCTCGTCGTCGAAGGCTTCGACGGCGATCGGGGGACGCCATCAGCGACGACGACACCGGGCGCGGCGGCCTGCGCAGGTTCGCCGCGAACGTGATGACGAACGTCCTCGCGAACCTCATCGCGGCGGCGATCGTCTACGTGCTCGCCGCGGCCGCCGGGCTGCTCCCGCGCGACCCCGCGCTGATCCTCGCGGCGCTGCTCCTCGTCAGCGTCGCCGCTGCGATGGTTCTGCTCGTCCTCGTCACCACGAACGCCTTCGCCGACAAGGCGGACATCCTCGGCGGGTGGATGGCGGTCGCCCTCGGTGCGCCGATCCTGACCTCGGCCGTGACGTACGCGTTCCGTGAGCGCGATCCGGCGGCGGGGATCGTGGGCGGGCTGATCGGCGCGGGGCTCGCCGGCGCAGGCGTGGCGATGCTGGTGGCCGGACGGCGGATTCGGCGGGCGGCCGACCCGTCGCCCGACGGCGGCCGGCGGGCGGCTGAGCCGCGCGCCCGGCCTTAGCGTCGTACCCCTGGCATAGCCTTCCGGCCATGGCGAGCGACGAGCTGGACGAGCTGATCGTGCCCGACGCGGACGCGCTGCGCGCGTGGCTGTCCGCCAACCACGACACGTCGCCCGGTGTCTGGCTCGCGCTGGGCCGTAAGGGCGGCACGGTCACCACGCTGACCTGGCAGCAGGCGGTCGACGAGGCGCTGTGCTTCGGCTGGATCGACGGGCAGGGCCGCAAGCGCGACCACGAGAGCTCCTGGATCCGGTACACCCCGCGCCGGGCGCGCAGCTCCTGGTCGCAACGCAACGTCGCGCACGTGGCCCGGCTGGAGTCGGAGGGTCGGATGACGCCGGCGGGCCGGGCCGCGGTGGAGGCCGCGAAGGCGGACGGCCGGTGGGCGGCGGCGTACGCACCGCCGTCGGAGGCCGAGGTGCCCGCCGACCTGCTCGCCGCCATCGCGGCCGAGCCCGCTGCCCAGGCCATGTTCGACGTTCTCACCAGTGCCAACAGGTTCACGCTCATCCACCGGCTCAACGCGGTCAAGCGCGCGGAGACCCGGGAGCGGAAGATCCGCGAGTTCGTCGCCATGCTGGCCCGCCACGAGACGATCCACCCGCAGAAGGCGAAGCCCTCGACCACGCCGTGACGTCGCGGGTGCCCCCGCCACGTCTCACGAGTTGTCGAGGACGAACGCGCGCATGAGCGCGGCGCACTCGGCCGCGTGCGTCTCCAGCAGCAGGTGGCCGCCGTCGTAGATGTGCGCGTCCATCCGGTCGAGCGCGCGGTGGTACGCGAGCACCTCGTCCACGTCGAAGTACGCGTCGTGCCGGCCCCACAGCACGAGCGCCGGCGGCTGGTGGGCGCTGTGGTACCCGGCGATCTCGCCGAACCGGGCGACGTGGGCGGCGTAGTCGGTGAACAGCGCGAACTGCGCCTCGACGTTGCCGGGCCGGGTCATCCGTTCCCAGTCCAGGTGCCACGCCTCGGGCGCCTGCAACGGGCGTACGTGCTCGGGCAGCCCGGCGAGGTACTGGTCCCGGGTGCCGTCGAAGGTCAGCCAGTCCGGCAGCGCAGCGCGCGTGGCCTCGCCCGGGTCGGCCCAGTACGCCCGCGCGGTGTCCCACTGCGCGCCGAGCCCGTCGGCGTGCGCGTTGCCGCTCTGCACGATCAGGCCACGGATCCGTCCCGGGGCGCGGGTGGCCAGGTGGTATCCGACCGGCGCGCCGAAGTCGTGCAGGTAGACGAAGAAGCGGTCCACGTCGAGCCGGCCGAGGAGGCGCTCGACCGTCCACGACAGGTTCTCGAACGTGTAGTCGTACTCGGCGACTGTGGGCGACGACGACATGCCGAAGCCGGGCAGGTCGGGCGCGAGCACGTACGCGACCTCGGCGAGTGTGGGCATGACCTCGCGGAACGTGTGCGACGAGCTGGGGAAACCGTGCAGCAGCAGCACCGCCGGGTCGCCGGGGCGGCCGGCCTCGCGGAAGAACACCTCCAGACCGTCGACGTCGGCGTGCCGGTGGCGGATCTTCTGACTGGCGTGCATCACCTCATCCTGGCCGCCCGGCCGCGCCCGCACTGCCGAATCGCCGCGGCCCGGGACCATGACCGGCGGCTGAACAGGGGTGAGCCGGGCGTACGCTCGAACGAGCCGACGGTGGGAGGTCGCCCGCGACGCCCGTCCAGTAGGAGGCCGGCTGGCCCGCGAGTTCGGCGTCGGAAAGGTTCGGCGTCGTCATGGTGGTCTACCTCCGGCAGTGGTCGGGTGCCCACGACGCCAGGACCTCAACCACACTTCAGATCAAGGCGCGAGGGGCATCGCGTTCCGGCCGGTCCCGGCATGATGAGCCGATGCGGGTAGCGATGGCGACCGACGCGGGGCATCCGGGCCGGGCCAATGAGGACTTCGCCGGCGCCGTACCGTGCGGCATGGTCCTGGTCGACGGCGCCGGTGGCATCGCCGGCGCGGACGAGGTCTGCCGTCACGGCATCGCCTGGTACGCGACCCGGCTCGGCGGTGCGCTGCTCGGTGCGCTGTCCCAGGATCGGAGCCTGCGCGACGTGCTGGCCGAGGGCATCGAGCGGGTCACCGACGCGCACCGCGACACGTGCGACGTCGCCCATCCGATCAGTCCGTTCGCGGCGGTGGCGATGCTCCGGTTCTCCGGTGGGACCGTCGAGCACCTGGTCCTCGGCGACGCGGTCGCGCTGGTCGGCCGGGCCTCTGGTGAGCCCGTCGCCGCCCATGATCCGCGTGAGGTGGTGATCGCGCGGTCCTTCGAGGAGCGGCTGAAGGACGTGCCCGAGGGCGGCGACGAGTACCGGCGGCTGCTGATAGAGCTGAGGGCCCGGCGGAACAGTCCGGGCGGGTTCTGGGTCGCCAAGGACGACCCGCGGGTGGCCGGCGAGGCCGTCACCGGCGAGTGCCCGGCCGACGACGTGCGCGCGACGGCTCTGCTCAGCAACGGCGCGAGCCGCCTCGTGGACACCTTCGGCCTGACCGGCTGGCCGGGGCTGCTGCGCCTGCTGGAGACCGACGGCCCCGCCGAGGTCGTCCGCCGGGTGCGCGAGGCCGAGGCGCGCGAGGGCGTCGCCACCGACGACGCCACGATCGTCTGCCGGTACTGACCGGCGCGGCAACCCGCGTGCGCGGGTCCGCAGTCCTCGTGTTGACTGCGGCGATGGACCGTCAACGCCTGAGCAGCATCGCGCACTCGCACCACCCGATCGCGGCCCCGATCTCCGGTCTCAACCTCAACCGGCTGCTGCGCCGGGCGGGCCGGCGGCCGGCGGCCCGGATCCTCGATCTCGGCTGCGGCGAGGGCGCCTGGGCGTTGCAGGCCCTCGCGCACTACCCGGACGGGCACGCCGACGGCGTGGACCTCAGCCCGTACGCGCTCGAACGCGCCGCCGAGGCCGCCGCCGAGCGCGGCCTCGCCGACCGGCTCACGCTGCACGAGCGCGACGCCCGGTCGTACGTGCCGGACGGCGACTACGACCTGGTGCTCTGCGTCGGGTCGACGCACGCGTTCGGCGGCTTCGGTGGAGCGCTGGAGCTGGCCGGCCGGCACGTGAACCCCGACGGCATCCTGATGGTGGGTGAGGGATTCTGGCAGGTGCCGCCGACGTCGGACGCGCTGGCGGCGCTGGGCGCGAAACCGGACGACCACGCCGACCTCGCCGGTCTGGTCGACGCCGCCGGGCAGGCGGGCTGGGCCCCGGTGTACGCGCACGTCAGCGACACCGCCGAGTGGGACGACTACGAGTGGTCGTGGACCGGTTCGCTCACCGAGTGGGCGCTGGACAACCCCGGTCACCCGGACGCCGCCGGGGCGCTGACGGCCGCCCGCGAGCACCGTGACCAGTGGCTGCGCGGGTACCGGAACATGCTGGGCTTCGTGACGTTCGTGCTGCGGCGGATCTGAGAGCCGGAAGCCCCGGTACCGTGGACCCGCACGTCTTCGCGGGACAGCGCTCCCGCCGTCCAGAACACGAGTCCGGTGGGTGGTCCTCGGTGCCGATGCAGATCCGTTTCGCCGTACCGGCCGATCCCGCCTATCCGGCCCGCGTGGCCGCCGCGCTGGCCGCCGCCCGGCTGCGCCGGTTCGGCTACATCGGCGCGGCCCTGGCCGCGATCGGGGTGATCGGGTGGGTCGCCTCGCAGGCGTCGGAGCGGGGTGGCCGCTTCGCGTCGCTGTGGACCGCGTTGATCGTGGCCGGCGTGCTGTCGATGCTGTACGCGCCGTGGGTGCGGTGGCGGGCCCGGCGCCGCTCCGGCGGCTACGCGGTCGAGGGCGGCTACGACATCGACGACCGCAACATCATGATGCGCAGCGGTTCGGAGTCCGGCGGCATCGCCTGGGACGGCGTCACGCGCGTCACCCAGACCCCTGACTTCTGGATCGTGTACGTCGGGCGGATGCCGGCCACGGTGATCCCCCGGTGGCTGATGTCCGCCGAGGACGCCGGGACGTTGCGCGCCTTCATGGCCGAGCGGCAACTACTCGGCGACCGTTGACCATGTATTGATCGGCTGTATATGTTGCCTCGGTGAGTGAGATGCGCGAGGCGACCTTCCTGATCCTGACCGCGCTGGCCGACGAGCCGCGCCACGGCTACGGGATCATCCAGGACGTCGCCGGCCTGTCCGGCGGTCGCGTCAACCTGCTGCCGGGCACGCTCTACGCCGCCCTGGACCGGCTGGTGGCGCAGGGCCTCGTCGAACTCAGCCACGAAGAGGTGGTCGACGGCCGGCTGCGCCGCTACTACCGGCTGCGCGCCGACGGCCGGGCCGAACTGGCACGCCAGACCGAGCGGCTGCGGCAGCTCGCGTCCGCCGCCGAGACCCGGCTGCGCGCTCTGCGCCCTCGCCCCGCCTGACCCCCGCCGTCGCGGCACCGTAGGGAGAAACCCATGCACCGCTGGCTGCTGCTGGCCTACCCCCGTGACTATCGCCGCGCGCGCGGGGCCGAGATCCTGGAGACGGTACGGGACGTCGGTTCGGCCCACCGGCGTGGCCGGGTCGCGGCGAATCTCGTACGTCATGGTCTGCGCGCCCGGCTGGGACGGCCGGCGAGCCGTTCCGTGGTGGCCTGGGCGGCAGTCTTCGCGGTGGTCTGCGGTTTGTTCGCCGCGTCGTTCGGCACCTGGCTCGCGTGGCTCGGCTCCCGCCCGCTCGACCACCGGGACCTCGCCGCCGTGGTCGGGCAGCTCTACCCGGACCGGCAGGTCAGCCACCTCGACCAGGACGACCCGCCCGCCGTGTTCCTCATCTACGGCCACCCGCTCGGCGAGGACCTCCTGTCCGAGCTGCTCCTCGGCGACGGCGGCGAGTACGCGCTGGCCGAGCTGACCGCGTCGTTCGACCAGGCACCGGCCGGAGGCCTCACCGACCTGCGGCAACGCCTGGACGCCGCCGGGTGGGAGCGGAGCGCGCCCGTCCACACCGACGCGTACGGCTGCATCCCCGGCAGTCCGCAGTGCGACCCGGCGTCCATCCCCTCCGACATCACCGTGTACGCCGATCGCGGCGACCACATCCTCGCCGTGCAGATCAACGCCGAGGGCTCGATGAGCCTCGCCCTCAGCCGCGCCACCCCCGCCGCCGCCTACCCCGCCGGTCTGCTCGCCTTCGCGCTGGGCACGCTGGGCGGCTGGGTGCTGTTCGGCTGGGCCAGCCGCCGCACCGAGGGACGGCACCCGCTGGTGCAGGGCCCGGCGAAGGTCCTGTACGGCGTCGCGATGGTGTTCTGGGCCGCACCGATCCTGCTGAGCGCGCCGCTGATGCTCACGCACCACCTGAGCGAGCCGCATCCCCGCTGGCACGTGCCGTGGGAGTGGCTCGGCCAGCCCACCCTGTCGCTGCCGTTCCTGCTCGGTGCGGTCCTGCTGCTCCTCGCGCTGGGCCTGGCGGCGCTGCCGCACCGGCGCCCGGCGGGCCGTACGCTCGCCGGGGCACCAGACCCGGCGGTCTAGCGGCGTGCCGGGTCAGCTCGCCGGGCAGCGCGTGCCGGGGGCGGGCACCGTCAGGTCGACGAGGTACCGGTCCACCACGGCGGTCGTGCAGTCGTTGCGCTGGTAGGTGCCGTGGCCCCAGCCCTCGTAGGTGACCAGGCGTCCGTGCCGGCCGAGTTGCCGGGCGACGTTCACCGCCCAGGCGTAGCCGGTACGGGGATCGTGCCGGGCGTTGAGCAGCAACAGCGGCGTGCGGGTGTGCACGTTCAGCTCGTGCGGCGGATTACGGACCGGGGACGGCCGGCCCAGGCAGGTCTGCACGGCCAGCAGACCAGCGCCGTACCGGACGTCCGGGGCGGCGGCCCTGGCTTCCCGGACCAGGCCGGCGTACTCGGCGTAGTCGCGTACCTCGGCGGGCCAGTCCGCGCAGAACGCCGCGACCGAGATCGAGAGATTCACCTCCGGTGGCGGCGTACCGGCGTCCATGTCCCGCACGATCGCGGCGAGTTGCGGCCAGCGCGGGCCGGCGAGCATACCGAGCGCCACGGCGGTGACGTCGAAGGCGGTACGGGGGGCATATTCCCCACGGTCCGCGCGGGCCAGCACCCGCGCCCACACCGATCGCACGTCCCGTTCGTGGAGCACACAGTCCGCCGACCTGTCGCACCAGGACACGAACTCGTCGAACGCGTCCTGCAACGCGGCGGCCTGCGTCCGCACGAAGGACCGCACGTCGAGGCTGTGGTCGAACACGCCCTCCAGCACGACGGCCCGCACGTGGCCGGGGTACCGCTCGGCGTACTGCTGGCCCAGCAGGGTGCCGTACGAGCTGCCGTGGAAGGACAGCCGCCGCTCCCCCAGCGCACGCCGCAACGCGTCGAGGTCACGGACGGTGCTGAGCGTGTCGGCGTGGTCGAACACCGGGCTGGTCGGGCGGCACCGGCTCCACAGCGCCCGGTTGTAGGCCACGGCGGCGTCGAAGTTGGCCTGGCCGGCCAGCGGGACGGGCGGCCTGCGCAACGCCGGATCCGGCGTGCAGACGGGCGCGGCGGTGCGGGCCACGGTGCGCGGGTCGAAGCTGACCAGGTCGAACCGGTCCAGCAACTCGCCGCTGAACCGGTCGCCCCTGCGGATGCGTTCCACCCCCGAGTCGCCGGGACCGCCCGGCCCGAACACCAGCGTGCCCACCCGCTGCTCCGGCAGGCGCGCGGACCGGCGTGCCACGGCGAGGTCGAACGCCGGGCCGTTCGGCCGGGCCCAGTCCACCGGCAGCCGGAGCCGGGCGCACCGCACGCGCGGATCCGGCGGGACGTCCGGCAGGTCGTCGGCGCACTCGGTCCAGACGAGCCGCTGCGACGGAAGACCGGCGCGCGCCGCGCCGGGCAGTCCCGCCAGGACGGTGAGCGCGGCCAGAGCGACGGCCATGGTACGTCGGAACACGGCACCTCCCGGTGTCTGGATGCTCATCGATTCTTCAGCGGCACTCCACCCGAGTCCCATACGGAAACGCCCCGATATACCCGTCGGGCCTTTCCCCGAGGCCGCCCCGAGTGCCGCATCGACGGAGGCGAGTCCGCATCTGCCGGCCGGGCGCTCGCGGGGGGCATCGGGCCGGGTGCCAGCGGTCTAGCATCGGGCGATGACCTCGTCCTTGGACCGCCTGCCGAAGATCAGCGCACCGGCCACGCGGGCGCTGACCGCCGCCGGCTACACCACGTTGCGCCAGCTCGCCGGAGTGCCGCGCGCGGAGCTGGCTCGCTTGCACGGCATGGGACCGAAGGCGCTGGGCGTCATCGAGGCCGCCCTCGACGAGCACGACCTGCGGCTGAGCTGACGCCCGGCAGCACGGCCAGGAACGGGGTGATCCCTGTGCCGCTCGGGCGGCTCCACCATCTGATCGTCGACTGCCCGGATCCGATGGCCGAGGCGCGGTTCTGGAGCGCGGTCCTCGGCGACCCGATCACGTACGCGGACGACGACTTCACCGTGGTGTCGGCGAGTACGGCGGCGTCCGGGCTGGCGTTCCAGCGCGCCCCCGGGCTGACGCCGTCGACGTGGCCGGATCCGGCCGTGCCGCAGCAGATGCACCTCGACGTGATGGTCGACGACCAGGACGCGGCGGGCGAGGCGGTGCTCGCCCTGGGCGCGCGGCGGTTGCCGGGCGACCACGTGTACGCCGACCTGGCGGGCCACCCGTTCTGCCTGATCCGGCGCCCCACCTGGGCGTCGCCGGTGGGCGGGTCCGCGTGACGCACCGAGATCGGGCGTCGAGGCTCCGCGCGCTTCACGCACCCCGGCGGCCCCTGGCACAGCTGGACCGCGAGCTGGCAGGGCAAGGACCTACGGCTGCTGCGAGGAATCCTGGTAGGAGATGAACTCCAGCAGGCTTCCGTCCGGGTCGCGGAAGTAGACGCTGGTCCCGGCGCCACCGGCGCCGACCCGCCGGACCGGTCCCGTCTCCACCTCGACGTCGTGCCGCCGCAGGTGCGCCACCGCCTCCTCGATCGGCCCGGCCCAGACGAAGCAGATGTCGCTGTTGCCCGGGCGGACCGGGACTCGGGCGACGTTGCCGCCGAGGTCGAGACCCGGCCCGTGCACGCTCAACTGGTGGGGGCCGATCCGGAAGGCGACGCGGTCGCCGCCGACGCCGATCACCTCGGCGCCGACGACGTCGCGATAGAAGTCGGTGGCGGCCCGCCAGTCGGACACGGCGATGACGACGTGGTCCAGTCCGGTCACGGGCGTCATGCGTCCACCCTATGAGCTCGGCGGCGTCCGCAGGTGCCGGCCGAAGAACCGGTTCGCGGACTCCCCCTCGAACCGCGGTACGCCCGTGTGGCCGCCCATGTTGGCGTGCAGCGTCTTCTCCGCCGAGCCGAAGGCGTCGAACAGGTCCAGCGCCATCTGCCGGTCGTTGCCCTCGTCGTCCCACTGCAACAGGACGTGCAGCGGGATGGTGACCCGCCGCGCCTCGGCGAACATCGCTCGCGGCACGAAGCTCCCGGCGAACAGGACCGCGGCCACGATGCGCGGTTCGACCACCGCCAGCCGTACGCCGATCGAGATCACCCCGCCGGAGTAGCCGACCGGACCGCCGATCTCCGGCAGTGCGAGGAGGGCGTCCAGCACGGCCCGCCACTCCGGGACCGCCTTCTCCACCAGCGGCAGGACGAGCCGGTCGACGATGTCGTCGGCTACCGGCTCGCCTGCCGCCAGTGCCCGGCGCAGGTCGGCGCGGGCCTGCTCGGCTGCGGCGGACGCGGGCCGGTCCCCGCCGCCGGGCAGTTCGAGGGTGGCCGCCGCGAAGCCCTGCGCCGTGCAGTCGCGGGCCCGGGCCACCAGCCGGGGGTACATCCGGCGCAGTCCGCCCGGGTGGCCGAGCAGGATCAGCGGGGCCGACGTGGGCGCGGATGCGGGCGTCCACAGGATGCCCGGGATCTCGCCGAGGGTGAACTCACGTTCGCGGACGCCGTCGGCGAGGCGCTGGTCGGAGACGAATCGCATGGTCGTGCCTTTCGGGAGTGCGACGGCGCTCCCGGACGACCTGTCGCCCGGCCGTGACCCCCGAGGGGAGCACCCATGTCGATACTGCGGTCACGGGTACCACCTCCCTCGTTCTCCGGCACGGCCATCGGCAAGCTAGCAGCGCTCGCCGGGACCGCCAACCGGTTTTCGCCGCACCCGGCCATCCGACGCGCACCGAGGGGAAGCGACTCGTTCCCGAGTTCACGCAAGCGGGCCGGGCGTCTTTCCCGGTGCGGTTCGACGACTGCCGCGACCTGGCTAACGATCATGGAGGGCCTGGCTGCCGTCCGGGTGCCACGCCCACCCCGTCGTCGCGTCGACTTCGGACCTGTCACCGGCCCGCCGCGCGGAGCATCGCCTCCGTCTCGGGGTCGGGCATGATCTCCCGGACCTCCTGGGCGCAGCGGCACGAGACGGCGATCTTGGCAGCCCACTTCAGCGCCTCGTCGCGTGAGGCCACGTCGAGGACCACGAAACCGCCGATGACCTCCTTGGTCTCCGGGAACGGCCCGTCGGTGACCGACCCGTCCGTACCGACGATGCTCGCCTGCTGGCGTTCGAGCCCGGTGCCGTACACGAACACGCCCGCGTTCACGGCCTCCTGGATGACCGCGTGCGCGTCCTTGCCCACCTCGGGGATCTCCTCGACGGGGATGTGGTCCATCGCGCCGTCGTTGAACGAGATCAGGTACCGCGGCATGCCATGACTCCCTTGTCCGGGCGGCCTGGTCAGGCCGCCTCTCACCCGTACTACGAACGAGCCGCCCGGTATCCGACGCCATGGACCCAGCGGGTCCAGTCGTTGTGCGACCGGTGCGGGGTGTCGGGTGAGGAGGGCGGTTCGCTGATCACCGAGAGGCGGAAACCCGCGCCGGTGAACGCCTTCGTCATCGCGTGCAACGGCCAGTAGGTGAGCGTGGCCCGCTGCCCGTCGAAGTGACGAAACCGCCGTAGTGGTCCGGCCTCATCGCACGTCCTCCTCAGGGATGGGCACGGCGGTGCCGGTCACCGCGATCCCGGCACCGGGTCCGGCGGGGATGGCGACGGTGAGCAGGCTCGGACGCCCCATGTCCTCGCCCTGCCGCACGGTCACAGTCGCGGGCGGCTGCACCAGGCCAAGCTCGCGCAGGTAGCCGCCGAACGCGGCGGCCGCCGCCCCGGTCGCGGCGTCCTCGACCACACCGCCGGGCGGGAACGGGTTGCGCGCGTGGAACACCAGCGGGGACTCCCGGTGCACCAGGTCGATCGTCGTCCAGTCACGGTCGGCCATCAGCGCGCTCAACGCCGCCATGTCGTAGTCCAGGTCCGCCAGGCGCTGCCGGGTCGCGGCGGCCACGATCGGATGCCAGGCCCCGGCGTACGCGACACGCGGCGGAAGCGTCGCGTCGAGATCGTCCGGCGACCAGCGCAGTGCGGCGAGCAGCACCGCGAGGTCCTCAGCGCTCATGGGCTCGGTGCGCGGCGCGACGCTGGTCAGCGTGGCGGTGGTGGTGCCGTCGGCCTGCACGCTCGTGGCGACCTCGACCAGTCCGGCGCGGGTGTCCAGGTGCAGCACGCCGGGGCCGTGCCGCTCGGCGTACGCGACCGCCGACGCGATCGTCGCGTGGCCGCAGAACGGCACCTCCGCCTTCGGGCTGAAGTAGCGCACAGTGAACCGGCCGTCCCCGCCCGCGGGCACGAGGAACGCCGTCTCGGAATAGCCGACCTGCGCCGCCACCTGCTGCATCTCGGCGTCGCCCGCACCGGTGGCGTCCAGGACGACACCGGCCGGGTTGCCACCGGCGGGGTCGGCGGTGAACGCCGCGTATCGGAGAACGTCCATGATCATGAGCCTAGCGCCGGCCGTCCGGCTCGTGTGCCCCGTGACCGGCTCACGGCGACACGGGGCCCCGGAGCGATCGATGCGGAACTAGTCTCCGGTCATGAGCGGCTTCGAGATCACTGCGATCGGCACGGTCCGCAACGACCGGACGGACATCCAGCACAGCGACAACTGGGGTGCCGTCCGCAGCACGATCGTCGTCGACGAGCGCTTCGGCGAGGCATGTCTCCAGGGCCTGGAGGAGTTCTCCCACGTGGAGGTCCTGTTCGTCTTCGACCGGTTCCCGGACGACGGCGACCACCGCGAGCCCCGCCCCTACCGGGGCCGGGCCGACCTGCCGCCGATGGGCGTGTTCGCCGGCCGTGGCCCCCGCCGGCCGAACCGGATCGGCGTGACGTGCTGCCGGATCGAGTCCGTCGACGGCCGCGAACTGACGGTGGTGGGCCTCGACGCCGTGTCAGGCACGCCCGTCATCGACCTGAAGCCGGTGCTCGAGGAGTTCGTCCCCGCGAACGTCCGGCAGCCGGAATGGGTCAGCAGCATGATGTCCGAGTACTTCCAGCCGTAGCGGTCTCTGCCTGCCTGCCGGACCACGCTGCCGCGTCTGGTGAAGCACGCGACCCTCGTCGAGAAGGTCTGGTTCGACGAAGCCCGATCGCCGGCGTCACCCGCCGGCGGCCTCGTCGGGGTCACCGGCGAACGAGTCGGGGGCACGCATCCGCCACGCGTCGGTGACCAGCTCCGTCAGGCGCTCGACACCGACGTGCGCCAGCCGCAGCATGACCAGCGGTGACCCGTCGTACGCAGGCGTGGTGAAGAAGAGGTCGGGCTCGCCGAGGAGCAACGCCTGCTTCTCCGCCTCGTCGCCCACGTACAGCACGGCGATGTCGGTGCGAATGCGCCGCGGTCTGCCGGGCGTCCGCTCGGGATAGGACCAGACGAACCCCTTGCCCGCGACCCGGAAGTCGAAGCCGTCACTGTCGATCTCGACCACGTGGGGCAACGACAACGCCACCCGGCGGACGTCGTCCGCGTCAACCATGACGGTCACCAGGGGACACCGCCTTCCACACCGGCACAGCCTAGCCGCCGCTCCGCCCCGCGGTGGGCAGGCCACCAGCGCCCGGTCACGACCCCGGCCGTTCCCGAAGGTCAGATGGTGAATCCGCCGTCGACGTTCACAGTCGCCCCCGTGACGTAGCGCCCGTCCGGGCCGGCGAGGAACGCCACCGCGGCGGCCACGTCGGCCGGCTGCGCGTAGTGGCCGAGCGCGGTGAACCCGTTGATCGTGTCGGCGTTCGGACCGTCGGCCGGATTCAGCTCCGTGTCCGTGGCACCGGGGTTCACCAGGTTCACGGTGATCGCCCTGCCGCCGAGTTCGCGCCCGAGCGCCTTGGTCAGGCCGATCAGGGCGGTCTTGCTCATCGCGTACAGCGAGAAGCCCGGGAAGACCGTCCGCTCGGCCGTGTTGCTGCCGATGTTGACGATCCGTCCACCGGCCGACATGTGGCGCACCGCGGCCTGCGTCGCGACGAACGGCGCCCGGACGTTGACCGCGACGGTCTGTTCGAACTCGTCGAGACTCAACTGCTCCAGCGGCCCGAGCAGGAACGCGCCCGCGTTGTTGACCAGGATGTCCAGCCTGCCCAGCTCACCGACCGCCCGGTCCACCGCCGCGATCACCGCCGCCGGGTCGGCGCTGTCGGCCCGCACGGCGATCGCCCGCCGACCCGCGGCCCTGATCCGGTCCACCACGTCGTCGGCGCGTCGCTGATTCTGCTGGAACGTCAGCGCCACGTCGGCGCCGTCCTCGGCCAGGCGCAGGGCCACCGCCGCGCCGATGCCACGGCCACCGCCGGTGACGAGAGCTACCTTGCCGTCGAGTGCGTTGTTCATGCGGGAAAGCCTGGTCGACGACGGGCCGGCTGTCCGGCGGGGATCGGACGCCGCGTTCGCGACCCCTCACGGACGTCACGAGCGGCCTGGCTGAAATCCACCTTCTCTTCCCGAACCTCTGTCTCCCGCTGCTTCCCGGAAGGGCGCGGATGGCAAGCTGCCATGATGCTGGTGGAGCCGAGCGGTGACTACTCCTGGCTTTTCGACCTGGTCGCGAGCGACCGGGGCACGCGTCACCAGGCGCTGGCCCGTCACCAGGCAGCCCTCGCCGCGGCGAGCGACGCGCTGGACGAGTGGAACGGCCTGTGGTCGGCGCACTACCGGTCGAGGTCCAGTCAGGCTCGGCTCCAGGCGGCGATGGACGAGGCGCACGCCCGCCTTTGCCGGCATCAGGGGCAGACGATCGATGCTCCTCTCGGCGCCTTCCGGGACTCCCCTGACGACGACCTCGACAGACGCGCCCGGTGGGCGCCGTACGCCGTCCTGTACCTGCAGTGGGAGACGGACCATCCCGACGAGTGGGGAGCGCGGGAGTCGTCGATGTGGTCCCGCTGGGGGACGAAGGAGGTGCTCCTGCACCGATTCCGTCGGGCCGGCGTCCCGGAGGGCGTCGAGCCACAGCTCGCCGCGTTGACCCTCGCGGCGCTGAGGCGCCCGTACCGGTGCAAGGACTGGATGTACGCGGGCCTGGTCCGTCATTTCTCCGACCCGCTGTTCTTCCACGAGGTGGAGACGCTGACGTACGCCGACGATCCCCTGGTTCGGCTGCGGGCGCAGTTCGTCCTCCATGTGGCCGAGCATCCGGAGCGGAATGTCACCCGGGTGAGCTGGCGACGTTGGCTCGACGCGAACCAGCTGACCGCCTGATCCCCCCTCACGCCGGCGCGCGAGGGGGGTGACTCACCCGGCCCGGGTTCCTCCGTCCTCAGTTCATGGCGATGTAGAGCCGCTGACCGGCGGGCCGGTAGCCCACGCGCTCGTAGACCCGCCACGACTCCGCACCGCCGGCCTCCAGCCAGGCGACCTCCGTACCGGCGCTGAACAGCCGCCGGGTCACCTCGGCGGTGATCGCAGACGCCAGTCCCCGGCGGCGGTACGGCGCGCGAACGGCGATGCCTGCCACCTCGCTGACCGCGCCGACCGGTGCGGCCGCACCGCCGCCGCCCGCGCAGCCACCGCCCTCGGTGACTGCCGTGACGACCACGCCCCCGGCGTCCTGCTGGCGCCGCAGGCGAGCCACGTCGGCATCGGAGGCGACCGGATCGCCGCCGAAGGCCTCGTTCTGCACGCTGACCAGCGCGGCGCGCCGGGAGTCGGTACCCGGTTCGCACAGGCTCAACTGGTCCGGCACGGGTGGCGACGCCAGCGTGCCCGGCACGCAGACCAGGTAGGTGTGCCGGGCTTCCACGGTGAAGCCGGCGGCGGTCAGCAGCGCCTCCAGATCGGGGGCACAACTGGTGACGTACTCCAGACGGGGTCTGCGGTCCGCGGCGCGGAACGCCGCGACCAGGGCGGTGACGTCGGCTGCGGTCACGGCGGCGCCGGGACGCGGCGTCGCGTAGTTGACGTACGGGCTGGTCGTCGTCGGGTCCAGCCCGATCACGAAGGGCCCCACCTCGACGGGCGCGGGCCGGCGGGACAGGTTGACGACGACGGACTGTTGGATGCGGGCATCCATGCTCAACGGGAAACCTCGATGCATGAGAGAAGCTGCGACGGGCGGAGGAAACGTCGGGCCGCCCCGCCGTGTCGCAGGCACGCGACGGTCGTCAGTCGCGTGGTCGACACTCAGGCGGCCGCTCGGCCTACCCGGATCACAGGCGTCATTCCCTCATGCAGAGTGCCCACGCGGTGCGCGTGGCCGACTGCAACCTTGCCCTTCCCGACCTGGACGTGTCAATCGCGTACGGCCGGGCGTCGAGAATCATCTCGCTTGTGGTCCGAGATCGCGGCGAGGTCTTTCGGACGAGACGCCGGCGTCGCAGACCACCGACCTGCGACGGGTCGTTCTGCACGTCATCGAGGAGACCGCTCGGCACGCAGGTCACCTGGACGCCGTACGCGAGCTGATCGACGGGCGCACCGGGCTGGGACCACGCTGAACCGAGCCCGACGAGTGCGGTATGCAGCACGGGCGTCCGCGCAGACGGCCCGACGGGCTCGCCGAAATGGCTCTATGCTGCCGCGATGCATCCCCGCTTGATCAACCAGGTGCGGCTGCCCGGCATGCGGCATGTCACGGAGGCAACCGGCCTCGGCTGGGCGGTCACTGAGCGGGACAGCGTCACCGTCAGCCTGCTCGACCACGACCTGCGTCGCGTGACGCGACTGGCGGCGCCTCTCGACGACCCGCCGATGACGGTCAGTGCCACCCGTCGACTCGTCGCGGCGGGCGACGCGCATCAGATCGTCGTGCTCGACCACGACGGCACGGTTCGGTGGCGCAGCAGCTGGGATCGGCTCGGCGGCAGCGCCGGCGCCGGCGCCGGCGCCGGCTTCCACCTCGACGGCGACCATGTCCTCTGGATCCGTCTGGGCGACACCGCGGAACTTGTCGCCGTCCACGGTGTGAGCGGCACGGAGATCCATCGCACGCCGCTGCCCGGTCCCGAGGCCGCCTGGTTCATGCACTCACCCGAGGGCGTCTGGACCGGCTTGACGCTGCTCGATCCCTCCCGGTCACGCGCCATGCTCATCCGGCTCGACGCCGAGCGCATCGTGTCCCGGCCGCTGGCCGGTGGCGGTCTCGCCGGTTTCAGCCCGGCAGGCGGCCGCTACCTGACCCAGACGCTCGACGGGTTCCTGTCCGTCCGCGACGTCGCCTCCGGTGCCGTCATCACAGAACGACACCTGGAAGACCTGCCGGGCACGCCGCCGAGCCTCCCGAGCTGCCGACACGTGGACCGTGCGGTGTTCCTGAGCGAGAAGCTGATCCTCGCCGCTCTGAACACCGCAGACCTGCCGAACAGCGCCGAGGGTCATCTACTGCTGTCGGCGCTCAGCCTCCGGTGCCGCTCCCAGGTGCGCTACCCGCACCACCACGGATCCGGCGCCGTCCACCCCTCGTACCGGCCAGGCCGATGGCTCACCCGTCATCATGAGGACGATCAGCTCCGGCTGTGGCAGCTCGGCGCTCGCCTCGACGACGAGCCGATGCCGGGCCAACTCGCACTGCTCTGACGGCACCGCCCTGCCGACGTACCCGTTCGGCGTCGGACACGCGTCCGCTGCCGCCGGCCAGCAGCGCGTGGTGGGTGGACGCCGGTGTCGGCAGCCGCGGATCAGAGCGGTCAACGGCGCACCCGATAGCGCAGGTGAAGCACCCGGTTGCCCTGAATCACCACGTCGGGATCCTCCAGCAGGTGCTGCGCGTCGACCGACCCGAAGTAGCGTTTGCCGGACCCGAGCACCACGGGTACGACGTCCATGCGTACCTCGTCGACCAGGCCCGCGGCGAGCACCTGGCCTCCGACGTCGCCGGCGGCGACCTCGACGATGCGGTCACCGGCGAGTTCCTGCGCCTTGGTCACGGCTGCCTCGACGCCGTCGACGAAGTGGAACGGCGCCTCGGCGTCCCAGCCCTCGGGCGCCGGCCGGTGCGTCACGACGACCACGTGGTCGATCCCGCTCGGCGGCTTCCCGTCCCAGCCGTCGGTCAGGTCGAAGACGTGCCGGCCGACGACCGTCACCCCGATCTGGTCCCAGTACGGCCGGATGTAGTCGTGGGACGTCTGCGACACCCTCAACGCACCGCTGGCGTCCAACGGGACGTCACCGCTGGTCAACCAGTCGAACAGCGGTCCGGGCTGGTCGTTCTCGTCCGCGACGAAGCCGTCCACCGACACCGAGCTGTACATGACGACAGTGCCCACGGGGCTCTCCTCTGCCTTGGGTGCCCCCAAGTTAGCGGGCCGGGAGCCTACGAACACGATTCCAGCCGGACGCTCGCGCGTTCTGCTGACCGCGAAGTGGGCTTCATGAGGTCTCGTCCACCGGCCATGCTGGCTGGATGGATCCGGCCGGACGCCTTACTCCCCAGGCCCTGCTGACGAACCTCTACGCGGCCTTCAACAGGCGTGACATCCCCACTCTGCTGGCCGCCATGGCGCCCGACGTCTCGTGGCCCAACGGCTGGGAAGGAGGCGTCGTTCGCGGCCGGGACCAGGTGGGTGCCTACTGGCGCCGGCAGTGGGACCAGATCGAGCCCGTCGTCACGCCGACCGCGTTCCGCACGGAGGCCGACGGCCGCATCGCCGTCACCGTTCATCAGGTGGTCCACGACAGGGCCGGAGCGAAGCTCGCCGACCACACCGTCACGCACGTCTACCGCCTGGGCGACGGCTTGGTGACAGAGATGGAGATCCGCGAGTGACGTCACGTCCTCATCGACGTCCGCTGGTCATGCATCCGAATCGGCGATGAGTTTCGTTTCGGCGTCCGGTCTGTATTCCCGTGCACCCGATCTCCCGACTCTCGGGGGAAGAGCGTCATGACCGCTACGTACAGGAGGCAAGCGTGAAACTTCTCCTCACATCCGCAGGCGTCCAGAACCCGAGCATCCGCGACGCGCTGGTCGACCTGCTGGGCAAGCCGATCGCCGAATCCAGTGCCCTCTGCATCCCCACGGCGGCGTACCCGATGGGCGGACCGGCCTCGGCCTGGCGCTTCATCACCGGTCAGACACCGCTCCCGATGAGCGGCCTGGGCTGGAAGTCGCTGGGCGTCCTCGAACTGACAGCGCTGCCCAGCATCGGCCAGGAGCACTGGATCCCCTGGGTCCGGGAGGCCGACGTCCTGCTCGCGCACGGCGGCGACGCGACGTACCTGTGCCACTGGATGCGGCAGTCCGGGCTGGCGGACCTCCTGCCGTCGCTGCGGGACACCGTCTGGGTCGGGCTGAGCGCCGGCAGCATGGTGCTCACCCCCCGGATCGGTACGGAATTCGTCGAGTGGCAGTCCGCACCCGACGACCGCACACTCGGGCTCGTCGACTTCTCGATCTTCCCGCACCTGGGCCTCGAACCGGACAACACCATGGCCGCTGCCGAGAAGTGGGTGGCCGAGATCGCCGGTCCGGCGTACGCGATCGACGACCAGACGGCCATCAAGGTGACCGACGGCACCGTCGAGGTCGTCTCCGAGGGGCACTGGAGGCGGTTCCCCTCGTAGCGGTGGCTACCCGAGCAGCGTCGCCGCCACGGCCAGTGTGGCCAGCGACAGCGTCGTGGTCACCACCACCGCCCGGTTGGCCACCGCCTCGCCGACGCCGTACTCCTGGGCGAAGATGAACGTGTTCTGCGCCGTCGGCAGGCCCGCGCACACCACCACGGCGAGCAACTGTGGCGCGGACAGGTGCAGGGCCAGCCCGGCCGCGTACGCGATGACCGGCTGCGCGACCAGCTTCAGCGCGCTGACCGCGGCCAGCTCGGCCGCCCCGGCCGGCTCGGCCGGTTCTGCCCGCGACGGCGCCGTGCGGTGCAGCGACGCGCCGAGCGCGACCAGGGCGGCCGGAACCGCGGCACCGGACAGCAGCGTCAGCGGCGCGGCGGCCGCCGACGGCAGGCGCAGGCCGGCAGCCGAGCACGCGACACCGAGCAGCGACGCCAGGATCACCGGGTTGCGTACGGGCAGGGAGGCGATCCGGCGCACCCTGATCCGCCCGGCCGGGTCGCTGTGCCGGTCCAGGGCGACCAGGATCACGGGCGCCGCCACCAGCACCTGCAGCAGCACCACCACCGCCAGGAACGACACGTCGCCGAGAACCTGCGTCGCGATCGGGATGCCGAGGTTCGCCGAGTTCACGTACCCGGCGGCCATGCCCCAGATCGGCCGTTCGCCGGGCTCGCGACCGAACAGCCGGCTCGCGCCGGCCCACCCGAACCCGACGACCGCGACGGTGCTCACCGCGAAGGCGAGCAGCGAGCGGCCGGCGAACCCGGACAGCGGCATCCGGGACAGGGCCAGGAACAGGGCGGCCGGCATCGCAAGGTGGAACACGAACCGGCCGAGCACCGACGCCGCCGCCTCGCCCAGCAGGCCCCAACGGCAGGCCGCGTAGCCGACCGCGGTGAGGATCCAGATGGGTACGAACGCCGACACCAAGCTCATACGGGAGTCACCGGCGAGCGTCGCGCCAGGTCAGGGACCGGCGGACGTCCGGAGCGTACGAGCCGAGAAGCCCGGCGACGATCTCCACCTGGGCGCGGGTGTGCTGGACCTGCCGCCGGGTGAGCCCGGTTCCGTGACACTCCACCGCACTCTCGCCGGTCTTCAGGTACACCGCGCGTCCACGGTGCCTACCAAGCCGACGGGCAGCCCAGGGCTGGCCACGCGTACATCGATCGGGAAGCCACGCGTTCAGCCTCGCATCGCCCTCGGGACAGGGCCAGCGCTCACGGCTCTGCGGATGAGCGGATGGCACTGGGCGCTGCTGCAAAACCTTGTCCCGCCGGGTAGCGGCCGAATGCATGATCCACAACGCGCGAGAGATCCACTACCCTGCACCGCTGTGCGGCTCTTCAAGAAAAAGCAGAAGCTCTCGGGCGGCGAGTTCGCGTTCGGCGGCTTCCTCGACGACGAGTCAGAACTCTTGAACGAGGCGCTGCTGGATCGCGAGTGGGACGCGGCCCGCAGGATCCTCGCTGCGGCCGACAAAGAGCACTTCATGTACTACGTCGCGGTGGCTGCCGCTACCCCCGGTGTCGAGGAGTGGATCGACGGACCAATACGGGCCCAGCCGGATGATCCGCTGCCGCTACTCATCGGCGGCGCCCGCGCGATCTCCTGGGCCGGCGAAGCCCGCGGCGACGGCTGGGCCAACACCGTACCCAAGGAGGCCTGGCCCGTCTGGTTCCAGCGCCTCGAACTCGCCGAAAACCTGCTCGATCAGGCCCTGGACCGCCATCCAGCAATGGCCGACGCGTGGCGCTACAAGATCGCCCTGAGCCGCTACCGCCAGCTACCGGCCGTGGAGCGTTGGCGGCGATTCAATCGACTTATCGAGATCGATCCGTCACATCTGTTCGGGCACGAGGAAATGCTCGACTGCCTGTTGCCCAAGTGGGGCGGCAGCTGGGACGCAGCGTTCCGCTTCGCCCGGGAGCGAACCGCGGCCCGCCCCGCTACCAACGTCCCCTTAGTGATCATGAAGGTGCATCGCAACTTCCGCTGGGAGGGCGAGAACGGGGAAAACCGGTACTACCAACGGCCGGACGTTGCCTCGGAGATCTACGACGCGGCCGAGCAGTCGTTCTGGCATGACGACTACGAGACCACAACCCTGACACCGATCCTCTGGAACTATTTCGCCTTCGCGCTGACCTACGGCCGGTACTTCAAGCAGGCCTGCACCCTCTACGACGCCATCGGCAGCGACTTCGTCCGCAAGGAACCGTGGCATACCGCCGAGCACTACCGCGATATGCGCGACTGGGCCCGCAAGGAAGCCGCCGACCCCCACTACCACGACGAGTGAGCCCAACCCAGTTCGTGAACGTCGCCTGCTGATTGCCCTACCGGCATCCAGGAGTCTTGCGGGAAGGATCCCCACCCGATCTCGACCCGCCCAGCGCCTAGTACTCCAGCCGGGGATGTTGACCTTGGCTGAGCTGGGGCTTGGTGTGGTGTGTGAACGGGTGCAGCCACCGTCGATCATGGGCGGTTGT
>NZ_VISU01000016.1:0-173248 GCF_007827625.1 Micromonospora sp. CNZ297 | reverse complement strand
CGCTGGGGGCGACGCGTTCGCGGCGCTGGCGTTGGGGTTCGTTGTTTTTCTTTTTGCCCCCCCGGGCTACCCCTTGCACCCTGTTCGGGGGGGGGGGGGGGGGGGGCGCGGGGGGCGCCCCCCCCGGCTCGGTCAGCGGTAGCGGTTGAGGGTCAGGGTGTACTCGCGGCCGTCGGTCAGCCGGATGACCACCCCGCAGTCGGTCGTCATGAAGCCCGCGTCGGCCAGCGTCTGGACCTCGCGGACCTCGACCTCCACCTTGTCGTCGTCGGTCAGCGGCTCCTCCGCCATCGACGCGGCGGCCTCTTCCAGGTCCAGCTCCTCGACGGCGACCAGCAGGGCGCGCTCCAGAAGCTCCTCGTAGCTCAGCATCTTGGCCAACTCCTTCATGCAGGGTGGGGGCGGTGCGTACATATTCATTGTAGGCGTATGGCACTCTCGCATACAAGTTTTATGTATGCCTCGGGCCGTGGAGCACGTCACACAAAGGGCAGCGGTCCCCCGTCCACGGAGAGCGCCGAGCGCCGCCGGTCGGGTGGTGGAGTGAGGCGGTGGCGCGGCCCGGCTTAGGCGGGCTGTGAGCGGTCGGGCCGCTCCCCCAGCCGCCGGGCGTCCAGCTCGGCCGCCGCCTCCAGCAGCCACGCCGGCGGGCCCGGCCGCCGGCCCGCGGGGCGCGGCAGCGCCCGCCCGCCCGGCGCGGTCCGCTCCCGCCCGCAGCCCCGGCAGCTGGTCGTCAGCCACACCAGGCCGCCGCCCTCCTGCGCCGAGCCGTCGAGCAGCCCGGCGCACGAGTCGCACACCCCGACCGGGCCGGCCTCGGCGGCGGCGGCGAACGCCTCCACGTCGACCAGGCCGTCACGGACCAGCCGCGCGTCGATCGCCACCGCCCACCTCCCCGGCTCCGATGTGGAGCGGGGCCGGGCGAAGGTCGCCCCTCGCCCGGCCCCGCACCCGCTCACTCCTGCTCGGCCGCCGGCAGCGCCAGCAGGTCCGGCAGCGCCAGCCGACCGTCCCGGTAGGCCGCCGCCACCTCCTCCCGGCCGCCCTTCTTGAAGGTCAGCGTCGTCGACGGCGGCGGCGGCTCCGCGACCTTCACGAAGTCGAGGATCCGGCCCGTCTGGCCGTCGACCACCGTGCCGTCCGGCTCGACCTTCATCCGGGCCAGCAGCGCCTTCCGCCAGCCGGGCCGCACCGACTCCACCGGCTCCGGCACGGTCGCCTGCACCTCGGTCGGGTGCTCCGCCTTGCAGTACGCCAGGAACCCGGCCTCGTCGACCACGAAGCCCGTCTTCGGCTCGCTCAGCGTCACCTGCGCCACCGCGCCGTCGTAGCCCGGCAGCCGGACCTCGATCGTCTTGACGCCGAGCTGGTCGTTCAGCTTCACCAGGCTGTCGTCGGCCTCGGCGCGAGCCACGTCGTAGACCTTGCGCACCTCGTCGAGCAGCGCCTTCAACACCGCCGCCAGCATGGCCTGCTGCTGCACGTCGCTCACCGAGCCGCTCCCGCCGTCTCCGGCTGCCGGCCGTTGACCTGCGCCGGCCCGGCCGCCTCGGTGAGCGCCTGGTCCAGCTGCGACCCCGGGACCGCCGCCGCGTTCCGGGCGGCCGCGATCTCCGCGCCCCGCTGGTTGAAGGCGTCCCGCAACCTCTGCGTCTTGCCGAGCCGCTGCGCCCGCTGCCACAGCACCGCGAGGTCCTCCCGCGACGCGCACGCCGCGAGGGCCTTCGGCCAGTCGACGTCCTTCGGCGGCTCGCCGTTGTCCAGCCAGTCGAGCAGCTGGTGGCCCAGCTCCGCGCCCGGCTTGTGGATCACCTGGTCGGCCAGCGCGTCGCACCGGCTCTTCGTCACCCGCAGGTAGTGCCCCTGGTCGAGGTCACCCACCAGGTCGAACTCGTACTCCAGGCCATCGCGCTGGTCGGGCTGCATGCCCAGCTTGGACACCTGCTTCCGCCCGTCGGCGCCCTCGGTGATCTCGTACTTCTGCTTCGACCGCAGGCACACCACCACGTGACCGGGGAAGCTCATCAGCGCCTCGATGTACGCCCGCTCGACCGGGCGCACGTCCTTCCAGCCGTCCATCGACCGGCCGCCGTGGTTGCGGGCGAACAGGTCGACCAGCTCCAAGATGCCGCCCGGCCCGAACCAGTAGTGCGAGGCCGAGTCGAGCATGAAGCCCGTGAAGCCGGCCAGCGCCGCCTCGTCGATCAGCTCGACGAGCTGCCGCGGGTCGTACTTGATCGGCGAGAACTTCATGAAGCCGTAGCCGCCGGCCTCCTCGGGCGTCATGTCGCCGACGCCGGGCAGCTCCGGGTTGACCGCGTACTTGTCGGCCGAGTCCCGCTCGGTGTCGACGAACGCGATCCGCTCCAGGCCGTCGGCGATCGTCACCGAGCCGGTCAGCGTGTACAGCAGCTTCAACCCGGTCAGCGTCTTGCCTGCCCCGCTCGGCCCGGCGAGGGCGATCCGCGCCTTCGCCTTCTTGCGGCTGGCGGGCATGAACCGTGAACTCATCCTTCGTCCCTTTCCACGTGAACGAACGTCCTACATAGACTTTATACGGTCGCCGTCGGGTATTGCGACCCGACATCTCGCGACGACGAAAAGGCACCCGCGCAGCCCGCGCAGGCCTCACTCCCGACAGCGGCCGGCAGGTCGCAGTCCGGGTGCCGGCAGATCACCGGCGAGGCCAGCTCGGTGCAACCCGTGCCCTCGCGGTGCCGCCAGTCGTCTCCGGCGGCCACGAGCACGCCGCTGCACGCCGCGCACTGCGCAACGTCTACCGGCGCGAGGATCACCCTCACTCCCCCATCACTCTCCTTCCCTCCTCGGGCACCGCGCGAAGGCTCGCGCCGTGCAGCGGGGCCGACTTGGAGCACCCAGGGTGGGCGCACCGGCCGTTCGGCCCCTCGACGTACCGATGGTCGGCGCCGCTCGCGGTGCGGCGACCAACCGTTTCTTGTTCCCTGTATGTCTTGAGTCCGCGTGGCGGACCAACTCGGTCCGCCTGGCGGACTAGTTCTAGTCCGCGACCCGGACTAGAAGCGCCCTTCACTGGTCCGCTCACCGGACTACCAGACCCGGGCGATTCGGGCGCGGCTGGTCCGGCACGCGGACCAACTACCCCCAGCTCGGTGAGTGCTCGCAACAGGTCCGGCGGCACTCCCATCCGGTAGACCGTCCGGGCCTTCTTGCGCCGCGCGTCGGCCACGGTCGGCCGGTCGCGCCACACCCACTGACCCTCCAGCTTGTTCAGCCACGCCGCGACCGTCGACCGGGCGAGCCCGGTCCCCTTCTCCAGGTCGGTCAGGCTTGGCGTGAACTGCTCGGGGATCGTCGCCGTGGCCGCGTCGGACCACGTGAGCAGCGTCAGGACGAGCTGCCGGCCAGGCGGGTCGAGCGTGCAGAGCTCGTGCCTCACCGCGCGCTCGACCGTCCAGCGGTCCACCATGCAGGCGGCCTCTCTGTGCAGCGCCGCCAGCGCACCGCCGCCCGAACTGGCGTACGATGCGCGTGCGACCCGTTCTCCGTTCCGGGTTCACCTTCGGCCCCGCCAGATGACCGCCTGGCGGGGTCGACGCGTTTTCCGGCACCCTACACCCCATGTGTACGGCCGCAATGGCTTCGACGCTGCTCATACCTACGCCGCCTCGTCGGCCTCTTCGAGCACGTCCCACGGGTCCCACACAATCTTCCGGCCGGTCTCCTCGGCCCAGGCGTAGATCGTCATGAGCTTCCACTGCGGGTTGTTGCTGACCTCTCCGTCCTCCTTGGGCAGCTGGCCCTTCGACCGCCACTGGTAGGGCGTGTTGTCCTTCACGCCGAACATCCGGACGATCTCCTTGAGCCCCACCATCGAAGGAATCTCCACCGGGCCCGGCGTCATCAGGTCGGCCGCGATCCTCCGCGTGACCGCCTTCAGCTTCACCTGGTTCACCTTCACTGTTCCTCTCCTCCCACGGCCGGATGCCATACAAGGTCAATGTACGGCACCCGCCGGGGACGGTCAGGCCGCCACCCGGGCGGCGAAGTACGGCGCGCTGCGCAGCAGGTCCCGCGCCAGGTCGAGCAGGCCGCAGCGGTCGATCAGGTGCACTCGCCCGTCGGAGAAGACCGACACCGGCTCCAGCGGCACCTCGGCCATGAACCGGACCCCGAACTCGCGGGCCATCTCCTGCGCCGTCGTGTCGTGCATCCACGTCGGCACCAGCGCCCACCGCACGCCCGCCTCGGACAGCTTGGCGGCGACCCGCCGGCTGGCCATCGCGTTGCGCCGCGCGTTGGCGACCAGCAGCACCACGTCGCACTGCCGGGCCACCTCGATCTGCCCGGCGTCCAGCGCCCGGTCCAGGTCGACCACCTTCACGTCGGCCGCGTGCCGCTCGACCGCCCGCAGCGGCCGGAACGGCTCGTCGACCACCCGCAGCAACTCGGCCGGCATTCCCAGCCGGTCGTCCACGCCGCCGCGCCCGGCCGCGTCGACGAGCAGCGCGCGCCGCCCCTCCTCGGCCGCGACCAGCGCCAGCGCCACCGCCAGGGTCGTCGCCCCGGCGCCGCCGTGGCCACCGACCACGCCGACGCGCACCTCGGCCGCCTGACCCTTGGCCGCCTCGGCGACCAGCTGGCTGACCGCCTGCGCGCCGGTCGGCAGGTGGTACACCGGCACCTCCGGGTAGTCGGCCTGCCAGCCGCGGTACGCGGCGGCCAGCCGGTCGCCGTCCAGCTTCTCCGGCGCGACGACCACCATCCGCGGGTGCGCCGGCATCCCGGCCGCGAGGGTCTGCACGCGGGCGTCGACCACCACGAGCGGCGCACCGCGCCACTGCGCGACGGTCGGCTTCCCGACAACGACGTCCACTTCCACGTCGCCGATGGCGTCCACCACCTCGTCCACGTACTCGTGGCCCCAGGCCACGACCAATGCCTTGCCCATCCATTCCTCCTCGTAGAGACGGCGAGACGTACAAAGACATTGTATAGGAATCGGCCCCTGGCGTCAATGTTGTATGTACGGGCGGCGCGGCGCTTTGCTCGCTGTCCGACCCGGCCGCTATGCTGGTGTCTCCACGTGAACGCAGCACAGCCCCGGATTTCGCGGTCCGGGGCTGCGCTGTTTCCAAGGCCAGGTCAGACGGTCAGTAGACGACCTCCACGACGCACAGGCCGCCCCCACCCTTGCCGCCCGACCGGGACACCGAGCTGCCGATCGCGCCGGCACCGCCGCCGCCCCACCCGTCCGCGTTGTTCCCGTTCCCACTGACCGACCCGGACTGCGGCGCGCCGAACCCCAGCAGCGAGTTGCCGCCCTGCCCGAGGAACAGGTGCCGGTTGTCGAGGGTCCGGTTGTAGGCACCCCAGCCGCCCGGCGAGTTCACCGCGTTCCCACCAACCGCGGTGCCGCCGCCGCCGCGCGCACCCACGGTGTCCCCGGCGCTCGCCGCGATCCCGCCGCCACCCTGGCCGCCGCCGGCCGTCCACAGCCCGCCGAAGCTCGTCGCTCCACCCTGCGCGCCAGTGCCGAACGCCCCGCCGGCCCCGCCGATCCCGACCGTCACGTCCACCTCGGCCGGCAGGTCCCCCGGCTCGAAAACGCTCTCGCAGTAGCCACCGCCGCCGCCACCGCCGCCCGCGCCGTTGCCGCCGGCCGCGCCGGTCACCCCGCCGCCGCCACCGCCGCCGCCGACGCCGTACGCCCGGATCAGCCGCGCGCCCGCCGGCACGGTGAACGTCCCGCTCTGCGTGAACTGCTGCACCAGCAGGCCCGGCGGCTGCCCCGGCGCCGGCGTGCCGACCCACCCGACGATGTGGTTCCCGGCCGGCGGCGTCTTGAGCACCATCACCCGCGCCTGCACCGCGACCGGGCCGACCATCGACGCCACCCGGATCGGCACCTGGTCGCCGTCGTGCAGCGCGCGGATCGTCCCGTCGCTGCCGACGCTCGTGACCGTCGCCGGCCGCAGCCGCCACGTCAGCCCCAGCCGGATCGCCTTCTCCAGCACCGCCTCGGCGATCGCCTTCACCTGCACGGCACTGACGGCCGGCTGCTGCTTGCCGCCGTCGCCCTTCCCGGTCATGCCTCCCCGCCTTCCGTCTCCGGGTACGCCCGCCGCAGCGTGTGCCGCATCGCCCCGCCCGGCACCAGCGGCATCGTCCAGGCCACCTCCAACCACCGCACCCCGTCCCAGCGCACCACCTCGTAGGCGTCGTGCCGCGGGTCCACCGGGGTGCTCAGCTCCACCGACTCGTACACCGTCTGCTGGAGCCCCAGCGTCCGCGCGTACACCGTCGCCTGCGCCTGCGACCGCACCTGCACGTCGACCGTCTTCGGCAGCACGAACCCGCGCTGCGCGATCGAGTGCGGCGCCGACGCCGGCACGTCGTACACGCCCACCACCGGCTCCGCGTCCGAGCCCGGGTCGTTGGACACCACCACGAACCGGTTCGGCGCGGTCAGCAGGTCGTTCACCCGCGAGATCGACCCGCGGATCACCCGGCGGGAGGCGTCCAGGTCGATCGTCACCGCCTGGTGGGCCGGGTCGAACGCCCGCCGCAGCCGCAGCCGCCCCTGATGGTTGAACCACGGCATGAAGTACCCGCCCGACGCGGCCAGGTCCCGCAGCGCGTTCGCCCGCGACGTGCCCGGCGACCACGCGGCCACCGACGTGAACTCCGTCGCGTCGACCCACACCTCCCCGATCGGCAGCCCGTCGACGAGCCGCACGACCGCCTGGTCGACGAGCTGCCCGTCCGCGTCGAAGCCGACGTCCAGCTCCTGGTCGACCACGAACATCTCGTCCAGCAGGGTCAGCGGCGCCGTCGACCCGGCGCTGGTCACCAGGTCCGCCGAGTCCGCCACCATGTAGCGGCCCAGCGGGTACGCCGCGCGGTCGCCCAGCACCATCCACGGCGCGATCCGGTCGGTCAGCTGGTTGACCCGCGCCGCGTCGGCCACGCCGAGGGTCACCCCGGACAGCCGCCGCGGGATCGTCGACGTGCTGTCGTGGCTCAGGCTCGGCGACGTGTCCCGCAGCGGCGTCAGCTGACCCCGCCGCACCCCGGTCCGCCCGTCGATCAGGTCGAACCGGAACGACGCCGACCGCTGCCCGACGTGCCCCGGCAGGTCGAGCAGGTCAGGCGGGCGCGCAGATGCCACGGCCGTCCACCTCCCACACGTTGCCCTGCGCGTCGGCGAACTGCGTCGTGCCGGCCGGCTGGCCCTCGAAGTCGGGGCTGGCCAGCAGCGGCCCGTTCTCGCCGTGGCGTATCTCGGCCCTGGCCACCGTCACATCGCCGGACAGCACCAGCGACCACCGCCCCGGGTCGAGCGTCGGCGGCTCCGGCGCCGCCGGCCCGCCGCCGAGGTCCGTCCAGTTCACCCCGTCCGCCGACCAGTAGAGCGACGCCGCCCCGTCGCCGGCGATGTCGTTGCGGTACACCGCCCGCAGCCACCGCCGCTGCCGGGTCGCCACCAGGTCCCGCGTGTCCAGGCACTGCTCGTAGCCGACGCCGCCCCACAACTTCATGCACGTCGACACCGGGTCGGCGGTCAGCTTCCACCCGATGCCGTCGTCGAACTCCGTGACCGGTGCGTCGGTGGTGCGCGACAGCTCCGCCGACCAGTCGTCGCCGGTCGGGCGCAGCTCCACCCGCACGTCCAGGTCGTTCGTGGGCGGCTCCAGGACCGTGAAGTCCGCGACCGACACGGTGGGGGCGGCGTTCGTGTTACCGGAGGACAGCACGCCCCGCACGCCCACCTTGCCGACGCCCTGCACCGAGAGGTCCTTCACGGACTGCTCCCACCGCAGCATCTGCTTCCCGTCCGGCCACACCGCCACCCGCACGGCCCCGTCGCGGATCTGCAACCGCATCCGGTACCAGGGCCCCACCTGGTAGGTCTGGAAGCCCATCCACTCGTCGCGCACCGCCGTCAGCTGCGTCAGCGCGGTGAGCGCGCCGCCCGACACGGCCTCCAGCTGCACCGCCAGGAAGTTGTCGGTCTGCGCCGCGAGCCGCGCCCGGTATTCGGTCCCGCCGTTGACGTGCCGGCCGATCAGGTACGCGTTGATCGGCGCGCCCGTCGCCTTCGCGCTGAACCGGAACCGCGCCTGCACGTCGACGTCGGCCCAGCCCGCGCCGACCACTGCCCGCCGCTCGCCGGCCAGGGTCAGCTCGATCGTTGCCGCCTCCGCGGCCACCGAGAAGTCCGCCGGGGCCCCGTCGACGATCGTCCAGTCGCCGCCCAGCCCGTCCGGCACCGACCGGTTGAACCCGTCGCCGAACACCAGCGGGGCGAGGGCGGCGGCCGGGACCGGGCTGCTCGCCGTCACCGACTCCACCTGCCCCTCCGGGCGCAGGCCCTCGCACGGGGCCGGCCCGCCGTCCATCGGGGCCGGCGTGCCGGTCACCTCCACCACCGTCAGCTGCGCCAGGTGCAGGTGGCCCGCCTTGCGGCTGCGCTTCACCGACGCCGACGGCACCAGCAGCGTCGACAGCCACCGGTTGTTCAGCTCGTCGCGCACGCACACGTACGGCACCGTGTCCCACGCCAGGTCCCGCAGGTCGCGGAAGCCGCGGTCCATCGTGGCCGGCGGCACCGCCGCCGCGTTCACCAGCACCGTCCGGGTGAACTCGACCCCTCCGCGCTCCAGCGGCCGGAACGCTGCGCGGTAGTCCCGGTCGAACATCTCCTGCAGCTCGACCTGACCCGCCTCGGGGAACGCGAAATCCTCCACCGCCTGCCGGTCCCAATTCATCACGTACGCCAGGTTCCCGGCCGGGTTGTGGTTGCTGGTCAGGATCAGCACGCCGGTGTCGACGTTGCGGCCCTCCACGCCCGGCGCGGCGATCGTCGCCGCCACCGGGGCCGACCACGGCCCGGCGATGCCGAGCCGGTGCACCATCCTGATCCGGTACCGCGACGCGACACCCACCCGCGCCTCGTAGTCGTCGACCGCCGCCACGGACGGCTCGACGACTTTCGCGATCGTCTCCCACTCGTCGGCGGCCATCGTGTCGTCCTGGCGCTGCACCTCGTAGTGGCCCCAGCCGGCCACCACCGCCGAGTTGACCGCCGTCCACGACAGCCGGTGGTAGCGGATGCCGGTCGGGATCTTGGCCGCCGGCCGGTCGCACTGGTCGTCGACGACGGTCAGCGGCTGCACCGCCGGGGCCACCGTCAGGCCCGTCACCGCGTCCATCTCCTGCGCGAACATCAGCGTCAGGTCGGCGCTCGCGTCGGCGTTCCCGTCGACGGTGGCACTTCCGCCATAGCCCGACGCCTCGTCGATCGCCGTGGTGACCGGGTTGGCGTCAGCGCCG
Source organism: Micromonospora sp. CNZ297 (assembly GCF_007827625.1). Lineage (NCBI taxonomy): Bacteria > Bacillati > Actinomycetota > Actinomycetes > Micromonosporales > Micromonosporaceae > Micromonospora > Micromonospora sp. CNZ297. Next base: position 163,933 of record NZ_VISU01000016.1, on the reverse strand, counting down.
AGGACCTGCCACGGCGACTGGCCGTCCGCGCTGCTGGAGAACGACCACCAGGTCAGCTCGCCGATGCCGTCAGACAGGTACGGCGGGTCGAGGCGCACCGTGACCTCCCGCCAGCCTTCGGCGATCTCCGGCAGCGCGTCGAACTCCTCCACCGTGATCCGCGCCTGCGGGCCGACCCGCTCGGTCGTGTTCAGCTCGTTCACCTGCGCCAGCTCCAGCGGCGCGCGGGTGCCGGGCAGGTGCCGGGCGTAGAAGCGGGCCCACACGAAGTCGGCGCTGGCATCCTCGACGATCTTCTGCATCGTGTAGCCCTGCGGCGTCAGCTCCGACACCGTGGCGACGGCCTGCGTCAGGTAGGCGTGGCCGCTCAGGTCCTTGGTGCCGGGCGGCCCCGGCCACGCCCCGTCCCACAGCTCGATCGACGGCAGCTCGTCGATCGTCTCCACCGTCGGCGTCGACCCGGCGCGCAGCGTCTTGCGCAGCAGCACCCCACGGTGGGCGGGGAACGGCTCGACCTGCCCCAGCCGGTCCGCCTTCACCGGCACGGGCGACGCCACCGACAGCTGCCCGGCGTACGCCTGCCCGACGGTCACCGTGTACTCGCGCCCGGCGACCAGCTCCACCCCGCCCATCATCAGCTCGGTGTCCCACATCGGGATCTCGTAGTAGAAGCCGCTGATGTTCGTCGCGCCCTGCGACAGCTCCAGGCCGCCGCCACCGATCCGGTTCTCGACCCCGTACGTCACCTCCAGCGCCAGGTAGTGCACCTGGAACACCGCGCCGGCAGCCGCGTTGGCGGCGACCTGGAGCCGCACGTTGATGTTCGTCGAGCCCGACTGCGACAGCGACGTCAGGCCGCCGGTGAGCGACCCGGTGCCGCTGACGGTCCGCGCCCGCCACGGGAGGCGGCCCCGCTCCGTCGTCGGGGCGGCGCTGCTGTTCCACCACGGGTTCAGCTCACCGAGCCGGGACCGGCCGACCGCCGTCACCCCGTTGTGGACCGCCGGCCCCGTCAGCGTCTCGTCCATGATCCAGTTGACGCCCATCGACGGACGCTCGAGGCCGAGGGCCACCGCCGGGGCCAGGTCGGCGAACGGACCCGAGATCACGTACAGCACCGACACGTCGAGGATCCGCCGGCCGTCCAACGCCGCGTGGGTCAGCGCCGAGTTCGTGTCGAACCAGAACCTCGCCGCCGCGTTCGGCCCGGTCAGGGTGATGTGCCGCGGGTCGGACGGGTTGCTCACCGCGTCCGGCGGTGCCGTCGAGCCGCCCGCCAGGGCAGCGCCGGTGACCAGCGCGCCCTCCCGCACCGGGATCACCAGCTTCCGCACCGGCCCGGTGCCGCCCACCTTCCCGGCCGGGTACAGGTTGACCAACAGCTCCTTGCGGGTCGGCAGGCCGGGCGGCGGCAAGGTCACGTTCAGCCGCACTCGCTTGAGGCCCTGGCCGTCCGCGTGGCCGCGGCGGGCCCGGAACGTGTAGCCGACCTCGCTGGCCGTGTCGAGCAGCACCGCGTCGGCCACAAGCGGCGCCCACTGCATCCCCAGCACGTAGGGCCGGTCAGGGTTGTACTCGCCCACTCAGATCGTCCTCACGGTCGTGGCCACGTCGCGGCGGGCCAGCGTCTCCAACACGCCCTCGCCGACCGCGCGGCCGGTGTCCAACGCTTCCTGCCGCGTCGGCAGGACACCCTCGAAGGTCACGCGGATCGCGTCGCGCCCGAACACCACCGACGCGCCGCCGCCGCCCTCGCCGAGCAGCCGCATCAGCCCGGACTGCTCGGCCAGCTCCCGCGCCCGGCGCGGCCGGGTCAGCGGCACCACCACCTCGTCGCCGGCCTCGCCGCCGAGGAACAGCGTCGGCCGGCGCAGGATCGCGCCGTTCGCCAGCGCCGGGATGCGGGGCAGCGACCCGGGGAGCTTCGCGTCGACCGCCGCGATACCCGAGTTGATCTTGCCGATGACCCGGTTGATGAACCCCGTGATCGCCGACGTGATCGACCCGGCGACGTCGCCGATGAACCCGCCGACGTTCTTCAGCCCGTTCATGAACCCGCTGATGAGGCTCTTCCCGGCGGACACGAACTTCCCGGCCAGCCCGGCGATCCGGCCCGGGACGCCGCTGATGTACGACACCAGCCCGTTCACGCCGCTCGTCGCCGCGCTGCGGGCCGCGTTCAGCGCCGACGACAGGGCGCTGGCCATGATGCTCGGCAGCCGCGACAGCCCCGACATGATCCGGCCGGGCAGCCCGGTCACGAACGTCACCACCGCGTTCACGCCCGCCGTGGTCAGCGACCGCGCGCTGGCCCACAGCTGGGTGAAGAACCCGGCCAGCAGGCCGGGCAGCGCCGCGAGCCCGTTGAGGACGAGGCCGGGCAGCTGCGTCACCGAGAAGATCAGCAGGCCGATGCCCATGCCGACCGCCTGCAACGCCATGCTCAGCGCCGACGTGAACAGGCTCCACAGCAGACCCGGCAGGCTCGCCAGGAACCCGCCGATCTTCCCCGGCAGCTCCGCGAACCACTGGCCGATCGACGTGAAGAACCCGGCCACGGCGGTCCACGCCGAGGAGAAGGCCCCGCCGATCGCCGACCCGACCCCGGCCCAGTCGATGCTCGACAGCCACCCGCTGATCTGCGACAGCCAGCCCGACACCCCGGACAGCGGTTGCAGCAGCCACACCAGGGCGCTCGCGATCCCCGAGAGCAGCGGCGCGATCGCCTGCGCCGCCAGGAACTGCAACAGCAGCGCCGCGAGCTGGATCAGCGGCGCCGAGACCTGGATCGCCATGGTCATCAGCTGCGCCAGCACCCCGATCAGCGGGGTCAGCGCCACCACGATCTCGATGATCGGCGGCAGCAGCGACAGGATAGTCGGGATCAGCGGCATCAGCGCGTTCACCAGCACCCCGGCCAGCGGCGCGACCTGCGCCAGGATCGGGGCGAGCGCACCACCCAGCGCCGTCACCACCTGGCCGAGCGGCGGCCCCAGCTGGGTGAACAGCTGCACCAGCAGCCCGGCGGCCGGCGCGAGGATCGCCGCGATGGTCTGCCCGACCTGGAGCAGGATCGGCGCCAGCGCGGTCACCAGCGGCCCGACCAGCGGGCCCAGCGCGGACAGGGCCTGCGCCAGCGGGCCGACCAGCATCGTCACCAGCTGCCCGATGACCGGCAGCAGCGGCGCGACGGCCAGCGCGATCGACGCGATCACCTGCGCGATCGGGCCCAGCGCCGGGGCGAGCGCCTGGATGCCCGCCGACACGGCGGCCAGCACCGGACCGAGGGCCCCGGCCAGCGTGGCGATCGCCGGGCCAAGCGCCGTCGCGACGGCCTGCAACGCCGGCACGACCGCCTGCACCAGCGGCATCAGCGCCGGCACGATCGACTGGCCGATGATCCCCAGCAGCGTCATCAGCACCGGCGACAGGCCCGACGCCGCCGCGCCCAGCGCGGTGAAGATCCCTTGCAGCGCCGCCCCGCCCTCCGCCGAGGCGAAGAACCCCCGCAGCGTGCCGGTGGCCAGCACCAGGCTGCCGAGCAGCCCGCCGCCGCCGCCCGCCGCCTGGCTGACCGCCTGGAAGACCGAGCTGAGGATGCCGCCGACGTTTGCCGCGACCTGGCCGAGCTGCCGCACGATGCCGACCGCCGTCTGGATCGCCGCGGTGGCCGCGCCGCTCTGCGCCATCGCCGTCAGCCAGCCGCCGAACTTCGCCGCCAGCCCACCGGCCACGCCGGACAGCTGACCCAGCGACGGCAGCGCCACCACGGCGATGTCGCGGAACCCGGCCAGCAGCGGCCCCACCGCCACACCGAGGTTGGCCACCGCGCCCCTCGCGGTGTCGAGCACCCCGCGCAGCACCGACACCGTGGCGCCCTGGCGGGCGAACTCCAACGCCTGCCGCGCCGCGTTGCCGTACTCGGCGGCGATGCCGGCGAGGCCGGTGCGCAGCGGGCCGGCGAGCACCGAGGCGGTCTGCTTGACCTGCCCGACCATCGGGCCGGCGAAGGCGTCCTGCGCCGCGTTGCGGATGCCGTCGAGGGCAGGCTTCACGCCCCGGAACTCGCGGGCCAGCTTCTGCGCCTGCGGGGACAGCCCCTCGATCGCCTTCTCGAAGGCCGCCATGTCGCCGCCGGCCGCCGCCTTGAAGGCGTCCCCGAGGCCCGCGGTGGCGACCCGCAGCGCGCCGACCGCCGCCGCGCCGACGGCGAGGGCCCCCGGCAGGGCGAACGCCGCGCCGCCGACCTGCGACAACGCACCGGTCAGGCCGACCAGGGCGCCGGTCGCGCTCGCCGCGAGCGCGGGCACCGCCCCGATCTTCAGCGCCTTCTTCAGCCCGCGCTTCAGGTCCGGCGCGAACTTACTCACGTCGCCGACGATCTCGATGTACGCACGCCCCAGCGCCACGTCCCCAGCGTAGGCCAGCTCCGGCGGTCGCATTCATCCACTGCGGCCGTATATCTCGACCGCAACCGACGAAGACGATCCCTTGACGTTGCACGCGCAGCGGCTCACGATCAGCGGACGGGCAACAACGTGCAACTATCGCTAGGAGGCAGGGGCATGCGGTTAACGTTCTTGGGCAAGGAGTCGACGGGCGGGCAATCCCCCACGCTGTATGCCACGGACCGAGACAGCTACGTTGTGCAGGGCTGGAAGGTTGCCGATCCCGCGGTCCTCGCCCTAGAGACAGACCAGGAGACAGTCGTTGAGGTGCCCGCTCCACTGATGCGCCACTTGGCCAAGAACGGTCTCGACGGGGAAGTGACCCGGATCGAGGCGCCCATCATCGACGTCACCGCGGAAGGCAACTACATCATCCAGGGCGCGCGGGTAACCGACGAGGCCGCTCTCGCTCTCATGGACATCCCGAGTCACGAAACCTGTGTCGAGGTTCCGGCTCGCCACATGCAGAATCTGGTGGCCAGCAGTCGATGAAACCCATCACCAGTGCCGAGTTTCGGTCGATGTTCCGCCCCGGCACCCGTGCCTGGCATTTGGAGCTGCGTGACACGTACCACGTCGAAGACGAGGACGTTCCGTTTGACTTGTGGCTGCGCGGCATACCGGACGACTTCGCATGGCGGAAGGACTGGCTGTCCTTCATGAGCCAGGTGACGTCGGCAGGGACTCAGGTTCAGCGGCTGCGCATCGTGACGGAGCCCCTGTCGGACTACATGCGCTGGGCGATGGAGCTGGACCCGGGCAACATCGAGGCCGGCGAGGAAGTCAGGTACCTTCCGCGTGCGCAGGTAGCCGAACACACCCTGCCCGCCGAGGACTGCTGGCTCTTCGATGACCACCTGCTCGTCCTCAGCCTGTTCAAGCCGGATGGGCGTGGTGCCGGCTACGCCGTAGAGGACGATCCAGAGCAGCTGAACCTGTACCGGGCAACCCGTGACGACCTGTGGCCGCGTGCGGTTCCGTACGCCGAGTACCGACCTGCAACGACGTGAGCACACCTGCCCGTCAGGCCCGGGAAGCGCTGGGGGTCAGGCTCAGGGACATCCGGCAGGACGCCGGCCTGACGGGCAGAGCGCTTGCCGCAGGCGCCGGTTGGCACTACACGAAGGTCTCCAAACTGGAGCACGGCGTCATCAACGCCTCCGAGGAGGACGTACGCACGTGGTGCCGGCTTTGCAGGGCCGACGACCAGGCGGCGGACCTCGTCGCGGTCGTGCGCTCCATCGACACCATGTTCGTCGAGTGGCGGCGGCTGCTCAGGTCCGGCACGCGGACACGGCAACGGGAAAGCGTCCGCTTCGAGGCTGACACGAAGCTGTTTCGCGCGTTCGAGCCGCAGGTCATCCCGGGACTCCTGCAAACAGCCGAGTACGCCGCCGCCATCCTCAGCGCGTTCATCGACTTTCACGATCTGCCGGACGACGTGGAAGAAGGCGTCGCCGCGCGAATGGAGCGTCAGAGCATCCTCTACCGGGGTGACCACCGGTTCCACATGGTGTTCTGCCAGGCCGCTTTGACTCTGGGCGTCGCGCCTCCCGACGTGCTCGCCGGTCAACTGGACCGGCTGCTCGCCCTTTCCACCCTCCCCCGCGTTCACCTGGGTGTCATTCCCACCCGCGCCGCGCACGGTTTTCTCCCCTTGCACGGGTTCTGGATCCTCGACGCGAAGACCGTCCTCGTCGAAACCATCTCCGCAGAACTCAAGCTGACCCAGCCCCGGGACATCGCCGTCTACAGTCGGGCCTTCGAACGGCTCGCCGGGTCAGCCGCCTACGGCCGGGAGGCGCGGTCCCTCATCACGGGGGCGCTCCGGGATCTGAACGACGACGCGAGTTGATGCAACATCGTGCAACATCCTCGCACGCCATCGGCGACCGCCCATACGGTCGCTGGTGGGCGTGATGCACAGTGACCGCTCGATCACTGATGAGCGCCCGGGTTCAGAGAAGGCTGGGGGCTACTCGTGGTCGTTCTATCTACCGGTCGGGGCCAATCACACAGCGGCAGGTCCGGCGCCGCCTCGGCAGGCCGCTCGGGCTCCCCTCCATTTCGGGAGCAGCTCGTGGTCCCGCCCCCGCCGCCCGGCGAGGTCGTCCCCAGCTACGGCTATCTCGTGCTCAGCCCCGGCGAGAGGCTGATCCTTGCCGGGCACATGCTCGCCACGCACCAGCCCGACGGCCCTGTCGTCCGCGTCGGCTTCGCCTGGCCGTTCATCGCCGTCAACGACCGCCGCTGCACCTGGTGCCGTAACGCCTGGCCGTGCGGCGCCGCTAGCTGGGCGGAGCAGGTCCAGGTCGACGCCTACGGCTGGGCGCTGTGACCGCCCCCGCGAGGCACCGCCGCTGGTCCCGCTGGCTGCGCCGCCGCTCCATCCCCGACCGCCGGGCGTCGGTACCCGAAGCCGACGCCCGGCCCACCCCCCCGGCCACCCCCTCCTGGAACGGGCCGACCGTCATCCTCTCCACCGCGGTGCTGACCACGCCCGCGCAGCGGTGGCGCGGCAACGGGGGGCGGCCGTGAACGCCAACCGCCCCAGCCTGATCTCCGGCGGCTCCCTGTGCGGCCGGGCCGCCGCCTGGAGCCGGCGAAACATGGCCGCCAGCACCGACCCGTACCTGCTGCGCACCCTGCTGTGGTGCGGCCGGTGCGACGTGCCCATGCACCCGCACCCGCACTGCGGCGAGCGCACCTACAAATGCCCGCTCGGCTGCCGGAAGGTCCCCCTCTCCGCCGAGGCCATCGAGGCGGTCACCTGGACCGCCGCCGAGCGCCGGGCCACCCTCTCCGGCATCGCCCCGCCCTTCCGCAAGTCGGTGCTGGAGCAGCTGCTGGTCAAGGTGATCCTCCGCGCCAACGCCCCCGACGACCTGCGCTACATCTGGCGCACGTAGACCCGCCCGCCGCGACGGGAGCGGCCGGCAAGCAACCGAAGGAGCACCACCGTGGACATGCAGGCCCGCCCGACCGGCCAGTGGTTCAAGTCCAGCAAGTCCGGCCCCAACTGCGACAACTGCGTCGACGTGCGCTTCCTCGGCGGCGGCAACGTCGAGCTGCGCAACAGCCGCGACCCGCAGGGCCCGACCCGCGTCTTCGACGCGGGCGAGTGGGACGCCTTCATCGCCGGCGCGAAGGCGGGCGAGTTCGACCTGCCCGCGCAGGCCCGCTGACCCGGGGGCCGGCCCCAGCGTCGTGGCCGGCCCCCGCACGACCCCCGCCGGTCGCCGCTGCCCGCGCAGCGGCGGCCGGCGGGCCTCATTCCCGGCCCGCGCCCGTCACCCCAGGCCGCTACCGTAGAGCCGCTGTCCCCCGACAGACGATCCACGCTGCCGGGAGGACACCAGTGGACATCATCAGCCGCGCCGAATGGGGCGCCCGCCCACCCGAGTCCCGCTCCACCGTGCCCTGGTCCAAGCGGACCGTCTTCATGGGCCACTACTCAGCGGCTAGCGCGACGCAGACGCCCCGCCAGATCCAGGACTACCACATGCGGGTCCGGGGCTGGTCGGACGTGGGCTACAACTTCCTCATCAACTCGATCACCGGCCACATCTATGAGGGCCGCGGGTGGACGACGGTGGGCGCTCACTGCGCCGGCCACAACACCGAGGCCATCGGCGTGTGCATCATCGGCAAGGACCAGGCCGGCCGCCAGGACGTCTCCGACGCCGCCCGCCGCGCCTTCAAGTGGCTTTACGACGAGGCCAATGACCGCAAGGGCCGGCGGCTCACGCTCCTCGGCCACCGCGACCGCGGGAACACCTCCTGCCCCGGCGACGAGATCTACGCCTGGCTCAAGGCGGGCCTGCCCCTCGTCGGCTCGTTGACGCCGCAGCCACAGCCGCAGCCGAAGCCGCCAACCGCCGGACGCCCCGCGCCCGGCACGCCGATCGCCTTCCCCTTGCCCGCCGGCTGGTACTTCGGCCCGGCGTCCGGTCCCGACTACTCGGTGTCCGGCCTGCACGAGCGCTACTTCCGGGGCCGCACCGACCGGGCCTGGCTGCGCGAGTGGGCCAGTCAGCTGTCCCGCCGGGGCTGGTCGGTCGGCAAGGGCATGCGGTGGCTCGGCGGCGCCGGCAACGACGGCATCTACGGCCCCGAGTACCGCGCGCTCGCCGAAGCGTTCCAGCGCGATCAGCGCTTGGACGTCGACGGGCTGATCGGCCGCAACACCTGGAACGCCGCCTACCGCAACCCGGTGCGGTGAGCGCCCCGCCGATCCGGTGAGGGGGCAGCGTGTGGCTGGCAGGGCAGATCATCCGTGCTGCCGGCGGGGACGTCTCCGGCCTCACCGTGGCCGTCGGGGCGCTGGCGGTGCTGGCGACGCTGGCCACCGCGCTGCTGGGACTGCTCGGCACGCGCCGCACCGCCGACGTGCAGCGGGAAGCCAACTTCGACAGGCGGGTCGACGACCGGCTGACCCGGCTGGAGGAGCGCAACCAGTTCCTGGAGTCGGAGGTGGCCCGCTACCGGGAGATGTACGCCCGGCTGCGGCTGGACGTCTTCGCCGCCGGTCTCGACCCCGACGCGCTCGGCGGGAGGCCCGGTGACCACGCCCAGAACCGATGACACCCGGCGGCTCGCGACGGTGGCCGACGACCCGGTGGTGGCGCACGACCGCCGCAGGCTGGGGCGACTCCTCGCGCTGTACGCGCTGCTGCCGCTGATCTGCGCGACGGCGGCCACGGTCATCGCCTACGACCTGGCCAGCGGTCGCATGGATCGGCGGGTGCAGGCCCTGGAGGCCGACCAGGCCGGACGGCGGGCGGCCGAGGCCAGCGCCAACCGGCAGCGGGACGACCGGCTGGAGCAGACCCGGAAGGACCTGTGCGTGGTGCTCGACCGCCTGACCGCCAGGGACGAGCCGGTGCAGGACATGCGCCGGCGGTACGGCTGCACCGCCCCGGATCCGGCCCCGCTCCCGTCGACGGGCGCACCGGGCCGGGCCGGGCCCCGGCCGCCCTCGAGTACGCCCCGCCCGGCACCAGCCCCCGGCCCGGCCGGACCCGGAGGCCCCAGCGGGCCACCCGGCCCGCCGGCACCCAACTCCACGCCCCAGCCCACCCCGGCGCTGGTGTGCGTGCCACTGCTCGACCTGTGTGTCTGACCAACCCGAGGAGGGACCATGACCCCCACCACCACGCAGACCCGCCACCCGTGGCGGGCGACCGCGCGGACCATCTTCGCGGCCGTCGTCGCGCTGCTGTCGCTGCTGCCGACCATCGCCGCCGTCGCCGGCATCGACGCCGTGCCGCTCATCGCCCAGGCCATCGCCGCGGCGGCTGCGGTGACCCGCGTCCTCGCCATCCCCGGCGTCGACGACTTCCTGCGACGGTACCTGCCGTTCCTGGCGTCCGCGCCCGTCCACGAGGAGCCACCGGTCCCGCTGCCCCGCCGCGAGCCCGGCTCCACCCTGTTCCGGGGCGACGGCTTCCGCTGATCCCCGATGGAAGGGAGACGGCCCCGGTCCGGGGCCATCTCCCTTCTATCTGGAACCCGCGCCGGCCATGCTGCCCAGCGCGCCCGGGCGACTCCTGTCCTTTCACGACTGTCTGACGTCCCGCATCCCATCCGACGCTTGATGATCCCCAGATCAGCGACGATGAGCCCGACGAACCGAAGCACGGAGGCAGACGGCACTCAAGTTCCGCGGACCGAGTCCCGGCACAGACGTTCCCGCACCTGCGTCGGCAACACGCGGTGCTCCCATTGGACGCGGGCGACGTCGGCATGCAGTATCTCGCCCGACACCCCCTTGGCCATGCCCCGCAGTTCTTTCCACGCCCGCACCGTGTCGTGCGCGACATCCAGGACGAGCTTCGGCGTCGCCAGGTAGACGTGCGGGGCCGCGATTGGTACGGCGTCCGGGTCAACCACACTGCGCGGCGTCACAACAACCGAGGCGCTGCCGTCGGGTGGTGCATCTACGTCACGGTCACCAGCCAGGGAAGCGAGTTGAGTGTTGGTCTGCCGCACATAGTCCATGCTCAGCATGCCTTCCGACTCTTGCTCACTCTTGGCCTCGACGGTTATCCACAGCGGGCTCCACACCCACGCGGCGTCGGCTCGCCCCTTTCCGGGCGGCTTGAACGACTCTGCGCCCAGGAGCTCACCCAGCGCCACGAGCCCTTGCTCGTATTTGGGGGCCTCCCGTTGGTTCAGGTTCGCGAGCATGGTCGAGGACTCGCGCTCGAACTTCGCGGGCGAACTCAGCCTGCCCTTGAGCAGGGCGATGATGCGCTCCACACCTTCCTCGTCGATGGGGTCGGAGTCGTAGGTAGCACTCGGGAGCGGCTGGACCTCCTTGAGCCATGTGGTCCCGACGGCGGCGCTGTGTGCCTTACGCAGCAGGTCAGCGCTGCGCAGGGCGGCGGGGGAGGCGTCGTCCGTGGAGGCCTGGGCGGACCAGGCGCTGCCGAGGTAGGCCCACAGGGCGCGGTATGGCCGGAGGCCGGCCGCCGTCAGGTTCTCGAACACCTCAACGGCCGTGCGGGCTGCCGACTCCCAGTCCTGCTGCCAGGCATAGGTCCAGGCCCGCACTTCGCGCACCGCGCTCGCAGCCAGCTCAGCCACGTTCGGCTGCGGGGCGCGGGTGGCCTCGCGACGCAACTTCGCCAGCTCCGGCTCGGCGTCTTCCTGCCAGATTTCGTCTTGGTTCAGTGCACTCTCGGCGAGGTAGAGCAGATCATCGGCTGGTGCCTGGCTCTGCTCAAGGCCAAAGGTGATCTCGGCCTGCAGCTCGACCGGCAACGACTTCCTCACCTCCGCACGCGACAAGAAGCGCAGGATGTCCTCGCCGGTCACCACGACGACGGCCCAGTCCTTTGGGCCGCGGGTGCATCGGCCGGCACCCTGGAGCACGCGGGTGCGGATCCGCTCGTGGAGCACCTCGGAGGCACGCAGCTTGGTCTCCAGGAACCGGTCCTGTAGATGAGATGCCATCGGCAAACCGGACATGAGCATCATCCGGCAGGCGTCGTCGGCCAGGTCCATGCCGTCGTAGCGGTTGGGAGCGAGCAGCGTGCCAGTGTCTGCGTCGATGAACGGTTGGATGCCAGTGTCCGAGTCCTTGGCGGTGAAGCGCTTCTCAGCAGGAACGCCGAGCAGGTCGGCGATCCGGGTGGCCGAGTCGTTGTCAGGCGTCAGCACTAGTCGCTTCTTGGCCAGGTCGAGCAAGCCGCCCACCAAGCCTGCGTCTGGCTCCTTCGCGTCCTCAAGGTCCTCATCGGCCGGAGCCTCGCCCGCCGGAGCTTCGGCCGCCGGAGCTTCGGCCGCCGGCGCCTCGGCCGTGAGAGCCGCGAGCTCGGGGAAGACGAAGAAGCGCCGCCCACTGCCGGTCCTGTCCCACGCCGTTGGCACGGGGACACGCTTGATGCCGGTGCGACCGAAGGCGCGTTCCAACTCGCCGGCGTCACCGAGGGTCGCCGATAGGTAGAGCCGCTGGGCCGGTCCGGTGAAGGGCTCGTGCTCAAACGTCGGAGGAATCAGGGGGCGGATGTAGAACTCGCGCCGCGACACGTAGAAGAGGCACGAACTGAGGTTGGCGCGCAGCATCCTGAACCGGTAGGAGGCGCTGTCCTTCAGCCCAGCCAGGACCCGGTCTATGTCCTCGGCGTGGCGCGCGACCGCACCGATAGGAATGAGCCGTACCTCTCCGGCGTCGGCAGCTGGCCCAGCAGGCGCGGCCATCCGTGCGACGAAGGACGGCTCGATGGAATCGCCGAGCGCGTCGAAGAGCTGCTCGTACTGGTCCAACTCGCGGTCGACGCTTAGCGCCCACGCCTCGGCGACGAAGCCCTCCCCGGCGTGGGCGTCGTCGAACACCAGGGTTTGGGCGTCACCCAGGTATGAGTTGAGGTTGAAGATGGCGCTGTAGGTGCTGACGGCGATGGCGTCGCCTCGGGTGTACCGGGCGAGCTCGGCCTGGTCCCAGTCCCAATGTGAGCCGATCAGGAGCACAGCCGGGAGGCCCTGAGCCGTCGCCTTCTGCAGCACCTGGCGGGCGAGCTGCTTGGTCGGGCAGGCGTAGACCACCCGCTGACCGAGCGTTCGGCGCCTCCACTCCGAGATGAGGAGACCCACGAGGGTCTTGCCAGACCCAGTCGGGAGTTCGAGCGCCACGTCCGGGGTGCCGGAGTGCTCCTTGGCGTACGTCCGAAGCTGGTCGGCCTGATGCGACCACAGGGCACCCACGCCGCTAGGTGTCCGGGGAAGCTCGCCAAACAGGGCTTCCGGATCGACCGCGCCTACCACCGGCTCGGTGCGCCGCCTGAAGCGTGGTCGTGGGCGGCGTTCGTCGTCGTTCGTCGTCACCTCTACAGTCTTCCGCACCGCACAAGCCCTAGCTGGTCACGCAACTACCCTGCGTGCTCATCGGCTATGACAGCTCGGAACGCGTCCCATCAAACATGAGCTGCGACGGGTCTGGAGGCAGCCAGCTAAACAGGCTGGCACCCAGCCCGGACATCAACTGGAGCCTGACAGCGCCCGGGCGAAACTCTGGTCGGTCTCCTCGTCGGACCACTCCTCGCGGCCCTCCATCTCCGCGTCGACGGGCGGGGCCTCCAACGCCTGCCGGAACTTCGCCACGTCCTTCTCCGTGCCGCCCTCCACCCACCAGGCGTAGATCACGTCCAGCAGCGACGGCAGCGGCAGGTCCAGCGGCTCCCGCCCGGTGCGCAGCAGCAGCGTCCCGTGGAACTCGGGCCAGCGCCTGACCGCCAGGGTCAGGAGGCGCTGCCCGACCCAATAGGGCGGCCGGACCACTCCTCGCACACGTGCTGGAAGATCGCCATGGCGTCGGTGAAGTCGAAGCTGTCCTCGGTGGACAGCAGCCGCTTGCGGAACACCGCCAGGCTCGCCGGCTCCAGCGTCTGCTCGAAGAAGTCGAGCACCGCCGCCACCTGGTCGGCCTCTGTCCGGCTCGACGACGCCGCCGCCATCAGGTACGCCAGCTGCGCGTCCTTCGGCGCCCGGCACACCATGTCCACTCCGTCCAGCTTGAATGGCACGTCCGGCAGCTTCTTCTCGCCGCCGTCCTGCTTCGCCACCTTCGCGCTGGTCGTGAACTCCCGCATCCTGTCTCCTCACTACGAGCGAACGAGCCGGAACCCCTCCGGCACCGCCACCTCTTCCATCGCCTCCCGCAGCCACGGCTGCGCCCGCGTCCCCGGGTGGTTCACCAGGCTGGTGAACACCACCTGGCCGCCCGTCGCGAACCGCAGCATCCCGCCCGGCCGGCGGGGCCGGATGACGTGCGCCCCGGTGCCGTCGTGCACCGCCGCCGCGTACTCGACGTCGTTCTCCACGAACCCGTACACCTGGCCCGCCCGCACGCCGACCTCCTCGCGGTGCGCCGCCCGCAACCGGCCCGTGTCCACTGGGCACTTGAGCACCGCCCGGGTCCGCACCTTCCGGGTCACGCTGCGGACGAACGCCAGCACCGGCCCCGTCGGGCCGGTCAGCAGCTTGCGCACCTCGCCGGCGAACAGGTCGACGCGGGGTCGGACCACGACCGCCATCAGCGGCCCCGTGCTCGTCTCGTCCTGCCGTCGCCGTCGCCGTCGCCCGGCGTTGTCGGCGCCGGGGTCGGCTCGGTGCCGTCCGGCGCGTCGGGCGCCGCGGTGGCCGCCTGCTCGGCGTCCTCGCCCTCCAGGACCTCGTACCGGCCGGCGTCGACGAGCGTCGCCAGCCGCGGCCCCCACTCCAGGTGCTGCACCGCGCCGTCCTCGACGCCGGGCATCGCCGTCAGCGCCCGCACCGTCACCTTCTGGCCCTTGCGCATCAGCCGTCCTCCTCGCACACGCAGATGTTCGTCATCACCGCGACCAGGACCTCCTGGCCGACGCAGCCGCCGGACGGGCCGACGCTGGACTGCTCCCCGATCCACACCGCCTCGACGGCCGGCAGCTTCTGCATCTCGCACAGCACCGTCCGCCGGATCCGGCCGGCGTCGTCGGCCAGCTCCGCCGCGCTGCGCTCGAGCTGCGCCGCCGTCGGCGGGTTCCCCGCGTCGTCGATCGTCGGCGCGCACCGGGCGCTGCCCGCCCCCAGCTCCACCGCCCAGAACACGCCCGGGTCGGCGCCCTCGTCGAGCGCCGAGCCCCGCCCGTTCGGGAACTCGCCGGGATCCACCGGGTACGTCCGCACGATCCGCACCCACGCCTGGCCCTCGCAGCACGAGTCGATCGCCACATCCCGGCCGGGCACCACCGACACCACCGCCGGGGTGCCGCCGAGCGCCCCGTCCAGCGCGCCGCCGACGAGCTCGCGCAGCTTCACCGCCACCGGCCACGCCACGTCGTCGACGGGCTCCACCACAGGCTCGGTCACGACGTCCTCCTTCGTCCACGGTCCAGGTCCGGCGACCACACCACCGAGTCGCGCGGCAGCCGGTTCGGGTTCACCACCCGCAGCCACTGGTCGACCTCCGGCAGCCCGGTCATGCCGTCGCGGGCGAGCTGCGCCGGGTCGACGAACGACGCCTGCACGCCCTGCCGCACCAGCGTCTGCACCCGCCGGGGCAGCCGGCACGTCGTGTCGGCGACCATCGCCTTCGCCACCTCGCACGCGTACGTGCCGGCGGCGACCTTCCCGCCGGCCGGCACCTCCACGCCCCGCTGGTAGGTGACCGCCCACGCGCCCGGCTGGTCGTCGGCCTTCGTCAGGTCCTGCCCGCTCGGCCAGCTCCCACCATCGAGGCGCATCAGCCACCGCCGGTCGTACACCGCGTACGCCGCCGCCGGCAGCTCCTGGCCGTCGATGACAACCCGGGTTACCGCGTGGACCGGGCCGGGCAGGGTCAGCTCCGTCCCGGTGGGCCCGCAGGCGCAGCCGAGGCCGGGGCAGCCGCAGAAGCCGGCCGCCACGCTGCCGTACGGCAGGTCCAGCCACGACTCCCACCGCCGCCACGCCTCGCCGTCGCCGCGCCGCACCGGCCGCACCGTCGACGAGCACAGGCCGAACCGGCGGCCGGACAGCGCCCACAGGACCTCCGTCGCCAGGTCCGTCGCCGCCGTCCGCACCGCCTCGTCGTGCTGCTCCCAGCCCTTGCAGTACGCCGTGTTCAGCGGCCACGCGCACGGGCCGGTCCGCGCCGGCTGCGTCACCGTCTACCTCAGGCCGGGGCCGGGGCGACGAACGACTTGAAGCGCTCCGCGCCGCTGGCCGTGTGCCTGACCGTGATGAGGTACACGCCGGCCGCCCCGTACTGGTGGCTGACCGTGGCGGCCATCGCCGGCCCGGCGGACGACGCCCCGTCGCCCCAATCCACCGTGTACGTGTCGTTCGGCGCGGCCGGCACGTACGTCGGCGCGAACTGCGCCGTCATGTTCGTCGCGTCGGTGCCCGAGGCCGTCACGTTCCCGTCCGGCGGCCGCGGGGTCAGCCCGCACGTCGGCGCCGGCGGCGGCAGGTACGTCCAGTCGAGGTGCAGCAGGTCCTCGTCGCCCATCGGGTCCATCAGCCGCGCGACGCCCGTCTTGCGCAGGTAGACGTCGTACGGCCCGGTCCCCCACCCCGGGTTCTCGATCGCCTTGCCGGTCAGCGTGAAGCTCGCCGCCCCGTTCTCGACCGTGAAGTCCCCGATCTGCCCGTCGATGATCTGCGGGAGCAGGAAGTACCCGAACCGCGGCCGCTGCACCGCGCCGGCCACGCACTTCTTGAGCGACGTCCCCGACCACAGCTCCAGCGCCACCGCGGTGTCGAGGTTCACCTTGCTGGTGATCCTCATGCCGGTCGCGTTGCCGTCCTCGTCGAGCACCACGGGCATCCCCGTGAACAGCGTGTACAGCTCCGGGTCGACCCGCCCGGCCGTCACCGTCACGTTGTACAGCTTGATCCGCCGCCGGGCCGGCTCGTACACCAGCGGGTCGCCGTTGGCATCCTTCTGGTCGATCTCCTCGCCGTCGTCGACCTCGGCCCCGTACTCGACCGAGACGAAGCCCTTCGACGTGACGTGGACCGGCCATCCTCCGGCGCCCAGGATCGGGTCGCCGCACACCCCGAGCTTCGTGGCCCGGAGCATCTTCCCCTTCACCGGGGTGTCGCACACTGCGGTCATTTGGCATCCCTCAACAGCGAAGGTCCATGCCCGGCCCGCAGCCAGCGGCGAATACCCCGCCAGCGTAGCCGAGAGGGCGCTGGCCCCGGGTGGGACACAGCGCCCTCGTCGACGAGCTGCCGGCCGCTACTTCCGCGCCGCCGGGTGGTTGCCCCGCACCAGGTCGCGAATCAGCGCCTCGATCTGCTCGGCCCGGCCGTTCGGCACCCGGAACTCGCGGGCGTTGACGGTGGCCCACCGGCGCGGGCGGGTCGCCCGCAACGTCTGCACCTTGATCGACGCGCCGAGCGTCAGTCGGGAGGAGATCCGGCCACTCACGGCGGACGATGCGAAGGCGATCCTGGCGGCGGCGGCCGGGCGGCGTAACGCGGCCCGCTGGTCCGTGACGCTGGCCCTCGGGCTCCGACAGGGGGAGGCGCTGGGACTGACATGGGAATGCGTCGTGCACACGGATAGGAATCCGCCGTTGCTCCGTGGGAGGCGACTGCGCTCGGCCCAAGGTCGGATGCCGACGCCGGTATCTCCGAGGCGATCAAGGGAGGCGTACAGCGGCCCTGATCCCTGGCCCGGCGTGGCCCGGTGGCGACAACTCGATCATACGACGACCGAGTGACAGCCGTCGATCACCGGGGGCGCGGAACCCGTCGCCGCTGGGCTTCGGCTCGCCGCCGCTCATACGGCACGACGCCGGTGGGCATCAGCCAGTAGACGTTCGGCTTCCGTGCGGCAGCCAGCGCGCAGATATCCCTGAGGTTGAACGAGAGCAGCTCCACGATCTGCGCCCGCGTCGCGTTGCCCGGCAGCATGAACATGTGGACCTTCGCGTCCAGGTACGCCTTCAGCTCCAGCTCGCGATCAAGGATGTGCTGATCGCGACAGAAGACCACCCACCCCCGCTGCCCAACGACGGGAAGCCATCGCTGGTCCTCGACCCGTTTCTCTAACTGCTCCCTGCTGAAGACCGAGGCGGGGGTGTGGACCGCGTAACCAAGTTCTTCGAAGAACCGCCGAACCGTGCGTCCGGTCATGTTCTCGTCGATGTAGAACTCAGGCGGCGCGGCCAAGGAGGATGCGGGTGGCGGTTCGAACGTCGCCGATGCTGAGTCCGAACTCCTCCGCGACCGCGTCAGCGTCCTCACCCGCCTTAATCATCCCGGCGACGTCCGCCACCCTGGTCCCGGTACCCGCGAAGACAGGCTGCCCGAAGGAATGGTGCAGATCGACGACCACCTTGGACGGCAGCCAGTGCCGTAGCTCAAGCTGCGCCGGGTAGCCGTCGCTGTCCCACGCGATGTAGGACATGTAGTCCTGGACGATCTCGCGGATGACGTGCTGGCCCGTGTCACCCGCGATCAGGCCCGAGCCCGCCCTGCTCTTGGAGAAGTCCCAGAGGACGTCGATCCCGTCGGTCGCCAGTTCCTTTGCTACGAGCACGTAGTCACGCCCGAACTCTTCCTGGAGTCGGTTGAGAGCCGGACGGATCTTCTGGGGTCGAACGCCCGCATCGCGCAGCGCCTCCAGGACGTGACCCTCGGCCAGCGCAATGAACGTCACCGGCAGCGACGTCTGCTCGCGCTCGATGACATGCAGCAGGGCCTCCCCCCGCTGGTAGCCCCGAGCCCACCGGTGGAACGTTTGCTGAGGGACACGCAGGTAGCGGCTCGCGTCAGTCAGGTTGAGCAGGCCCTCCGTGAAGCGGGCATCCATCTCCGACACCATCCCGGTAAGCCCCCCTTCACCGAGTCACGACCTCGCCAACAACGTCAGATTGCCACATCCCCTGCGCCCAAGGCATCAGGAGATCGCCCACATGTCTACGAGTTGTGTCCGGGAGGGCGACCTCGGCTGCATCCACTCCCCTGCCAACATCCGTCAGAAACCTTTACCGAGGGCAGTTGCTGCATTACGCATCGAGCATGAAGATGCTTCGCCGTTACTGGGGGCTCGTCGCGCTCCTGCTGTTGGTGACGCTGTGGTGGACCGGCAACGCAGGCCCCGAGCTGCTCTACCTGCTCTCCGGCGGCGTGATGATCTGGTCGCTCCTCCAGGCGCCTGCTTGGTGCGGTGCCGTGACGCGCAGACGCGCGGTCACTTGCAGGAACAACTCCTACGGCCTGCTGCTCGGCTGCCACCTGCGGGAACACCGCTGGCAGAAGTTCAAGCTCCTGTTCTACTCGCGCCGCTGGGCGGACTTTAGCCGTGGGACTTGGGCGACACCAAGCGCGAAGCTGGCCACCGTGTCGGGCCTCATCGGCACCGTCTCGGCCATCGCGACCGGTGTAAAGGACTTCGTGTTGCCGTCATGAGGACCATGCTTGCGGCGGAAGCTCCGACGTGCACCGCCCGCATGGCGAGCATCTGCCGGCAGTGCTTCCTCCACAGTGAACGGGGCCGTACCCGAAGGCACGGCCCCGATCCTGCCAACCAGCGGCAACAGCCGCCACCCGGCCGGTTACAGCTCCCGGCCGTCGATCACCTCCAGCTCCGCGCCCAGCTCAGCGACCTTGGCCCGCACGCTCTCGCCCACCTCGTCCCAGGCCTCGCCCGTCACCACCACGGCGCTGCGGCTGTCGCCCTTGATCCAGGTCACCATCACCGCCGTGCGGACGTCGAGGACCTGCCCGGTCCGCTCGCAGGTGATCTGCCGCATCACCGCGTACCGCAGCACCTCCCGGTTGAGGAACTTCTCCCGGTCGGCGTCGTTGTCGGCCATCAGGGCCGCCAGCACGTCGTTCATCAGTACCGCCCCGCCGGGACCGGCTGCGACCACCGCGCCGTCCCTTCGACGATCCGGCCACGGCACCGCCCGCACACCACGGCGGGCGGCGGACCCTGCGCCAGGTCGACCGGCACCTGCACGACCCCCTTGCAGCCCTGGCAGGGCATCGGCAGCAGCCGGGGCAGCCGCATCCCGAGCAGCAGCATGTCCCGGGGCACCAGCGTCTCCCTCGGCTGCCCGCCGCCGTGCGGCAGGATCACCAGGTTGACGCACGTCGGGAAGTCCCGCACCTGCTGCACGTCGGCGACCTCCACCACCTGCCCGAACAGCAGCACCTGGTCGCGGCGCTGCAACTCCTCGGTCCGGACCGTCGGGTCCGCCGGCTTCCTCGTCTCGACGGTCACGCCGCCGCCTCCTCTCGCTCCAGCCAGCAGTACCTGGCCTCGATATCGGTCACCAGTTGCGTCGTCAGGTCCGCCCACACGTCGGCGGGCAGGGTCGCCAGGTGGTGCCACCGGCCGCCGTGCGCCGCGTAGACGTGCAGCGCGCCGAGCCCGTGCTCCCACAGGTACGCCCAGCCCTCGTCGTGGAACGGCTGGTCGGCGCCCATCAGCCCGACGGCCGCCGGGCTGCACACCCGGTCGCTGTAGCCCCGGCCGACGCCGCACACGTACGTCCACTCCGGCCGGCGTTCGGCCACCAGGTCCACCGGCCAGTGCGTGACCGCCAGCAGCGACCAGTGCCGGTGCAGCAGCTGCCGCACCATCGCCGCGGTGTCGCCCTGGAAGGTGCGGGCCCACATGACCCGCATCTGCGCGAGGGTCCAGCTGGGCTGGCCCTCCAGCTCGACCAGGCGGGCCCGGTACCACCGGCTGTCCGGGGCGAAGTGCCCCACCAGCGCCCTCACCGGCCGGCCTGCATCAGTTGGATGCGGGTCGAGTCGCGGGCCGCCTCGCGGACGGCCTCCATGTAGCCGCGGTAGTCGGACGCCCGCCACTGCGCCGCGTAGCCCGCCTTCTGGACCTCCAGCAGGTCCAGCTGCGACAGGTCGCCCAGCTCGTGCAGCGACCAGCACGCCCACGCTTCCCACCGCTTCGGGCCGCGCTCGGGGAACACCCCCAGGTAGACGTGCAGCCGGTGGCCGCCGAACAGGTACGCCCACTCGCGGTCGCCCGCGCGGGCCTCGGCGATCCGGCCGAACTGCACCGGGTAGCCCTCGGTGGGCACGCCGACCAGGTGGCCGGTCGGCCCGGTGCCGGGCACCGCGAACAGCCGCGACCAGTCGGTTTGCAACAGCACCGCCGCCGCCCGCTCCGGGCGGTGGCCGCACAGCTCGTGCACCAGCACCGACAGGGCCGGGACGACCATCGTCGGGCAGCCGTCGTGCTGGACGTGCCGCGCCACGTACGTGCCGTTGGCACCTTCGGTGCCGACCAGCGCGCGTAGACCCATGGTTTACCTCCACGTGAACCGGGTCTTGCTTCGGACAGTTACCTTGCGCTGTCCGGCCGCAATCGTCAATAGCGGCCGTACAGCAGAACCCCGGCTAGGGGCTCCGCACCGGAGCCGGACACCCGCCCGGCCCCGCCTACGCAGCCACTAGTCGACGTCCGCCGGCCGCGCGTCGCACTCGTCGACCGGCTCGTCCGCGTGCGGGCAGTCCGGCTGGTGCGGGTCGGCGATGTGCTCGCGGCAGTGCACGCAGCGGTCCTCGCCGTCGTAGCAGTGGCCGCCCGGCCTGCACTGCACCGCAGCGCGCTTGCCGGCCTGGATCGTCCTCTTGCCCATCTCGCTCTCTCCTCGCCCTCGGTCCCTGCTCACGCGCGCCGCATCCGCAGCGTCCGGCCCTCGTAGCTCGTCGACTTGTTGGCGTAGACGAAGCCCTCGGGCGCGCGGGCGTCGACGTCCACCCACTCGTCGCGCACGTACCGGGTGCGGTAGACCGCCCCGCCACGCCACTCGGTCACCTCGAAGAGCTCCACCAGCTTCTCCATCTCCGCCTCCACTGCTCAGGGTGCGCGTGCTGTACACATTCATTGTATGCGACCGACTCCCCCGCGTACACGTTCTATGTACGTGGGGGGCCGTGTAGCGCGTCACACAACCGGCCGGTCAGAACAGCCGGCCCTGCCGGAACACCGCCTCCGCGTCGAACGTCGACGAGTCCGGCGCCGGCGGCGGCGGGGGCGGCGGGGGCGGCGGCTTCGGCCGCGCCTTCCGCATGTGCCGCTCCAGCGGGCTCTCCGGCGTCGGCAGGTCCAGCACGTTCCGCACGGCGCGGATCTGCATGGCGAGCTGCCACGCGCGCCGCATCTCGTCGATCGCGATCTGCCGGTGCTCCAGGGCCTCGTGCATCCAGGCGTCCAGCAGCCCGTCACCGCAGCCGACGACCACTCGCCAGCCCAGCCCCCACAGGTGCACGTTCACCGCGCACAGCGCCGCGGCGAGCGGGTCCAGGTCGTTCGCCCACCACTCGCACGTCGTCGGGTCGAGGCCGTTCTCCCGCATGGCCCGCGCCGCGCCGAGGAACATCGTGCCCGTGCCGGCGCACGGCTCCAGGATCCGGTCGCCCTCCTTCGGCGCCGCCATCCGGCCGAGCAGCTCCGTCACGTCGACCGGCGTCAGGAACTGGCCGATGCCCTTCCGCCCGCCGTGGCTCTTCATCTGCTGGAGCAGCGTCCCGAGCAGGTCGTAGTCACCCCACCCGTCCGGCCCGAACCGGCCGAGCAGCCCGCGCCGCAGCGCCGCCTGGCCGACCGCGTGGATCGCCCTCTGCGTCGTCTCGTCCGGCTCGTCGTCGATCCACGACCACAGGTGCTTCGTCCGCGGGTTCAGGTCCGGTCGCAGCGCCGCGAACTCGCACCACAGCCGCTGGATCAGCAGCGTGAACCCCTCGTGGTCGAGGCGCTCCGCCATCTCGCCCACCCGGTCGAGCTGGTCGGCGGCCGGCGCCTCCCGCGCCAGCACCGCCAGGACGGCCACCACCGACATCGGCACCTCGATCCGCGAGCCGCCGTACCGGCTGTGCCACGCCTCGTCGACCGCCTCCGCGATCATCCGCGCGTGCTCGCGCGGGTCGGCCGGCACGGCGTTCGCGCGCCGCGCCACCGTCGTTGTCGTCATGCTCTTCCTCCACGTGAACTGCCGGCGGCCCTCCCGCCGGCGGGAACGGCAGCGCCCCCGCAGCCAGCACGGCTGCGGGGGCGCTCGGGCGGCTCAGACCAGCCGCAACAGCTCCATCTCCGGTACGCCCACCACCGTCGCGTTGGTCAGGTCGTAGAAGTTCAGGCGCACGCTCCCGGCAAACTCCTCCTTGACCGCCACGGCGTGCGCGTCCTCCATCACCCGCGACCAGTCGACGCGCGGCGCGCTCTCGTGCCGCCGCTCGGCCAGCGCGTCCAGGTCGAACGTCACGACGTCGCCGTCCTCCACCTCGGACAGCGCGACGACCTCCCACTGGTCGGCGGTCGGCTCGGTCTCCATCAGCTCGATGCTCACGGTCAGCTCCCTCTCTCTCGTCTCGCTCGCTCAGCACATCCCGCAGACGCCCGACGCCGGCAGCTCGCAGAAGCAGCTGTCGCACAGCCGCTTCCGCACGGCCGCGATCTCCCGCGCGTTCACCCGCGCCTGCCGCTCCCGCTCGATCCGCTCGCGCTCGGCCAGCACCCGCGCGTTGTGCTCGCGCACCCGCCGGTTGTGGGCCATGCGGGCACGCTCCTGCTCCTCCGTCTCGCGCGGGATCAGCCCCTGGCCCGAGGTCACGCGCCACCGGATGTTCTCGGTGAACGCCTCCAGGGCGGCGATCGTCGCCTGCATCTCGTAGCTCATCTCCTTGGCCATCGGGCACTCCTCACGCAGTCGGGGCGGCTTGCTGTACAACTTCATTGTATGCGAACGCCAGGCCTGCGTACAAGTTTTATGTACGCCTCGGGCTGTGGAGCGGGCCACACAACCACGACGCCCCCCGCGCCCACGTGGGGCGCGAGGGGCGTCGGACCGCTCGGCTCAGAACTGCTGGTTGAACAGGTCGTGCGTGTAGCAGTGCCAGTACGTCTCCTCGTTGGCGAAGCCCCGGCACTGGTAGTGGTCGTCCGCCTTCGCCGGCTCGACCTTCGTCACCTCGGCCGCCAGCAGCACCCAGGTCACCTCGTTCTCGGCGTCGATCACCCACACCCGGCCGTCGATCACCTGGTCGACCTTGCCGCGGTGCGCCGTGCGGCCCAGCGTCCAGGTCACCTCGTCGCGCTCGGCCAGCTCGGGCGCCGGCTTCGGCCGCGCCGCCTTCACCCTCTCGGCGACGAGCGCCAGGGCCTGCCGCCGCTCGGCCACCTTCATCAGCGCCGCGTCGACCGCCGCCGCCTTGTCGCTCACGGCGGCCAGCAGGTCGCCGCGCACCGACGTCCGCAGGTCGCCCGCCTTCGCGGTCACCACCGCGTCCTCGGTCGCCCCGGTGAGCTCGGCGGCGTGCCGCGCCAGCTCCCGCTCGGCCTCCACCACCGACCGCGCCAGCTGGGCGATCAGGCCCCACTGGTCGGCGGCCTCGGCCTCGACGCCGAACTGTGCGGCCAGCTCGTTGACCCGCTCCTGCATCTCTCTGTCCTCCTGCATAGGTGGCGCGTTGCGTACATCTTCATTGTATGCGAGTTTCAGCCTCGCGTACAAATTTTATGTACGCCTCGGGCCGTGGAGCGGGTCACACAAAAAGCGCCGCCCCACCTGGCACGGGGAAGAAGCCAGGTGGGGCGGCGCGGCCCAGGGCGAGGGGTACCGGTCAGCTCCGCGAGCTGCGCGAGGTCGACCGGGACGCCTTCGCCGGCGGCTGGGAGGAACCGTCCGCCGGCTTGGCGTCCGCCCCGGACCCGTCGGCCCCGGCGTCAGCCGACGTGCCCTGCGCGGTGACCTCAGCCTCCGCGGGAGCCTCCACACGCTGCCGGCCGTCGCCGGAGCTCAGCACCTTGTCCGCCAGGTCGTCCGGCACGTCGAACGCCAGCCCCACCGGGCCGTCCGTCGTCGTCCGCACCTCGAAGCGGCGCTCCTCGCCGGCCGCCTCCAGCAGCTCCTTCGCGAGGACCTGCGCGTCCGCGCGGTCCTTCGGGTAGATCACCGTCATGTCACCCTCCTACGCCGGCACGGCCGGCAGCTTGACCTTCACCGCCGCCGTCGTGCAGCTCCACCCCACCGTGTAGAACCGCTCCGCGACGGCGAACACCTCGTTGTCCTTGCGGTCCAGGGCCTCCGGCAGCTTCGGCAGGAACACCATCGACCGCCGCACCATCACCGGCCCCGTCGCGTACAGCCACGCCTCGTCGTCACCCGGCGCGGCGCCACCCGGGCCCACGCCGGTCGTCTGCGCGAACACGATCGGGTCGCCCAGCGGGGCCACCATGCGCGGACCCTCGACCCGCGTCAGGCCCTTCCCCACGAACCACCCGGCCGTCCACCTCGGAGCCCACACCGCGCCGAGCACCCCGGCCCGGTCGGCGATGTGCGCCTCCAGCCGGCCGACGCCCTCCTCCAGCGGCACCGGCGCCACGTCCGAGCCCGCCAGGACCTCCGTGTCGGCCGCCGCCAGGAACTCCTCGCTCCCGGCCTCGCCGGTCCACACGTAGTGCTCCAGCGACTGCTGCTCGACCTGGCCCATCGCCCGCCGCGCCCGGTCGATCAGGTCCGGCCGGGCCACCGACCGGCCGGTCAGGCCGGCGTACAGCCGGATCACCGCCGACTGCACCGACGGCACCCCGTCCGGCACCGCCATCGGCGCGCGGTCCGGGTCCGAGGCCGCCGCCGCGCTCGTCGGCGCGGGCGCGTCGACGCACAGCGGCTCCCACTCCACGCCGGCCTGGAACTCGCGCTGGTCGGCCGGGTCGACCACGACCGCCGCCGCGAACAGCCCGAAGCGGTACGGCGTCGTCGCCGGAGCGTCCACGTACACCAGGGGCTGCGTCACCCGTCATCTCCTCACCGGCTGGAGGCCGCGCCCAGCGCGGGCACGGCCCCGACCAAACGGGTAGCTCAGACCGCGGAGCAGTCGAAGGCGACTGTCGACCCGGTCACGCCGGTCGGGCACAGCGGCACCGACACCTTGTAGGACACGAAGCACCGCTTCACCAGCAGCGTCGCCTGCTCGGTGAACAGGGCGATGTACTCGTTGTCCTTCAGCTTCGTGCTGTCGTAGACCGCCGACAGGTCGATGATCGGCTTGGTGCCCTTCACCCACGTGCCCGGCGCGTAGATCAGCAGGTCCGCGGTGCCCGGCCACTGGCCCGGGGCGGCGCTGCCGCCGAAGCCGTTGCCGCCCGCGTCGGCGTACCCGTCCTGCCAGTCGTAGACGAACTGCGGGCGCAGGTGCCGCCTGGTGAACCACGCCGTGATCTGCTCATCGGTCACGTCGAGGTAGTTCACCCCGGCCCGCCGGCTCATGTCGGCGCGGATCCAATCGATCAGCCACAGCGGCGCCACGCACTCCAGCAGCTGCCGCCGGCTCAGCCGGTAGCGGTACCGGTAGTCCGTCGCCGCGAGGGAGATCGCGCCGAGCAGCGCGGTCGTCGTCTCGTCGCCGTCGACGTCGCCACCGAGGGTCAGCGCGAACTGCGTCGACTGTGCCGGGGCGGTGGCCATCCGCTGAATCAGCCGCGCGTTGATCTTGTGCTCGTGGGCGGTCAGCGCCCGCCGCACCACGTCCCGGGTCAGCTCCGGCCACACCGCGTTCTGCACGATGTCCTGCTCGATCTGCACCCCGTCCACCTCGAGGCGCGTCTCCGCCCAGTTCACCGTCGGCACCCGGTACGAGGACTTGTCCACCCCCGCGGTGCTGTCGGCCTCGGTCTGCACGAACCCGATCCCCGAATACAGGTCCCGGAAGTCCAGGTTGGCGGGGACCTTGATACCGCCGCCGCGCGGGATCGTGATGCCCGGAAGGTCCAGCAGGCCCTCGGTCGTTTCCAGGCCCTCGCACAGCTCCCACAGCGTCTCCGACGGGGCACCCCACCCGCCGGCCGCGACGAGGTTGCCGCCCGACAGCCGCGACTCCGACGCGGCCAGATCCACCAGCTCCATGTCGGTCAGGCCCCTGCCCCCAGCGACAAGTGCCTGGTCGACGGGCAGCTCCACCCGGGCCACGTTCTGCTTGATGCGGGTCGCCACCCCCACCCCACGCGGGAAGCCGGCGAACTTGTCGTCGAACGCCGACGCGACCTCCGACACCGAGGAGAACACGTGCCCGTGCGGCACGTTCGGCACGTCGGCCGCCGCCTTGATGACCGCCGACTTACCGGCGCTGGTCACCTTCGGCTTCGGCTGACGGCGGGCCGCCCGGCGGGCCAGCGACGCGACGACCGGCCTCGGCTGCTGCTGCGCCGGCTCCTCGGCCGCCGGCTCCTCGGCCGGCGCCTCCTCCGCTGGCTCTTCCTCGGCCGGCTCCTCCTCGGCTTCGCCGCCGTCGCCCTCGTCACCGTCGCCATCGCCGCCCTCCGGAGCGCCGTGCACCGTCGCGGTCAGGTCGTCCAGCTCGGAGGCGACCTGCTCCGCCGCCTGCTCGATCCGCGCCTGCTCGGTACGCACCGACTGAACGAACGCGGCCAGCTCACGCAGCCGGGCGAGGCCGTCCGCGTCCAGGGCCGGGTCGTCGCGGAGAGCGTCGAACGCCGCAACGGCCTGGCTCTCCAGCTCGGTCAGCGCATCGAGATCGAGCCCGTCCAGGCTCGGAGGGATCTGAAAGTCCACCGTCGGCTCCTCAGCACGGTAGGGATCTCGTCCCGACCGGCCCGCAGCCAGCATCGGCGGTTCAGCGCACAGCGTAACCCACCATGCGACAAGCGCCCGGCTGCGACGATGGTGGTCGACCGGGGGTTTCGGCAGCCGCCGTCATCCTCCGTGGCTACAACCTGCGTGAGCCGCCAACGCAGCCCCACTCGAAGGCGGAACGGCAGTGTGTAACTGCCCACCACCACGCCTGAGTCGCAGGCGCCTACACGGGCAGCGACGACAAGAGGAGTTGGAAGCACCGAGCAGGAAAGGTGGGCATGTCATGAAGCCCAGTACCGCCAGGTAGGTACGCAACAGTGGGAGAAACCGCGAGCTGGATCGCCGCGGTTACTCCCCTATCGATCCCAGTGCTGCTCATCGTCTCGGCTCACTATTTTGTGGGGCGGGTCGAGAGGACGGGCGGACACGTCGAGGTCGAGTGGAAAGCCGTTGCGTTCCGCATCAAGTGTTCGTTCTCGCCAGAAAACCCTGGCGATCCACCCATCGGACATCAGCACCAGGCAGTACCGCCTGACGTGAACCCGGAAGGAAGTCCCCCGGAGCTCACCCCAGGCGCCGCTGGCCCCGGGAACGGGGGTGGCGGCCCATGACATAGACGCTGCGGTGCGGCGCCACCAGGGCGCCGCACCGCTGCCTACTTCTGCACCTGGCGGATCGTGCCACCGCCGCCCTTTCGCACATCGGCGATCTCCGCGTCCGTCTTCGACGCGTACTCGCCGCCCTGCCAGCCGTCGCCGTAGGACAGCACGAACACGCTGCTGCCCCGACGCTTGTTGCCGCAGTTGCAACCCACAGCTTCCCTCCCTACTCGGCGTGCACCTGGTCGGACAGCGCCGCCACCAGGGTCCGGCGGTCCCGGCCGATCGACGCGGCGATTCGCTCGGCCTGCGCCGCGGTGGCGGCCCGCTGCCGCTCGGCCGCGAACCCGGCCGCCACGGCGCGGCGCACCGCCGCTTCGAACGCTGCCGGGGACAGCGCCGCCAGGTCCCGCCGCCGGCCGGCGTCCGGGTCGGACGGACGCCAGCCCGCCCACCCGGAGGCGACCATCGCGTACGCCCGCCCGCCCGACGAGCGGCCCCGCACCACCGGGAAGCCGCCGACGTTGACGCACAGCGCCGCGACGAGCTGTCGCGCCCCGCCGATCCACCGCCAGTCCCCCGACAGCGGCGACCGGCGCAGCAGCTGCACCTGCTCCTCGGTGGCCTCCGGCACCAGCGACCCCGCGACCCACGTGCCGTGGGCGTCCCGGCCGGCCCGCACCACCGCCACCTGCGTTCCCGTGTCGTCGTAGTGCGCCACGGCGGACGCCGCGCTGGTCTGCAGGTCGGCGTGCCCGGTGCCGGCCGTGATGTGCCCGACCGCGACCAGCTCCCCCTCGGCGGTCTGGATCTCCGGCCGGTGGAACCAGTCGAAGCCGCCCTCCTCCGGCGGCAGCACGCACTGCCCTCCGGTCAGGAACGACAGGTGGCAGTCCTTGTCCGCCAGGTGCCCGAACACCCGGCCGTCCGCGGTGACCGTGATTGGCGTCAGCTCGGCCAGGCCCGGGTCATCGAACCAGTCGCGCGGCGGGTACAGCGGCGCGACCTGCTTCTTCGCCGCCGCCGCGCCCGACGCCGCGACCGCCTCTTCCTCCTTCGGCTCGTCGTCTGCGGGCTCCTCCTCGGCGGGCCCGTCGTCGACGAGCTCCAGCTTCGCATCGGGGAACGCCTGCGTGCCGACGAGCGTCACCGCCATGACCCGGCCCTTGGTCACCGTGATGTACGGCTCCTCGCCGGCCTCCATGAAGGCTTCCCACTCCTCGTCGGACATCTCCTCGATCGGGGTGCCCTTCTCGTCGGTGAACATGAACTCGAAGTCGTCCAGGTCCACGCTCGGGAACAGCACCCCGGCGCGCAGCAGCTCCAGCGCCTCGCCCAGCTCCGGCACCGCGTCGATGAAGTCGCCCGCCCCGGACAGCCGGCTCTTCTGCACCTCGCCGGCCGTGATCCGGCCGATCGTCACCGCGCCCTCGTGCCCGGGGGCGTCCTCCCGCGCCCACCGCAGCGGCAGCGGCAGGTCGCGGAACGACCAGTCACCGTCCGCCGCGAAGATCCGCCGGTCGCCCGACTTGGCACCCAGCGGCGCCAGCACACCCTTCCACGTCGCCATCTGCTTGCCACCCTTCGCGGCTGCCGCCGCCGTCACCGTGATATCCAGCCCGGTGGCCCGGTCACGCCGGGGCCACCGGTGCTTCGGGACCACAGGCAGGGGCTCGTCGGCCTCCACCTCGATCATCGTGCAGCGGCAGTTCACCGTCTGCCCGGGCGGCGCGGCCGGATCGCCCGGGTACCGCATCGGCACCCCGCCGACCATGAACACGCCGTCCAGGGCGACCCGCTGCCCGTCCGCGTCCCGGTGGTCGTGCCGGGTCCGCTCGTCGTGCGTGACCACCCACACCTTGTCCAGCTTCTCGTCGAGCGCCTGCTCGGCGGTCAGCCACGCGGTCAGCGTCCCCGCGTTGTACGCGCCGATCGTCTCCGTCCGGGCGATCGTCACCGCCCGGTCCTCCCACGACCGCTCGCCCAGGATCGCCTCGATCGCGTCGCGGATGCGCGGCACGCTCGCGCCTTCGGTGGTCAGCTCGGCGACGGCCGCCGTCACCAGCTGCCACGCGCTGTCGGGCACGCCGACCAGCCGGTTCGGCAGCGCCGCCAGGTACTCGTCCTTCATCTGCGCGACCCGCAGCAGCTCCAGGTCGCCGCCCGCGTCGGCGACGCCCGCGAGGAACGTCTTTTCGGCGGCCGGCACCAGGTGCACCGTCATCGCCTCGAACCACGCCTGCCCGGCGCCGGCGAGCGCCGACGGGTCGGGCGGCAGGGCGGCCGCGGTGACCGGCAGGGTCGTCGCCCGCGCGTCGGCCAGCCAGGCGCGCAGCGCCGCCCGGGCGGCCCGCAGCATCCGCCGCTCGGCGGCCACCACCCGCGCCTCGTGGTCGAGGCGCAGCGGCAGCCACGGGTCCCGCTTGTCGGCCACGGCTCAGCCTCCCGCCGGCGGCGGGTCAGCGACCACGGCGATCTGCACGCCCGACACCTGCACGCCGCCGTCGGGGCGCGACACCGGCAGCCCGGCCGGACTGCGGATCAGCCGCTCCACGATCAGCACGTCGTCGTGCAGCTCCAGCTTCACGAAGTCGGCCCCGAGGTCGATGCCCACCGCCGCGAAACAGTCGCGCAGCTGGCTCAGGGTCACGCTCGCCGGGTCGGCCGCCGCCGCCAAGGTCATCTCCGGGTCAGCCATCGGTTCTCCTCCTCGCCTCGTTGCGCCGCGCCACCGCGTCCGGGTCGCACACGTGGCCGGCGTCGGTCAGCGGCGGCTGGTCGCCCTCCCACAGGTCGCCCCACCATCCGCAGGTGCGGCAGATCGTCCACCGCAGCCGCTCGCAGCCGTCCTTGCGCCGGGACCGCTGGCAGGCGTACCCGTGGGCGGCCACCAGGTCCGGCACCAGGATCGTCGCGCTCATGCCGGCACCAACTCCCCGGCGACGGTGCTGGCCAGGTGCTCGCGCAGCTCGTCGACGTCGTGCCGCGCGCCGGTCACCAGAAGCCCGCCGACGTACGCGGTCAGCGCCGCCGTCAGCTTCTCGTCGTCGACGCCGAGCTTCGCCGCGACGGCCGGCACCGCCGTCCACGCTCCCTCGAGCAACCGGGCGACCGACGCTGGCGTGGCCGGGCGCACCGTGTGGAACTCCCACGCCTTCAACCCCTGGTGCCGGTACCTCTCCCGACCGAGCGCCCGCTTCCCGGCGATCTCCAGGGCCCGCAGCGCCAGCACCTCGCACGCGGCGACGAACGGCGCGCTCAGCGGCCCGGCCGCCGCGGCGGCGATCACGTTCTGCTCGGGCGGGCCGCGGTTCTCGGTGTCGCCGGGCGGCTGCTCCTCCGTCGTCGGCTCCTCCTCGGCCGGCGGCGGCTCGTCGCCGCCGGGCGGCAGCTCGGCGGGTGCCGGCTGCGGCTTCAACGCCTCCGGGTCGAGCTGCACGCTAACCCCGGCGACCTCCAGCAGCCGGGTCACCAGCAGCGGCCCGGCCGCCGGCACCGTGCGGATGATCTCCAGCAGCCGCCGCAGCTCCCGCTCCTCGTCGGTCGGCTTGTCGCCGTCGCCGAACCCGGTCTCCCGGCGCAAAGCGTCCCCGGACAGCTCGCCCAGCCCGTACAGGTCCTTCGCGTCGGCACCCTTGTCCGGCGTCTGCGTCAGCTCGCTGGTGTCGTACCAGACGATCCACCGGCGCGGGTCGGCCACACCCTGCGCGCCTTCCAGCGCCGGCCACAGCATCTGCTCGGTCAGCGCCGCACAGAACAGCTCCAGCTTCGACTCGACGTGGTACTTGATCGTCGCCTCGTCGGTCATCCAGGCACCCCAATGGTTCGCCTGCGTCATGCCCAGCAGCATCTCCGGCGGGGCGTCCAAGCCCAGCGCCAGCCGCCGAATCGCGCCGTCCAGCATCGCCGGCACCGCGCTGCTCAGCTCCGTAGCGAAGCTCAGCAGCCGGGCCTTCTCCAGATGCTCGGCGGGACCCTGCACCACGATCGGGACGAGGGCGGCCACGCTGTCGCGGTCCTTCACCGCGGTGGTCATCGCCTCGGTCAGCGTCGACAGGAACGACGACACCCCGTCCTCGGCGTCCTCCTCCTGCTCCGGCGCGACGAAGCTCAGCTCGTTGGGCAGCAGCAGAATGCCCGCCCCGGCCAGCCGGGAGTCGATCTGCGACTGCACGTACTGCGTCAGCCGCTCGATCAGCCGCAACACCCGCCGGTTGGACTGCACCTGGCTGGACGGCAGCGCGTGCTTGCGGGGGCTCGGCACCCAGATCCGCACGATGACCGTCTCGTCGGACTCCAGCTCGCGCGCCCCGTCGCCCTGGTCGAGCACGTACTTCCCGGCCCGCTCGGTCAGCTCCTCCACCGACGCGATGAACCACCGCTCCCGGTCGGTGGCCTTGCCTTCGGCGTCGCGTTCCGGCTCGCCGATCAGGTAGCACTCGCCGGGCACGCCGAGCTGGATGCCGGCGTCGCGTAGCAGCTCGGCCTGGGTGCTGGGGCCGCCGAGGAAGGTCTCGTTGACGCCGGCCGGCGCCTGGTCGGGCGTCTCCATCGGACGGCCCTCGTCGTCGACCTGCGTGATGTACAGCCGGGCCCGGCCCATCGCCTTGGCGATCAGGTCGACCAGGAACGCGAACTCGCCGCACTCCTCGTAGTGCCGCCACGCCTCGTCCTGCCACTGCTGCTTGGTGACCTTGCGCAGGCTGCCGCTGGACTCGTAGCGCATCTTCGCCGCCGAGGCCACGACAGCGGTCGCCTGGCCCACAGCGCTGTCGACGTTTGGCTTCGTGCCCCACCACCCCATGCGCTACTCCCCCGGCTCGGCGCGCACCAGAAGGCCGGTCGCGTACGACAGAGCCAGCGCGACGGTGGGCACGTCGACCCACCACAACCCGGACCAGCGGGAGACCTCGGACAGGTGCCACCAGCCGGCGGCGGCCGGCGTGGCGATCCACACCGACAGGCACCAGCGGCAGAACAGCAGGTACGCCAGCGGGCTGCCCTCAGGCAGCCGGCGGACGATGGCTTCCCGGGGCCGGCGGGTGATCTCGTCGGCGACGATCAGCCGGGTCACCCGCGCGACGAAGAGCAGCATCACCACGATCTCGATCAGCCCCGTCACGCATACGAGCATAGGCAATGGCAATGCGACCGCATACCCGTCGCATCGCCAGCTGCCACAACCTACGCAAATCGAAGTAGCTCAAGGTAAACGACGACCGCGGGACGGCGATCTCATCGGCGCGGCTGTAACGTCCCCATCGGCCGACGATCCCGTTCGGATCGCCACCCTTTGACGAGCAAGGACATCCCGACTGATGGCAGTGACGCAGCAGGAGATCGAGAACCGGTTGTGGGACGCCGCCGACGAGCTGCGCGTGGCGATGCCCGAAGCGCAATACTCCTCGGTCGTCTTCCCGCTGATGTTCTGGAAGTACCTGTCGGACACCTGGGAGCACCACCACCAGGAGTTCCTGGACGACAACGAGGGCCTGGACGGCCTCTCCGCCGAGGAAGCCCACGAGATCGAGTACCGCGACTACCAGTCGTTCGAGATCCCGTTCATCCATCCCGGCACCGTCCAGCAGCGTCGCGCTTCCTGGTCGTCCATCCTTGCCACCATCACCCAGCCCGGGCTCGGTCAGCGGGTCCGCACCTCCCTGCAGGCCATCGAGACGGCCAACCCTGACAAATTTTCCCGCTTGTTCGGGTCCATGGCCTGGACCCGCGAAGAGGTGCTATCGGGTGAGGTGTTGGCGGCGGTCATGCAGGCGATGGACCGCACCCCGAAGATGCACGAGGGCAATATGTCCCACGACGTGCTCGGTGGGGCGTACGAATACCTCCTGAAGCGGTTCTCTGACGGGTCCGGCACCCGCGCCGGCCAGTTCTTCACCCCGCGCGAGGTCGTCGAGCTGATCGTCGAAGTCCTGGCCCCCAAGAGGTTCGAGTCGGTGTACGACCCTGCCTGCGGGTCGGGCGGAATGCTCATCGCCTCTGCGAACCTCCTGAAGGCCCACGGCGGGCGTGGCTACACGCTCCGCCTGTTCGGGCAGGAGGCCGTACCGGACACTGCGGGTGTGGCACGCATGAACCTCTTCATGCACAACCTCACCCAGTTCCAAGTCGAGATCGGCGACACCCTGAAGAACCCGCGCTTCAAGAAGCCAGACGGGTCTATCGCGCAGTTCGATGTGATCGTCGCTAATCCGCCCTACAGCCTGAAGTGGCAGCCCTGGACCAAGGATCCGCGCGCCATCGGGGGTGTCGCCCCGCAGTCGTCGGCGGACTGGGCGTTCGTGCAGCACATGATCGCCAGTATGAACCCGAAGAAGGGCCGAGCCGGCGTAGTCCTGCCTCACGGCGTCCTCTTCCGCGGCGGACAGGAGGCTGCCATCCGCCAGCGCGTCCTGGACGACGACCTCCTGGAAGCCGTGATCGGGCTGCCTGCCAACCTCTTCTACAGCACGACGATCCCGACCTGCATCCTCGTGTTCCGCGCCCCCGGCACGAAGACCGACGAGCGCAAGAACGGGGTGCTGTTCATCGACGCCTCCAAGCGGTTCACCAAGGCCAAGAACCGCAATGTCCTCACCGACGCAGACATCGCCGACGTCGTGACCGCCTACCACTCGACCTTTGATTTCGACGGCGGCCCGGTCGACCCTGACGGCGACGCTGGACTCGCGGCGCGATTCGTCCCCGCCACGGAGATCGCGACGAACGGGTACGACCTCAACATTGGGCGGTACATCAAGCAGGCCGCTGCCGAGCAGGAGGACCTCGGCACCCTCATCGACGCCTACAACATCGCCCGGGCAGAGCGCCAAAAGACTGAGCAGCGCATGCTCGCCGTCCTCGCCAATGCTGGAATCGAGGGCTTCGATGAGTGACTGGCAGCGGACCACGCTTGGGAAGGTGACGACCCAGGTTTCCCGCGCAGTCCGGGTCGAGGACCTCACCGAGGCCCGATATGCCGGGGTGCGCTGGTATGTCGGAGGGGTGTACCACCGTGAGACGGTCCCCGCTGAGAAAATCAAGGGCAAGCTGCTCTACCGGATCAAGCGCGACGACATCGTGTACAACCGGATGTGGGCGACCAACGCCTCTTTCGGAGTGGTCAAGAACGACGCTGACGGCTGCTTGGTCACCAACGACTTTCCCGTGTTCACGGTCAATCCCGAGGCGATCCTCCCGGAATATGTCGAGGCCGTCTTCAACACCGCGTCGTTCCAGTCTGAGGCGGCAGGCCGAGCGGTCGGGACCACAGAGCGACGACGCCTCCACGTGCGGGACTTCGCGAACATCCCCGTCGTACTGCCGCCGCTGCCGGTGCAGAAGCGGATCGTCGAGGTCATCGCTGCGGTGGACGACCAGATCACCGCACTCGACGGTGAGGCTGAGGCCGCGACGCGGGTCAGAGGCGGACTGCTGGACGAGTTCACGGGTGCCGGCAGCGACACGAAACCGCTCGGGGAACTTTGCCCCGTGATCGGCTCGGGGCCCTCGTGGGCAGCCACGGATGAGTCATCGGCTCCGTCAGAGAGAGCGTGGACGGTCCTGAAGATCACGAACACGAGGCCCGATGGATCCATCGACCTGAGGGAACTGGCTTATGTGGTGGGGCTTCCGGCTCGCACGAAGGTCATCGGTCCGACAAGTCTGGTCATGATCCGCACCAACGGAAACCGCAAGCGGATCGGCAACGTCTACCTCCCGCCGGAGGAAGTGCACGGTGCGGCGGTGTCCGCCTTTCAGTTCATCCTGGATGCTGCCGATGTCGAGACGAGGGACTACCTCTACGTCGTGCTGCGCAGTCCGAGTATCCAGCACCAGATGAGTGACTCTGCTAGCGGCAGCACCGGGCTTGGGAACCTCGCAGTTCGGTGGCTGAAAACGCTTGAGATTCCCTGGCCCGACGCTGAGATGCGCGAGCTCCAGGTTAAGACGGTGCAGGCCATCGACGCCAAGATCGCCGCGACCCGCGCCGAGGCTGACCACCTCCGCAGCGTCCGTCGTGGGCTGCTATTGGGGCTTCTGGACGGCACCGTCGACATCGAGTCTGCCGAACTGGAGGTGTGACCCGTGGCGAAGGGCATTCGGGAGCGTGAGTTCCAGAACCTGGTGATCCAGTGGTCTCTCCCGATGGGCTGGGGCTACGCGGCGGGCAGGTCGCTGCCGCGTGAGACGACGCAGACGGTGGTCGCCGGCCAGCTGCGGGACGCCATCGTCCGGCTCAACCCTGGGATGATCGGCGGGTTCGACCTGGACGCGGTGGTCGATGAGATCATCGCCACGGTCAACGCTGTTGAGGGCGGGCTGGTGCGGGCCAACGAGCAGGTGCTACGCCTGCTGCGCGGGCATAAGGAGTTCCGGGACGCCGACGGCGCATGGCACGCCCTGAAGGTCATCGACTTCGAGCACCCGACCGCCAATACGCTGGTCGTCTCGGACGAGGTGACCATCACCGTCCCCGGCAAGATCTCCCGCCGGTTCGACCTCGTGTACTGGGTGAACGGGCTGCCTCTAGTCGTGGTCGAGGTGAAGTCGCCAACCGCAAAGTCCAAGTGGGCTGACGCCGCCCGCGAGATCAACGACGTGTACGCCGCCGAGTACCCGTGGTTCTTTACCCCGAACGTCTTCGCCGTCGCCTCCGACGGGCTGAAGCTGCGGTTCGGTGCCGTTGGCTCGTCCCTGAACCTGTGGCAGCCGTTCCGGTCCACCGCCGACGACGAAAACCTGTCCGGGCAGGCTGACGTGCAGCGCTCCGTTGAGCTGCTGCTCAACCCGGCGATCGTCCTGGACATGCTCGCGAACTTCGCCCTGTTCGACACCGCCGGCGGCGGGGTGGACAAGAAGTACCTGCCCCGCTACCCGCAGATGGAAGCCGCCCACCTGATCCACGAGCGAGTCCTGGCCGGCGGCCGGAAGGGCCTGATCTGGCACCACCAGGGCAGCGGGAAGACTCTGCTGATGGTGTTCGCCGCCTCGCTGCTGCTGGCCGACACCCGTACCGAGTCGCCCACGATCATCCTGCTCTCCGACCGTACCCAGCTCGTCCGGCAGACCTCCGGGGTGTTCACCTCCGCGATGGGGCACGCCTACTTCCACCAGCCAGCCACCAGCCACGAGTTGCGTTCCCTGCTGGCCGACGACGTGCGCGGCGTCATCTCGACGACCGTCCATAAGTTCGCCGACGCCGGCAAGGACCTGTCGACCCGGGACAACATCATCGTGCTGGTCGACGAGGCGCACCGCACCCAAGCCGTCAGCCGGGACCGAGGGAGTCTGCCCGGCAGGCCCACCCTGGCCGAGCAGATGCGCGCGGCATTGCCTAACGCGAAGTTCTTCGGAATGACCGGCACCCCCCTCAGGAACCTCGCCACCGACACCTTCGCGCTCTTCGGCGAGGAGGCCGACCCGGGCAGGGTGCTGCACCGGTACTCCGTGTCGAGGTCTCTGCGGGACGAGGCGACCGTTCCGGTCATGCTGGACCCGCACCCGGTCTCGTTCGAGATGAACGACCAGGAGTTGCAGGCTGAGTTCGACCAGTTCGCCGATGACTTCGACCTCGATGACCCCGACCGTGAGGCCCTGTCCCGCAAGTTCGGGCGACTCACCTCGGTGTTCGCCAACCCCGACCGCATCCACACGGTCTGCCAGGACATCGTCGACCACTACCTGGCCGGCGCCTACCGCAACGGCCTCAAGGCCCAGGTTGTCGCCTATAACCGCGAACTGGCCGTCGCGTACACGGACAAGATCAACGAGCTGCTGGCCGGCTTCGAGGCCTCACAGGTGCTCGCCGAGGTCGGGAAGCACGACCGGATCACCGCCGAGGTGAACATCTCCGTCTCGGACTCCAAGGACGAAGACCCCGCCATGCGGCCGTACCGCCTCTCGGAGGCCGAGGAGGAGGAACAGAAGCGGCGGTTCCTCACCCCGGACGACCCGCTGTGCTTCCTGGTGGTGACCGCGAAGCTGATGACCGGGTTCGACGCCCCCAACGAGGGCGTCCTCTACCTGGACAAGCCGCTGAAGGCCCACACCTTGTTCCAGACGATCACCCGCCCGAACCGCACCTGGGTGTCCCCGACCGGGTTCGTGAAGACTTCCGGCGTGGTCGTGGACTACATCGGCCTGGCCGAAGAGGTCCAGCGGGCCGTCGTCGACCCCACCGCGGAGGGGGCTGGCAAGGGCGGCGGGTTCGTCACCGACCTGTCCGAGCTCGTCGCCGAGTTCCGCACCACCTTCGCCCGCATCGAAGACCTCCTCGCGGACGTCGACGGCCTGGACCTCACGGTCCACGGATACGAATCCGTGCGGGCCATCAACGTCTTCCTGGACGCCAACCCCGGCGTCGCCGAGGTGTTCTCCAAGGACTACCGGCTCCTGGCCCGCCTGTACCCGCTCATCAACACCGACAAGCGAATCGCCAAGTACCGGGACGGCTTCGGGCTGTTCGGGTCCGTGTACACGACCCTGTTCAAGAAGTCCTCCGACGAGGAGAGGAAGGAACGGCTGGGCGAGCTGGGGCCGATGGTCCTGGAGATCATCAACGCCCACGTCCACTCCTTCTCGGTGGTCGCCTCGCAGGAGGAAGCCCTCGTCCTGGACGCCCAGGGCATCACCATCCTCAAAGAGCTGATGGCCCTCGTCCGCCCCAAGCCCGGCGAGGACGACGGCGAGGACAAGACACCCCCGTCCGCGGCGGAGATCCTGGACCAGATCAAGGCCGCCCTCGACAAGGGGGTTGAACCAGGGTCCGCGAAGTACACCGCCCTCGCGGAACGGATCAGGCTGCTGCGGGATCGGATCATCCAGAACGCCCAGGACGCCCTGGAGTTTCTGGCCGAAGCCCTCCGGATCGCCCGCGCCATCGTGAACGCCGAGAAGCACCCCGACGAAGCCGTCGTCGTGCTGGACGACGACCGCGTGGGCGTCCTGTCGCGGATCATCCACGACCACGCACCGTCCGGCCTCACAGTCACGGAGAGAAACCTGGCCGAGGAGATCGACCAGGTGGTCACCCGAACCCTCGCCCAATCATGGGACAACGCGGACGCCCGCAACCGAGGCGTCCGCCGCGCCACCGCCGCCGTCTTCCGCCGGTACATGTTGAAGCCGGTGGGGGAACCGTATGACTCCACCGTCGCCTACATCGAAGCCCACTACCTCGTTGACTGACGACAAAGTCTGCGCCCGGGGGGGGCGAGCGGGGCGAATCCGGGGATTGATAAGGATCAGGCCCCAGGTAAGACAGTAGTCGACCAAGAGCGGTGAAGCGTCCTCATGGGATATCCGGGAGAGCGCTTGAGCCGCTACGATAGGTGACGCGCGCGTCAAGGTCCAGTCTTCGGCGATCGGGACGCGTCTCGCTGCGTGGATCAGCCCAGCCCGGCGTAAGGGAAGACTCGTCAGCCCTGCTGCGGTCCCGGACCGTCTGACGCGACCTGTGGCGATGACGGTGAAGGTCGACAGTTAGGTAGTCGTGTGAGCGGAAACCCTGTTGCGTCCGGTGCACCGCCCTACGAGGCGCCCCCCGAAACGCAGGTCCGACAGGTGCGGGATGCGTTGCTGCGAGAATTCGGCGAACTGATAGACGTATCGGATCTTGCCAACAAACCACCCAACGAGCGTGAGCAGTCGCTTCTGTCGCGCGCCCTGGCCGCCCTGGCGGTGCGCGACCTGACCGGCTGCGAATCGGCAGCGGCCGCCGAGGCGGTCATCGACGGCCGGGACGACATCGGCATCGACGCGGTGGCCACCGATGAGAGCGCGTCACATCTCTGGCTGGTCCAATCGAAGTGGAGCGACAGGGGCAAGGCACGGTTCGAGCTTGCCGACGGGCTCAAGTTCATCGAGGGCCTCCGGTATATCGACGCTCGCAAGTTCGACCGCTTCAACATCCGCTTCCAGAACCTCGCGGACCAGGTCGCCGCCGTCCTCAGCAACCCGGGATCGAAAATCACCCTGGTGACCGCCGTGATGCGGACCGACCCGCTCGCGCGTGACGTCGTGCAACGGCTCTCAGATGCCCAGGACGAGTTCAACCAACTCGGCAACATTCTCGACCA
The DNA here is from genome assembly GCF_007827625.1 of Micromonospora sp. CNZ297. NCBI lineage: Bacteria > Bacillati > Actinomycetota > Actinomycetes > Micromonosporales > Micromonosporaceae > Micromonospora > Micromonospora sp. CNZ297. The sequence goes on along the minus strand of NZ_VISU01000016.1, from coordinate 124,271 downwards.
ACGCAGCTATCTGGCCCGCGACATCTGGGAGGTGGTGCGCAACGACTTCACGGAACCTCCCATCGCGCTGACCGTCAGGATGCAGGACTACGTCAAGATCACCGAACCGTACGAGGCGTTCCAGGGTCTCGTCTCGGTGGCCGACATCGCGGCCTGGTACGACGACCACGAGGACCGCCTGTTCGACCGCAACATCCGCAAGCCGCTCGGCATCACGCAGGTCAACCAGGGTCTGATCGACACGCTGACCGACGAACCGCACAACTTCTGGTTCTTCAACAACGGGATCACCCTGCTCTGCGACACCCTTGTCCCCGACTACTTCAGTCGGGCCACACGGTCACCGGTCGCGCTCAAGCTGGACGGCGCCAGCGTGGTGAACGGAGCGCAGACCGTCCACGCGATACACCGGGCTTCCCGGAAGGACGCCGCGGCAATCGGCGACGGATACGTGACCGTCCGGGTCATCTCTCTCACGAACTGCCCGGCGGGCTTCGCGGACGCGGTGACCACGGCCACGAACACCCAGAACCGGGTCGAGCGGCGTGACTTCGTCGCTCTCGATCCCGTGCAGAGAGCCATCAGAGAGGACTTTCTCCTCTCGCTCCAGAAGACGTACGCGGTCAAGCGCGGAGAACCAGAGCCCTCACCGGAGAGCGGCTGCTCGGTGGAGGCCGCAGCCACCGCCCTGGCCTGCGCGCACCGGAACTCGGATCTCGCCGTCCGGTCCAAGCGCGGCGTGGACCTGCTCTGGGAGCAGGGCACTCAGGGCGCCTACCAGCTGTTGTTCAACGCGCAGGACCGGCCCTCTGCCCACCAGGTCTGGCGCAGCGTCCTCGTGCTGCGGGAGATCGATGCCACGCTCCACCGCACTGCGAAGAGCCGTCAGGCGCGAGCCGAGGCGATCGTGGACCGAGGAGACCGGCTCATCGCGCACATCGTCTTCCAAGCTCTGGACCTCGACGGCATCGACGATCCCGACACCGACTGGGACGCGGTCCTCACCCAGGTGCCGAACGCTGTCGAACGTGCCACCGCCTGGCTCGTCCATCACGTTGATGCCGAGTTCGGCCAGAGTTCGATCGTGTCCAGCACGCTCGCCGACCCCGACCGCTGTCGTAGCCTCGCAGGTCTGGTCCTGACGGACCTGAAGCGCGGCGTCCCGGTCCCCGTCCTGCCGTTGGAATACCGGGTCGTGAAGATCCCGAAGCAACAGCGCCGGCCCAATGCCGTGCCCACCCTGATCGATGCCAGAGCACTGGCTGACGGCACGCCGCTGACCTACCGGGCAGGCGGCCGGCCCGAACGGGAAGCGATGGCCGCATGGCTCGCGGAAGACCCGAGCCGGGGCACCGCGACGTGGGTCAACCAACGGGTACGCCCGATCTTGTGGGCGGCCGACGGGAAGCGCTACTCCCCTTCGGGCCTGGTGCAGGAGATGTGGCGGTTGGCAGGGTGGAGCAAGGCGCCCGTCGCCGCCCAAGGCCCGTCCCGGTGGTACGTCTCCGGTGGGAAGTCGCTGTGGGCACTGGCGCGGGAGACCCTGGCCTCCCTCAGCGACGAGGCTGACGAGGACGTATGAGACCCATCCACCATGCGCTCGGCGACCACACCGCTGTGGGACTGGTGGCCGTGCCGGGGCGGCAGGCACCTGGTCGTCCCGTGCCGGGTCTGCCCGCTGCATGAGCTCAGCAGTTGCGGTGCCCTTCTGTAGGGGGAATTGGGGTGACCTCAGTTAGGCGCTGCGTGGGTAGTCGGAGAAGGGATCTTCGCCTTCGCCGAGGATCAGCGGCACGTCGTACACCGACAGGTCCGGCCTGGGCCGCGCGTACCGCACCCGGTGCCGCCACCGGTGGTGCTCGTAGGCCGTGTCCACCTGAATCTCGGCCACCACGGTCGGCTCGACCTGGGCGTAGCGCAGCGGCTCGGGTCGCTCGAACTGGCCCGACCAGGTGGCCGGTAGTGGATCGGGCCAGGGGTGGGTGACCACACGGCGCTCGGTCGGGCGTGGCGGGGACAGTAGCCTCGCCAGCTCCTGGCGCTGCAGCGCCGTCAGCGGGTGGGTGCGGCCGGTGTATCGCAGCCGACCGCGCCGGTCGAACCGGCCGAGCAGAAGCGTCTCGGGGTCGCGGATGCTGCCGGTGACGCCGCCGATGATCGCCTCCGTGGTGGCACGGGCCCGGAACTTCGCCCACCCTCGCCGGCCAGGTTCATACCGGCTGTCGAGCCGTTTGATCACGACGCCTTCCACACCTGCCGCGGTCCAGGTGGTCAGCCATTCGCTGACCTCGGTGAGGTCGGCGCTCTGCGGGGTGACTGCCAGCTGCGGTGGGGCGCCGGCGAGCAGCCGCACTAGGCGGGCCCGGCGCTCGACCAGTGGCACGTCGAGCACCGGCTCTGCGCCAACGTCGACGAGCAGGTCGAAGGCGACGTAGTAGGCCGGGTGCGCACGGGCCTCGCGCAGCAGCCCTCGGCCGGCGGTGACCCGCCGTTGAAGCAGGGCGAAGTTCGTCCGCCCCCGCTCCCAGACGACCAGTTCCCCGTCGAGCACCGCACCGGGCGGGACGAAAGCCCGCACCGCCCGGGTGATGTCCGGGAAGTACGGCGTCAAATTCCTGCCGGCGCGCGACTGCAAGTAGACGTCGGAGGCTCCCCGGAAGGCCAGCGCCCGCCACCCATCCCACTTCGGTTCATAGGCCAGGTTCGGACCCTCGGGCACGGAGTCGACCGGCGCGGCCAGCATCGGGGCAACCGGCCGGCGTAGCACCAGCCCACCGGGCGACGTCTCCCACCGCCAGGCCGGACTCACCCCCTCCAGCCCCATCCGTCCAGACCACGAGCGCCGCTCATGTACGTCCCTCCCTGGCCATCGTTGGGCATCGGGAGCGGACCCGGGGCGCAGATCAGACACAACGAATGCATGGGAGCCCCGCCCCGGCCACTATCTGTCGGTCCCGCCCGCCCTAGAACGTATGTTCGACTAACCTGCGAGCGTGGAGTGGCGAACGCGCTGGCACATCACGATCCGCTGGGACCGGGCCGACAACTCGCCGGCCGGCGTGACCGTGGTCGAGCGCGTCGTCGACTCCCCCGCCGACCTGCGCCGCCTGATCGGCCGGGCCCGCGCCGATCCGCACGTGGTCGCCTTCCCCTACCGCCAGGTCCGCGAGCTGGTCGGCGACGAGCCGGGCGAGTGCCGCAACGGGCACGGCTACGCAGGCGGCTCGGCGACCACGCCGATGCGGGACTGGTGGCCGTGCCGCTGCGGCGGGCACCTCGTCATCCGCTGCCGCATGTGCCCGGACGTGCAGGTGGAGCCGCGGGTCGGTGCCGAGTGCGACCCCACCAGGCCTGGCCCCGCTCGCCCGCCAACTTCCTGCCCCCGTTGATGGGGCCGGTGTGCATGGTCAGGGAGTTCTCTCGCGTGAGATCCCCCGAGGCATCTGACCCGCTTAAGCAGAATGTGACTCCGCGCGGGAAGAGGCCGGATCCGAACGGCAGGTGCTAGTCCGTCCCGGGGTCTCACCTACCTGGCGTGGCCCGGCTGGTCCGCTCAGCGGACTAGCTCGACAGTCGGGGACTCCTGTCGCCGTCGCCGTCCGACCGAATATTTCTCCCCGCGATCTCGTTATAGCTCGTCTTTCAGGTCGGCGGCGTGGACGGTACCCAGCAAGCGCCCCTCAGGGTCTGTGACGATCATGTAGGTCATCTGGTGGTCACGTAGATGGGACTGGACGGAGGCGAGCGGGGAGTCGGGTCGCGTGGTCGAAGGCCCCAGTTCCATCACCTGCTGCGCTGCCGCCTCAGGATCGCCTGCGAGCATGGTGTGGCGCAGCCGGCCGAGCAGGGTGCGATCGGCGGCGAGGACCAGGGCGAACCGGTACGGCGAGGCGTCGACGCGGGCGCGGACGGCGGCGATGGTTTCGTCGGGGCCGGCGGTGGGCACGTCATGGCGCAGTTTCATCCCGGCGGTGGGTGCGTTAGCGCGCTCGCCTTCGGTTGGCAGGTTGTGTGCCAGCCAGTCGGCCTTACCGGCGACGTAGTCGTAGACATCGGTGAACCCGAGGGCTTCAAGCCGGCACGCGGCTCGTGGGCTCAGGTCTCAAAGGGCGTCCGAGCAGTAGACGACCACGGCACGACTACGGTCGAGGGCTGCGGTCGTGCTGGCGTCAAGGGTTTTCAGAGGGATGTTGACCGCACCGGGTATGTGCTGGTCGGTGTACTCGGCGGTGGGCAGCACCTCAACGAGTTGAGCGCCCGCGTCCAGGAGGGAACCCAGTCGCGGCAGGTCGATGCGGGTAACCCCGTTCATTGACCTGTCCCTGCAGAGGATGTTCGAGACGACGACATGTGCTGCGCCGGGATTCGATGCGCGACGCCGCGACGACCAAACCTCGTCCGGAACGGCTTGATCAAACCCTCCATATCCAAAGCCTGCCACTTCGCAACAGCCCTTGAGCGAGAGCGGGAAGCCTGTCGCCAGGACGAGTGACCAGACGCCAAGGCGATGGTTGCCTGTGAAGCAGAAGATCATCGGGCGGGCATCGACAAGGCAGCGGTCGGCGTGCGCGATCCCTGCCCGGCGCAGTGGTCAACATCGGTACTACGGCACCCTGGATGGCGGTCCTCTCCGATCCGCGCCGGGGTTGCCTCGTGTCGTCGGATCTTGACCCTCCCCCGCACTGGAAGGTCCAGTCTGGTTGGGGCAGAGACATGACGGCCAGCAGAAGGATGAGGCGATGGCTTCCGGTTTTGATGCCGACCTCGCGGTGGTCGGTTCCGGTGGGGCGGCGATGGCGGCCGGTATCGCCGCACGGCAGGCCGGCGCGCGCGTAGTGCTGGTCGAAGGCGGTGTGGTGGGCGGCACATGCGTCAACGTTGGCTGTGTGCCGTCGAAGACGCTGCTGGCGGCCGCCGGTACCCGGCACGCCGCAGCGACCAACCCGTTTCTCGGGGTGCCGACCTCGGCTGACGGGGTGGACCTGGCCGCGCTGGTGGCGCAGAAGGACGAGCTGGTGGGGCGGCTGCGGCAGGCCAAGTATCTGGACGTCGCCGACGCCTACGGCTTCCCGATCCGCTCCGGGCAGGCAACGTTCGGCGACCCGGACACCCTGACCGTGGACGGGCAGCCGCTGCGCGCACGCGCCTACGTCGTCGCCACCGGGGCGCAGCCCGACCGGCCAGACCTGCCGGGCCTGGACCAGGTGGACTACCTGACCTCGACCACGGCGATGGAGCAGCACCAGCTACCCGCCTCGCTTGTCGTGGTCGGGGGTGGCTATGTGGGGATGGAGCAGGCGCAACTGTTCGCCCACCTGGGTGTGCCCGTGACGGTGGTGGGACGCCTGGCGCCCCGCGCGGAGCCCGAACTGGCCGAGCTGCTGCGGCAGGTGTTCACCGCCGACGGCATCACGGTGGTCGAGCAGCGGGCCACCGCGGTCGAACCCACCACCCACGGCGTGGTGGTCGTCGCCGGTGACGGGCAGCGAGTCACCGGACAGCGCCTGCTGATCGCCACCGGTCGGCGGGCCCGCACCGACGGCCTCGACCTGGCCGCCGCCGGGGTGACCACCGACGAGCGCGGTTTCGTCATGGTCGACGAGGCGCAGTCCACCTCCAACCGTCGCGTCTACGCGGCGGGGGACGTGACCGGCGCACCCCAGTACGTCTACGTCGCCGCCGCGACCGGCCGGGCGGCGGCGGTCAACGCCCTGGCAGCAGACGGGAGCCGGCCGGCTCGGGTGGACTACACCGGCCTGCCGTCCGTGGTGTTCACCCGCCCGCAGCTGGCCTCCGCCGGCCCCACCGAAGCCGAGGCGCTGGCCCTCGGCCACGACTGCGTGTGCCGGGTGCTCGGGCTGGCGGACGTGCCCCGGGCGCTGGTCAACCGGGACACCCGCGGCGCGGTCAAACTCGTCGCCGACGCCGGCACCGGACGGCTGCTCGGCGTACACGCCCTCGCCGAAGGCGCTGGGGAGCTGATGCTTGCGGCCACCTACGCCATCCGAGCCCGGATGACCGTTGACGACATCGCCGACACCTGGGCCCCTTACCTGACGATGGCCGAGAGCCTGCGCATCGCCGCTGGGCTGTTCCGCAACGAGCTACCCACCTCCTGCTGTGCGTGACAGCCCAGCCACCACACCAGCACCGCATGGCCGGCCCGATCCCGTACGCACCTACCCCGGAGGAGACTCGAATGCTGAGCCACGTGGACCACGCCCGACGACTGCTGCCGTCCGGGCTGACGGGGGCCGGTGTTGCGGGCGTCGCGTGCTGCGCCATCCCGCTGCTGCTGGCCGCCGGGGTGCTCTCCGGGGCCGGCTGGGCGATCGCCGGCCGGTGGATGCCCGGCATGACCATCGTTCTGGCCGGGCTGGCTGCTGCCGCATGGTGGTGGGCCAGCCGACAGCGACACCGCAGCGGCCGCACGGGCCAGGCGGACTGTGCTTGCTGCACGACCGCAGCTCGTCGGATTCCGTGAGACGGCCCCTGGCCTTCAACGTCTGAAGCCCTGCGACACCCCCTCAGCTACAGGTAGCGGCACACCTGCTCTGGTGGGCAGGTGTCCGGGTCCGCGTTGGTGGCAGAGTCGTGGAGCTGGGCCACGGTGGCGCGGAGCGCGTGCAGGTCGGCGAGCTGGGCGTCGATGGCGTCGAGCTGTCCGGCGAGCAGTTGGCGTACGTGCCCGCAGGGGGCATGGCCGGTGTCGCGGACGGTGAGGATGTCGCGGATCTGGGCGAGGGTGAGTCCGGCGGCGCGGCCGCGACGGATGAAGTCGAGCCGGGCAACCGCGTCGTCGCCGTAGTCGCGGTAGCCGGCGGGGGTCCGTGCGGCGGGTGAGAGCAGGCCGCTGGCTTCGTAGAAGCGCAGTGTCTTGGCCGTGGTGCCGGTTGCCTCGGCGAGTTCCCCGATCCGCATCCGGTGACCTCCTGTCGTCACGCCTTGACCTTCCCCTGCACTGGAGGGTCCAGTCTGCTACGGGTAGAACCGTGTCGGCCACGGGGTGTCGTTTTGCCCATCGAGGCTGCTTGCTGGGAGGAGGCTGTGATGACCGCAGCAGATGCTGAAGGGACCAAGGCCGGCGCGCTGGACCAGCTCCTGGCGGAATACGTCAAGATCATGCCGGTGCTTGATCCGGCGCAGGCTCGCATCGCGGTCGGGCTGTGGCGGCTGCTCGCCGAGGGCACGCCGGTCACCGTCGCAGCGCTGGCCCAGCGACTCGACCTGCCGGGAGAGCAGGTGACCGCCGCTATCGACGGCGTGCTGGCCGGCACTCACCTCCAGGACGACCAGGGCAGGATCATTGCCTTCTGGGGCCTGTCGCTGCCCGACATGCCGTCCCCGCACCGACTGACAGTCGACGGGCAGACGCTGTACGCGTGGTGCGCGCCGGACACCCTGTGGCTACCGCGGGTGCTGGGCAAGGCCATCGACGTGCAGTCGTCGCTGGAGACGACCGGGCAGCCGATCTCCCTGCGCATGGGACCGAACGGCATCGAAGGCATCTCCGTCGACGGCGCTGTCGTGTCCTTCGTGCGAGCTCACGGCAAGAGTGTGGGCGACACGGTTCCCGCAGTGCTGTCCAGTTACTGCCACCACCAGCTGTTCTTCCCCTCCGAGCGGGCGGCACGCCATTGGGCTGAGGCCGAAGGACGCGACGACATCGCCGTTTTCCCTGTCGACCAGGCCGTGGGTGGCGCGGTCCGCTTCCTCGAAGCCCTCGTCGGCTCAGCTCTGCCTCGTGGGGTGAACGTTGAACTCCGTTCCGTTCCGGAGTGCCCGAATCTTGCCCCGGCTCGGGAGGAGCTGCACGCCGCGCTGGCCGACCTCGGGCTGCCTGCGGTGGTCACCGAGGTCGTGGGCGACTATCCGTCGCCGTCGATCCTGGTCAACGGCGTGGACGTGATGGGCGGCACCGGCGACGGGCCGGCGGCCTGTCGCCTGGATCTCCCCACCGGCGAGCGCATCCGCGCTGCCCTGCGCCGGGCAATGGGCGCCGAATCCGCTCCCGCCGCGACTGACCAGAACCTGGTGGATTGCTGCACCCAGCCGGGCAACGCCATCCGGACCGACCGGCCCCGCCGCGCCGAGCAACTGCCAGACAAGCTGCGGCAGGTGCACCGGGCGATCCTGCGCCACTTCGCCGCCACCGGGACGGCCCCCAGCGACGCCGACATCCGCGCTGGCGTCAGCGCGGCGGACCTGGACACCGCGAAGGCGCTGCGCGAACTTGCCCGGGAAGATCTTGTCGCCGTCGACAGCGCCGGGCGCCTGGTCGCGGCCTACCCGTTCTCCCCCACGCCGACGCCGCACGTGGTGTCACTCGGCGACGTCGAGGCCTTCGCGATGTGCGCCATCGACGCGTTGGGCATGCCGTTCATGCTCGGCACCGACGCGGTGATCACCTCCGCCGATCCGCACACCGGCCAACCGGTCCGCGTAACCATCACCAACGGTGCGGCGACCTACCAGCCGGCGGAAGCGGTGATCGTGTACGCGGCCACCGGAGCCGTCGGCCGCTCCGTGGACACCTGCTGCTCCACCATCAACTTCTTCACGAACGTCGCCAACGCCCGCGAGTGGATGACGGCCCACCCCGGCCTCGCCGCCACCGTCCTCGACCAAGAACAGGCCCTGACGCTCGGCCGAAACATCTTCGAACCGCTGCTCGCCTGAGGTCGACACCAACCCCGGCCCGCGCTCTGCCGAGCCGGACATAAGGTGCCTCCCATGCACGACTCCGTGAAGAGTCAACAGTTCACCGCCACCGTCGCCGCAGCCACCCGTGGCCGCGTCCTGATCCCGGTCCCCTTCAACCCGGACACCGTCTGGGGGGCCAAGCCCCGCCACCACATCCGCGGCACCGTCAACAGCATGGGTGTGCGCGGCGTCGTCGAACCACACGGTGACGGCTTCGGGTTCACCCTCGGCCCGGCCTGGCTACGCGGCTGCGGCCTTGCAGCCGGCGACACCGTCACCGTGACCATCGAGCCGGAAGGTCCCCAACGTGACGACCTCGCCGAAGACGTGGCCGCCGCGCTAGCCGCACATCCGCAGGCCGCAGCGTTCTTCGACTCCCTGGCCCAGTTCTACCGACGCGCCTACCTGCGCTGGATCGACGCCACCAAACGCCAACCCGATCAACGCCCTCAACGCATCACCGCGATGATCCAACTCCTCGAAGCGGGGCACAAGGAACGCCCGAGCCCCTGACGATCTTGGGTTCTGGCAATGTTGGGCACCGACAGGACTAGCCGCTGCGCGGGGCGTACATGATGATGGCGACGCCGATGAGGCAGATGGCTGCGCCGATGAGGTCGTAGCGGTCGGGGCGGAACTTGTCGACGACCATGCCCCAGGCGAGGGAGCCGGCGACGAAGATTCCGCCGTAGGCGGCCAGGATGCGGCCGAAGTTCGGGTCGGGTTGGAAGGTGGCGACGAAGCCGTAGAACCCGAGCGCTATGACTCCGGCCGCGATCCACAGCAGCCCTCGCTGTTCACGCCAGCCCTGCCATACCAGCCAGGCGCCGCCGATCTCGGCGAGCGCGGCGAGCAGGAACAGCAGGATCGAGCGGGCAACGGTCATGCGTCGGACCGTAGCGGGATCACCTCGCGGTCGTGCTGCTCGGGGTGACCGCAGGAGCAGTTGCCGCCGGCGCAGCCGCCGCTGTTGGGCCGGCGTTTGGTGGCCCACCACCAGGAGAGGCCGGCGAGCAGGGCCAGGGCGACGGCGACGCCGGGCAGGAAACGGTTTACCGCTGCCCAGCCGGCGCCGCCGAGGATCCCGGCGGCCAGCAGCGCCGGCAGCACGCAGCAGGCGGCGCAGGCGGCTCCCGCGAGTCCGGTCATGCCGGAGGGCAGTAGGCGGCGCAGTCGGTTAGCAGGTGTCGGCACGGTTGTTCCTCTCGACCAGTTCAGCGAAGGGCAGGGGGCAGCAGGAGCTTTCGGCGCAGGCAACCAGGTCGTCACAACCGGCCGAGATGGCGGCCCGCAGGGTGTCACGGATGACCGTCAGGTCAGCGAGCTTCTGCTCCACCTCGATGAGCTTTTCCCGAGCCCGTGCCTGTAGGCCGCTGTCCGGTCGACCGCCGTGCTGGTGCCGGCCGGCGTCGAGCAGGTCGGCAACCTCGTTGAGGGTGAAGCCGAGGCGTTGCGCGGTCTTGATGACCCGCAGCAGAGTGACCGACTCGGCCGGGTAGAGACGGTGCCCGCCCGGGGACCGCTGCGGCGAGGCGAGCAGGCCCCGGCGCTCGTAGTAGCGCAGCGTCTGCTGGTTGACCCCGGCCGCGTCGGCCAGCTGGCCGCTGCGCAGTCCCGACCCGGTCATCCCTGATCCCGGACAGACGCAGCCCGCTGGGCGAGGGCGTCGAGCACGTCGACGTGTGCCGCCGGTACCCGGACGTCTAACGACAGAGAGTCCGGGTCGGGCCGGGAGAGGTCAAAGGCGAAGAACGAGCAGCAAGACGACTCCCGGGCCGTCAGATCCCGCGCCGTCTCCTCGACCTGCGCCGCGCCGTCGAGCTGCAACCGCAGATGCTGTGCCGACAGCCGGTCGACGCCGCGGACGGCGTCAGTGAAGAACTGGTCAAACTCGGCGAGCCGCAGGGGCCTCTCAGCCGTCGGCAGGGTGCAGGCATCCGGCACCCAGGCGTCGTCCGTCGTGATGTGGTGGTCACTCATACCGCGAGGGTAAGCCTGTACCTAGGTACCAGATGCAAGCCCGAGGTGGAGTTCTCCGCCACTCAGTGAATGTAGTCAGGCCGCCAGGCCGTCGGAGGCCCGAGGGGGGCGGGGCACGGCATCGCCGTGGCCCGCCCCGGCTGGTCCGCACAGCGGACTAGCATCTGGTCCGCACAGCGGACTAGCCCGGCAGCCGCGGTCGGCCCTGGCCGCCGCCGAGGTGCCCGACGGCGCCGCCGCCCCGCTTGGCCTGCTCCACGATCGCGCAGGCCATGCACAGCAGCAGCGTCGCCTTCGGGGCGCGGGCAGCGACGAGGCGCTGGTTCGGCCCGATCCACATGTCCGCGCCGCAGTCCACGCACGAGGCCAGGCTATGGTCAACGCTCGGCACGAACGGCGGGACGCCGGTGCCGCCCAGCAGCTCGTTGATGTTCGTCGGCGGGCACGCCAGCATCACCCGCTTCTCTCGCTCCATCTCCGCCTTCCTCACGTCTCGGCGGTCGCCGTGGCGACGACCCGCCCGTCCGCGTCGATCCGCACGCCGGGGCCGGCGACGTCACCGCCCACCGCGCGCACCGCCGCGATCCGCTCGAACACCTGCTTGCCGAGGCCCAGCCGCTCCATCGACGGCACCACCACCACGTCCGCCACCCCGTCGGCGACGTCGGCGACGGCCTCCCGCCAGCCGCGGGCGCCGACGTGCTCGCCGACCACCTCGTAGCCCTGCTCGGCGCACCACCGCTGCGCCTGGCTCGTCAGCTCCTCCAGCGTGGCCCGGCCGCCGCGCACCGCCCGGGAGAACAGCACCGCCCGGCGCCGCACCCAGCGGCGCGCGGCCTGGTCCCACCGCGCGTGCTCGTACAGCCGCGACAGGTCCGGCCCGGAGCCGTCGACGTCCGGGGCGCACCGCACGAACTTCCGCGCCTCGGTGTCCCACCGCACGTGCCAGCCGAACTCGCGGGCCTCCGCGTGCGCCGGCCACCAGCCGGTCCAGTCGGCCCGGCCGCAGTCGTGGCCCGCGGTGTCCGGCTGCGCCCGGCACCACATGCGCTTGCGGCCGGTGGCCAGGCACTCGGCCACGTCGCAGTCGTCGCGGTGCACCTCGCCGATCGCCACGTGGCAGGCCGGGCAGGTGCCGCGCGGCAGCTCCTCCAAGCTGTCGGTCGGGCCGGCGCCGGAGGCGCGCACCAGGTCGGTGCGCGCCTCCGGCTGACCCGCTGGGGTCACGCTCACTCGTCGCCCTTCGCGTCAGGCTCGGCCGCGTCCAGGTCGGCCTCCGGGCACGGGTCCGCCTCGGCCTCGGGCTCGGCCTCCTCGGGCTCGGCGTCGGCGTCCGGCTCGGCGGCCGGCTCGACGTCGCCCTCCGGCAGCTGCACGTCCTCGATCGGCCGCACGCCTTCGGCGTCCTCGACGTAGCCCTCGGCCTCGTCGTACTCCAGCGCCTCCTCGGCCTCTTCCTCCTCCATCGCGCGCTGCCGCTCGGCCTCCTCCTCGACCAGCTCGGCGTGCCAGGTCTTCTCGGCTTCCGACAGCTCGTAGCCCTCGGCCACCAGGCGGTCCAGCCACGGCAGCACCAGGTGCTCCCGGTTGGAGTACCGCCCGGCCGCCACAGTCGCCGTGTTCGCCTCGTGCGCGGCGACGAACCGGGCGACCAGCAGCCGGTTCAGCCGGTCGATGCCGGCCGTCTGCCCGTCGCGCGGGTCACCGCCGGCCAGGGCCGCGACCATCTCCTCCTCGGCCCGGTCGTAGAAGCCGGGCATCACCACGGCGGCGCGCATCGCGTCAACCAGCAGCGTCTTCGCCGCCTTCGCGCTGCCCCACGTCTCGACGAGGAACCGCCGCCGCACCTCGCCGGCGTCGAGCAGCTTCTGCCGCCGCTCCTCGGCCTCCCGCTTCTTCAGCTCCTCGGCGACCTTCGCCGCGGGGCTCTTGTACTGCGTCCACTTCGTGCGCTTGTACCCATGGGCGTCGGGGTCCTCGCACACGATGACGGCCCGCATGTTCCCGTACGAGCCCTCGATGATCGCGCCGAAGCCCTCCAGCGTCTTGACCTTCTCGACGTCGATCGGCTGGTCGTCGGCGTCGGCCAGGTCCTCGACCTTGCACGCCGCGCAGTTCCACGGCCAGTCCTTCGGCTTCTTCAACACCCGGACGCCGGCCGCCGTCAGCTCCTCGGTCAGCTGCTCGGTCGCGCTCTTGTCGTCGCGCTTGCGCTTCTCCTCCTGGACCCGGTGGCGCACACCCCAGCCGGACTCGACGCCCTTGAGGATCCGCTCCATCGCCTTCGGGTCGTCCTCGAACTGCTCCAGCGCGGCGACGTCCTCCAGCGTCAGCTTGCCCGCGTCGGCCGCCTCGGTGGCCACGTCGCCGAGCGTCTTGAGCTTCAACGCCGACTTGACGTGCACCTGCGTCCGGCCGGTGCGCCGCGCGATCTCGGCGACGTCCAGGCCGAACAGCTCCAGCTGCGCATACCCGTTCGCCCGCTCGCTCTCGGTCAGGTCGGCGCGCTGGTCGTTCTCGATGAGCATGGCCACGACCTGGGAGGGGGCCATCCCCTCCATGTCGGGCCGCACCAGGCACGGCACGGTCTGCGGCTGGCCGTCCGGCCACTCGCCGGCCGCGATCGCCTCGGCGGCGGCCGCCGCCCGGCGGTGCCCGGCGACGATCCGCATGCCGCCGTCCTCGGGGACGACGGTCAGCGCCTGCAGAACGCCGCTCGCGGCGATCGAGGCGCGCAGCTCGGTCAGGTCGCCGAGCTGGGTGCGCAGGTTGGTCGGGTGCGCGACCAGCTCCCGCGGGTCGAGCTGCGCGAGGTACGGCGCGCTCTTCTTCGCGCGCCGGCTCTTCGTCGGTGCTGTCACTTCCGCTCTCTCCTCTTCCACGTGAACACGGAGGTACACCGCGTGGCATACATAAACATTGTATCAGTCAAGATCATCCACCGTCCAATCAGGAACCGCTCTGACCTGCGGCTTTGCCGCGCAGCGGCGACGCCACCACCGCCCGCCGGGACTCCTTCGACCGCAGGTACGTCACCCCGTGCACCAGCGCATCCAGCCGGTCCGGCGAGTCGCCGGACTCCGGGGTCCAGGTCGTCAGCTGGTCCTCCAGCACCGGGTACGTCCCGACGTGGTGCACGCGCGGCGGGTCGACCTCGTACCGGGCGGCCACCGGCTCGGCGCGCACCCGCTTGCTCGCGCGGGCCTGCACCACGTCCAGCGGCGGGTCACCGCCGGCCAGCAGGCCCTCCTTCTGCATGGCCACCCACGCGTCGACGAGGATGTCCCGCAGCCACGCCGACGACCCCTCGTACACCACGACGTCCGCGTCGACGTCCAGGTAGCACTGCCAGATCCGGCGGGCCGCCGCCATGCCGGCGATCTTCATGCTCCGGTCCGCCAGCACGTAGTGCTCGCCGTCCTCGCCCCGGCCGACCGCGACGATGCCCGTCTCGTCGCTCGTCTCCGACACGGTGTCCGCCGGGTCGACGCTGACCACCGTGCGGACCAGCGGCGGCACGTCCTCCTTGTCGACCCGGCCGGCCTCGATCCACGCCGACTTCCACAGCGCGCCGTCGACGTCGGACAGCAGCTCGGCGTCCAGCTCCTGCCGGCCCAGCCGGGTGCCGCCGTACTGCTCCAGCAGCTCCTCCAGCGCCTCCTGGCTGAGGTTCGCCGCGTTGTCGAGCGTCCGCCCCCGGGTGATGACCACCCGGGGCCGGCGGCTGCGCGCCCGCTGCTTCTTCGCCCGCGCCAGCAGCTTCTTCACGTGCGGCAGCGGCTTCGGCGTCGTGCTGATGACCATGCGCGGGTCGGGGGCCTCGCGCATGCAGAACCACAGCATGTCGAACACGCCCTGCGCCGTCTGCAACGGCCAGGCCGCGTACTCGTCGAGCCAACAGCCGTCGAAGTCGTAGCCCCGCAGCGTGTCCGGGTCCTGCGCGCCGAACCCGCGGATGATCGCCCCGTTGGTCAGCTCCAGGTACGGCTCGCTCTTGTTGAACGTCCGCACCTCCTTCGGCGGGATCACCGCCAGCAGGCCGGCACGCCGCGCCGTGAAGCAGACGTTGAACACCTCGCGGTGCGTCTTGGCGATCACCGCGTAGTGCCCGCCCGGCCTGGTCCCCGCCCAGCCGCGCACCGTCTCCGACCCGGTGCGGGTCTTGCCGAAGCCACGGCCCGCCAGCAGCATCCAGATCCGGTAGTACGCCGGCTCCATCTGCTCGGGCCGGGCGTGCCGCCGCCAGTCGTACCGGACGAGGCCCTGGACCTCCGACACCTCGCGCAGGTACGCGGCCAGCTCGGCGTCGGTCATCAGGGCCGGGTCCGGGTACGCCAGCAGCACGGCTCAGCTCCCGGCCCGCATCTCGGCTTCGCGCTGCCGCAGGTCGACGGCCGCAACCCAGGCCAGCACCAGCAGCGCCGCCAGCATCAGCGCCGGGCAGCCGAGGGCGGCCGGGCCGACCCACCGCAGCCCGGCCGACACCGCCAGCACCATCAGCGCGAACCACGCGCCGAGCAGCAGCCGCCACGTCCAGGCGCGGAACCGCAGCGTCCGCCGCTGCACCCGGGTCAGCCGCCGCGGCGGCGGGGCGAGGCGCACCGGCGGCGGGGGCTTCGCGTCCACCTCCGCCCACGCGCGCACCACCCCGCCGGGCCGGTACGCCGGCTGGGCGGTGACCGACGCGCGGTGCGCGAGGAGCAGCCGCGCCGACCGGGGGCTACGCCTCACCGCGTCGCCACCCACAGCAGCACGCCCATGCCGCCGGCCCCGGCCAGCCCCAGCAGCAGCACCCCGCCGGCCACGCACCACACCGCCCACCGGGGCACCCGCGCCTCCACCGCGACCCACGCCTCCCCGTCGTCATTCCTGCTCCGCTGGCCCACCGGCCACCTCCTCGTCCTCCTCGTCGTCGCCGCCCGGGTCGTCGGGCGCCGCGGCCGGGTTCGCCTGCCCGGCGCGGGCGGCGGCCTCGGCCATCAGCGCCCGGAAGAAGTCGGCGCGCTGCTGTTCGCTCATCTGCTCGACCTCGGCGCGGATCGGCCCGCCGTCCGGGCCGGTGTGCGCGGTCGTCGAGTCGGGCAGGCCCAGGGCCAGCCGCTCGACCCGCGTCGACACCTCCAGCCAGCGGGCGACGTCGCCCGCGGTGAGCTTCGACGCGTCGAGGGTCTGCAACCGGGCGACCAGCTTCGCCTGCAACGCCGACGCGACCCGCGCGTGCCGGCGGGCCATGTCGCGCCGCTGCTCGGCCAGGCCCTCGGCGTACAGCCGGTCCTCTTCCCGGTCCCACGCCTGCGCCCGCTGCACCCACTTCCAGCGGGTCGCCAGCTTGTGGAGGTAATCCCGGCTTTTGTGGACCTGCTCGGCGACCTTCGCGACGGTGCGGGTGCGGCCCAGGTCCCGATACAGGGCGAAGTACCCGTACGCCTTCTCGGGCTCGCTGCGCTGCCGGTCCCAAGGCAGGACTTCCGGCTCGCTCATGGTCACCTCCTCCAGCTGCGGGAGGCCCGGCCCGAGTCAGGCCGGGCCGTCCCCGGTCAGTGCCCGACCTTGCGGCCCCCGCTCATCGGCGGCCGGGCGATCGCCGCGTTGCCGTACATCAGGGCGTCGTCCAAAGCGGACAGCACCATCGACGTCTCCCGGCCGGCGGGCAGGCTGCGCATGGCCTCGGCCATCGCGCCCTTGATCGTTCCGCGCCACGCCTGGTGCGCCTCGGCGGTCGCCAGGTCCTTCGGCGGGTGGTAGTCGCAGCGCCGGTCCAGCTCGTACCGCTGGCGCTCGTCGAGGCCGGCGTACAGGTCCTCGCCGCTCTGGGCGGGTCCGGTCATCTCTCCTCCAGGAGTCAGGCCGCGGTGTCTCACTGCGGCCGGATCACCGGCCGGCGGGCTGCCGGCCGGGGGTCGTGCGGGCGCGGCCTCAGAAGGGCCAGTGCCCGATGCAGCCGGCGATCAGGCCCCCGACGATCGCCACCAGGTAGACCGCGACGATCACCTTCGCCGACCGGGGGACGCCGCTCATCCGGCGAGGAAGTCGGCGGCCAGCAGCTCCAGCGCACGCCACCGCTGGTCGGCGGGCACCTCGCCCGAGCGGACCAGCTTGTCCACGGCGCGGTGCAGCACCGCCGCCGCGTCGGCCGGCATCGAGCGCGTCTCCAGCACCGTCTCGATCGGCACCAGGCGGTGCGCGTGCCCGATCGGCTCGCCGGACTCCGGGTCCCACCACACGCCGTCGCGCAGCTCGCCGAGGTGCCGCTCGAACACCGCCAGGATCAGCCCCAGCGCGGTGGCCACGTTCCCGACGTTGTGCGCGCCGTGCGCCGTCGCGAGGGCGTCCAGGGTGGCCTCGTAGTCGGCGTACCCAGCGAGCCACCGGCCGTCGGCCTGCACCAGCTTCCGCGCCTCGTCGAAGCTGACCCGGGCGGCGTCCAGCTCGTGCGGCAGGAACACCAGCTGCACCGTCGCGAAGTCCAGGTTCGCCTCGGACAGGCCCTCCAGGTCGACCTGCGCGAGCAGGTCGAGCTGCTTGTCGTCCAGGCCCGAGTAGGCCCGCCAGTCCACATCGTCCAGCTCCTCGTAC
This sequence comes from Micromonospora sp. CNZ297, assembly GCF_007827625.1. Lineage (NCBI taxonomy): Bacteria > Bacillati > Actinomycetota > Actinomycetes > Micromonosporales > Micromonosporaceae > Micromonospora > Micromonospora sp. CNZ297. The sequence goes on along the minus strand of NZ_VISU01000016.1, from coordinate 107,012 downwards.
AGCTGCTTCAACGTGGCCGGGTCGTCCTCGCCGGCGATCGCGTTGTGCGACAGCTGCAACGCGACCTGCCGGGCGCGCGACAGCTTCTGCTGCACCACCATCACCGTGATCTCGCTGAGGCCCGCGTCGATCGACGCCTGCACCCGGTGGTTGCCGGACAGCACCACCTTCCGGTCGCCGTCGACGTCGTGCCACACCAGCGGCACGCTCGTCAGGCAGCCGTCCCGCTTGATGTTCGCCACCAGGCGGTCGTACTGCTCCTTGCGCATGTACCGCGCGTTGACCTCCAGCAGCGTCAGGTCCTGCGGCCGGACCGTCATCAGCCGCGGGTCCAGGGGCAGCTCGTCGACGTCGCTCACCGCCGCCCGCCTCCCTGCCGGTACTGGATCGCGTACCCGGGGATCCCGAGCCCGAAGTCCCGGTCAGCGCTGCCGGGCCGGATCGGCGCGTACATCGTGAACTCGTCCGGCGAGCAGGCGGGCCGGTCCGGCATCAGGCCGGCGGGCACGCCCGACCAGCGGAACCGCTCCTGGCAGCCCAGGCAGCGGATCTGGAGCTCCACGATGTACGCCACCACCGTGGGGTCGTCATCGGTGGCGGTCAGCCGCTGCACGTCGGCATCCAGGTGCATGTCGGGGTGCTGGCAGGGCTTGTCCGGGTCGGCCGGCTCGTGCCGGAACTTCCCGTGCGTCGGGCACACGCCCGTCTCGGCGCCCTCGTCGCACTGGTAGGGCGTCAGCCTGTCCCACAGCGTCTTCGGGCAGCCGGGCTGCTCGGCGGCCGGCGGCTCGCCGCCGCGGTGCTCGTCGCTCATCGTCGCTCGTCCTTCCCGTGGCGGCGCTTCCACTCCGCCAGCGCCTCGTGCAGGGTCCAGTCGCCCAGGGGGCCGCCGTACTGGAGCTGGTAGCGGTGGATGCCGTCGGCGGCCGGCTCGCTGCGCTTCTGCAACTTCACTCCGGGGATCCCCCGGCCGTACTTCGCGCTGTTCGGCCGGTCCGTGAACGCCGTCGTCGACCACGCGGTCAGCCGGCGCGAGAGCGACCGCTGCAACAGCAGCTGCGCCTCGCGGCTGGCGGCCGCCATCACGATCAGCTTCGCCAGCCGCCGGTACCGGGTCCACGACACCGGGAAGTCGCTCATCAGGTAGGCGCAGGCCGGGTCGAACTTCGGCGGCAGGTACGCGAACGCGCCGATCAGCTTCCCGTCGACGCTGGCGCCGCAGGCCAGCAGCGGGGAGCCGGGCAGGATCGTTTTGCTCATGAACTGCGACCGCACGGCGGCGAACTGCCCGCCGGTCAGGACGTGGATCGCCATGCGGTCGCCGAGGTCCTCGTCGGGTCCGATCTTCGGCAGCAGGATCGGCGCGACCTGCTGGGCGGGCGCGACGACCCGCCGCGCTCCCGACGAGGCGTAGACGTAGATCGGCATGCCGCGGTTGCTGGTCTGGACGACGCCGCGCAGCCAGGGCCGCAGCTCGTCGCGGGCGATGTGCAGGCCGAGGATCCAGTGCGGCCGGTCGAGCACCGCCCCGATGATTTCCTCCTTGCCGTCCTCGTCCAGGACGTCGTAGGTCGGCGCCGGCCAGTCGAAGAACTCGTCTATGCCGGCGAACTGCGCCTCGTAATCTCCGCTGAAGAACGGTGGGAACATCGCCACCGGCGCCACCGCCGGCACCACGTCACGCAGGTAGTCCCGCACGTCCCCGCAGTAGTAGTCGGCCAGGCGCAGCGTCAGCCCGGACAGCTTTGCCACCGTCTTGGCGTGCATCGTCGGGAACTGCCCGACGGTCGCCCGGACCATCCGCTCGTAGTAGACGCCCTGGCGGCCGACGTACTGGAGGAACCGGGTGCCGAGCATCAGCGTCGCCAGGGTGTCCGTCGACGTCGCCAGGTACGGCTCCAGCCAGGCCAGCTCCTCGCGGTGCTCCTCTTTCAGCCGGTAGTCCAGCTCCCGGCCCGCGAGCCACCAGCCCAGCGCCGAGCTGTACGCCTGCACGTCGTTGCCGTGGATCGCGCGGCCCTCACCGGGCCGGCTGTGCAGCGTCCGCTCGATCGTGAAGTTCCCCGAGCAGCCGACGTACAGGTCGGTGTCCGGCCACGACTCGGCGTGCTCGTAGATGATCGAGCGCAGGTCCGCCGGGATGCTGCCGTGGAACACGCGCCGTCACCACCTTCCCCTGTGGCCGGCGTCGAGCGCCGGCCAGGACTCGAACCTGGGCCTCCACCGTGGAACGGCGGCGTGCCAGCCAACAGCACTTCCAGCGCACCGCGTGCCATGCACGCGCAGTACCGGATGGTAGCCGTACACCCGGCGGCCGGCGAGGGGAGCTGGCGGCTTCCGATCTCGCCGTGGCCGGGCGTAGCCCACCGTAGACCTATCGGGCCGCAGTGGTCTACAGTGACCCGACATCTAGTGCCGGAGGGCAGGAGGAGGACGAGGTGGCCAGGGACTACACCTACGCCGAGGCCGCGGCGAAGCTTCGCATCGCGGAGACCACCCTCCGGCGCTGGGTGTCCAAGGGCCGCATCCCCTGCCACCGGCTCGGCCGCAAGGTCCGCTTCACCGACGAGGACCTGGCCGCCGCCTACAAGCCGGCGCCCGCCACGGCCCGGCGCTGATCGTGGGGGCCACCGGCACAGCGATCGCTACATCGCACTCATCGGTTCTCGCCGGTCAGATGCCGGCACCCGGTGGCCCCCCGCACCACCCCTAGACCGTCCTAGGAGGCCGGCGACCCGACGCCGGCACACGAGCGGGCGGCGAGCCATCCCCCACTGGCTCGCCGCCCGCTCCTCTGTGCGGGGCCGCCGCTACCTGGCGGCCACCAGCTCGTCGACGCCGAGGAAGTCCCCGACGATCTGCCGCACCGGCTCGTGGTGCCGCCGCGTCGCGTGCACGTACACGTTCATCGTCGTCGACACGCTCGCGTGCCCGGCCATCGTCCGCAGCGCCGCCAGGTCCACGCCCTCCGTCGCCAGCAGCGTCAGCAGCGAGTGCCGCAGCCCGTGCATCGTCATCCGGCGCGGCAGGCCCTTCTCGCGGGCCAGGTCGCGGATCTTCACCCACCGGTCCGTGTAGAAGTCCTCGTACCGCCAGTGGTTGCCGCGCGGCGCCACGAACACGAACTGCCGCCCCGGCTCCCGGCTGGCCGCCGCCACCCGCTCGGCGACCACCCGCAGCACCGCCGCCGTCAGCGGCACCTCCCGGTAGCCCTGCTTCGTCTTCGGCTTGGGCTCGACCACCCACCGCCGGTTCACCTTCCGCAACACCTGCACGATCGACACCGTGCCCCGCGCGACGTTGACCGCCCGGGGCGGCAGCGCCGACACCTCACCCCAGCGCAGCCCCGTCGACAGCTTGCACAGCAGCAGGTCCGCCGCCTCCGGGTCGACCGCGTACGCCGCCTCGAGGAACAGCCGGGCCTCGTCCGGGCTCTCCAGAATGTCCCGCTCGGCGCGCGGGCCCTCCGGCAGCGGCAGCCCGTCCATCGGGTTCGACGTCCGCACGGCCGGCTCGCCGTCCTCGCCCGGCCGGCACGCCGCCTTGAAGATCGGCACCACGCTCTCGCCCCGGATGTTGGCGATCGTCTTCGCCGACAGCCCCGCGTCGCGCAGGCCCTGCTGCCACTCGCGCATCTCCCGCCGGGTGATCTCGACGATCGGCCGGTCGCCCAGCCGCGGATAGACGTGCTTCTCCAAGCGCTCCCGGTACTTGCGCATCGTCTCCGGGTGCGGCTTCACCAGCGTGCCCAGCCACTCCTCGGCGTACGCCCGGAACGTCAGCTTCTCCTCGGCCGGCTTCGGCGCCGGCGTGACGCCGCCGGGCACCAGGTGGCCGAAGCCGTGCTCGACCAGCTGCTCCGGCGGCGGCACCCGGTGGCTGTTGGCCTCGACGAGCGCCTTGAAGCGCTTCGCGTCCACCTGGTAGTCGAACTGCTGGCTGGCCCACTTCCCGCTGCCGCCGGTGCGCCACTTCACCCGCCAGCGGATCTTCTTGCCGTCCTCGGACGGCCTCTTCTCGACTGTCGCCACTGTTCCTCCACGTGAACCGGCGGCCGTGGGCGTCGTCCGGGCCCGCCGCCGGTCGCGCACCTATATGCGCAACGGTGGGACCGTAACCGTCTCCCTCAGCCCGGCGCAATGCCGGGCTCGGGCTCCGTCCTGATGGCTCCCCGGGAACGCATGTTCCCGAGATGTTCCCGGCGCGAAGATCAACCCGGAAACGACGAAGGCCGCCTAGCTGGATTTGCCCAGCTCAGCGGCCTGATTCGGTCGTACTTCGTTTGGTGTCCGAGGGGGGACTTGAACCCCCACGCCCTATACGGGCACTAGCACCTCAAGCTAGCGCGTCTGCCATTCCGCCACCCGGACCTGCACGTACCAGCCTACCCGTTCGACCAATGTGAGTTACTCACCGCATCGGTCGGCCTGGCGGGCCGCACGGGGCATTACTGTACACGGCCCGGAACGATCATGCACATCAGCTCCAGCGCGGCACGTTTGCGCAGGTCAGCGGCCACAACGATCGTGTGGGTAGCGCGCAACAGGCGATTCCGGGCAGCATTGCTCACGTGTCCCACCCCTCCCCGTTGATCGCCACTCAACACCAGGCCCTCGCGCTACGCGCCGCGGGTGACCTGACAAGCGCCCGCCGCCTGCTCGCCGACGCGATCATCGCGGCCCGCCCGGCGTACGGCGAGGACCACCAGGACGTCCTGGCCACCGGTCACCTGCTGGCCCGGCTGCACCGCGAGGCCGACGACCCGGCCGCCGCCCGGCGCGTACTCGAGGAGGCCTACGCGGCCGGAGAGCGCCGCCGCGGCGAGGCCGACCCGCTGATGCTCGCGCTCAGCTTCGACCTCGCCGGGGTCTCCGAGGAGCTGGGCAACCGGCACGAGGCCCGCCGCAACTACAGCCGCGTGGCGACCGCCGGGTCCGCCGTGCTCGGTCCGGACCACCCCGCGGTACGCGCAGCCCGCCAGTACCTCGGCGGCTCCGCCGCCGCTGCCGCACCGCATCCCGCTCCGCCCCCGCCCGGATACCCGAATGCGGGCCGTCCCGGGCACCCCCATCCGTCAGTGCCCGGACATGCCGATCCGGCGTTGCCCGGGAGCCCCGGCCCGGTCCGGCCCGGCCAACCCGGTCCCGCCTCCTCCGGGTACCCCGGGCACGGAGTGTCCGAACCCACCGTCTCGCTGCGGCCTGTCCCACCGCAGCACCCACACGCTCCGGCACCGCCCCGGCCCGTCGCCCCGGGTGCGCCCGCAGCGAATCCGCCGGTACCCGGCTCACAGTGGGCTCCCCACCCGGGCCCGGCACCGCATGCGCCCCACGCCGGGCAGCCACCTCAGTCCGCGCCGATCATCCCTCCGCCCCCGGTGGCGCCTGCCCCGCCGCACCACCCTCCCGCCGCCGGGCCGAGCGGACCCGCGAGTCCGTGGGCGCCGCCCTCGCCGGCTGCCTCGGAGGCGACGACCCGGTTCGCGCCCATCACGGAGGAGGCCACCTCCCGGTTCCCGGTAGTTCCCGTCGAACCCACCGCACCAGCGACGCCGCCGACTGCCGGGACAGCCCCGCAGATTCCCGGTGTCCGCCCGCTGGCCCCGGCTCAAGGCGTCATCCCGGTTCCGCCGGCTCAGGGCGTGACCGCGGTTCCACCGGCCCAAGGTGCGACCCCGCTTCCGCCGGGAACCTACGGTCGACCGGCCGTCGCTCCCGGCGTGACGCCGGTACCGCCCCGCGTCCCCGTTGCCGCACCCCTGGACCCGGCGACCTCCGGCATGTCCGTGCCCCCGCCGCCCCCCGGAGCCCCGGCGGCAACCCCGGGAACACCGCGAACGCCGGGAACGCCGGGAACGCCGACGACGGCACCCACGGCCGGCGCGCCGGTACCCGCGAGGCCGGCGGTGCCTCCGATGCCGGGCCCGGCGTCCTCGGCCGCCGCAGCGCGTGTCGCGCCCGTCTCGGCGCCGTCCGCCCCCGCACGTCCGGTCCCGCCACCACCGAGCGTGGCCGGCGCGCCTCCAGTCCCGCCACCACCGGCGCCGAGCGTGGCCGGCACGCCTCCGATTCCGCCTCCGCCGGTGCCGGGCACCGCTGGGAGACCGCTACCGTCCCCGCAGACACCCGGCACTGCCGGCGCCCCGCCGCAGACGTCCGGCACTGTCGGCGTCTCGCCGCAGACGCCGGGTAAGGCGGTTACGCCGCCCTCACAGATGCCCGGGACAGTCGGCGCGTCTCCGCTACCGCCCCCGCCGGTCATCCCGCCCCCGCCCGCAACGCCGGTCGTCGAGACGCCGCCCTCCACCGGAGGCACTCCGCCTGCGTCACGGACGCCATCGGGAGTCCTGCCACCGCCACCTTCGACCGTCCTCCCGCCGGCGCCGCGCGTGCCGTCGACGGAGCGCGGTGTCCTGCCACCACTGCCGGCCGTTCCGGTCGCCCCGCCGGTCCCCGCGCCGGGGTCGACCCCGTCCGCCCCGCCACCGGGCACCACTGCGGGCTCGACGGCGCCTCCGGTGCCGGTTTTCCAGCCGGTGGCGGAATCCGCTGCGGCTACTGCCACCCCAGCGGCACCCCCCGTGGCGCCCCGACCGGCACCGGCCCAACGGGCGACACCGACGACCGAGGCCGTCCCCGCTCCCCCACGCGCCGATACGAGCCGAGCCGCCGATATGGATCGGACTGCCGATACGGACCCGGCCGATACCGAGACGAGCAGAGCCAGCGCCACTACTGTGCCGCCCGTCCCCGGTGGACCGGGCTGGGACAAGCCGACGATCCAGGTGCAGCAGATCGGCCCGCTGCTGGAAGAGGAGGCGGAACGCAACGCCGCAAAGGCAGCACGCGACGCTTCGGCGAACCCCGCAGCGACCGCTTCCGCCGACGAACCCCCTGTCAGCGCACCACCGGCCAGCAAATCCCCTGCTAACACGCCCTCGGCCGGCTCAACCGGGATGATCGCGCCCGCAGCGAGCGCGCCACCGCTGAGCACGTCCCCGGTCAGCGGACCGCCGGTGAGCCCGTCGGATACGAGTGAAGGCGGCTCGGATGGTGCACCGGTCACCGACGCCGCCGCGAGCGTGAAGCATCCGGGCGCCCCCTCCGCAGGCGCGTCGGGCACCCTCGGCACGCCCGACGCCGGTGCGCCTCCGGCAGGCCGAGCACCGCTGCCCGCCGCACCCCACATCAGCCCACCGCCCACCAGCGCCGTGCCCGTCAGTGCCGCACCCGTCAACCCAGCACCCATCAGCGCACCGCCGGTCAGCACACCGCCCGCCGGATCACCCCCGACGTCGCCGGTCAGCGCGCCGCCCACGCACCCGGTCAGTGGCCCTCCCGGACAGCCGGTCAGCGGACCGGCCGACTACCCGGTCAGCGGAGTTCCGGTAAGCGGTTACCCGCCACCGGTCAGCGGCCCGCCCGCCGCGCCGGTCAGCGCCGCACCGGCAGTGGGTTACCCGCCACCGGCCGGCGGACCCGCGCCCGCCTATCCGCCGCCGATCAGCGCACCACCCGCACCCGGCTACCCGATGCCGGCAGGCGGACCACCCGCCCCACCCGTCAGCGGGCCTCCGGGCCCTCCGATCAGCGGACCACCCGGACCCGGCTACCCACCGCCGGTCAGCGCGCCGCCCGCCGGACACCCACCGGTGAGCGCTCCCCCCGGCACCTATCCACCGCCGGTCAGCGGACCACCCGCGGCACCGGTCAGCGCGGCACCCGTCAGCGGTTCCTCCGTACCGCCGTGGGGCATGGTCGCGCCGCCGTGGAGCAGCGCCGCCCCGTCCCAGCCGGTCGACCGGCCCACCGACCCGGAGCCGGAGGATGACGAGCCGGCGCCCGCCGACGCGGCAGGCGAACCGGAGCAGGACGCGCCGGAGCCGAACCGGCCGATGACGATCTACGAGGACCTGCTGGACTTCCCCGAGTCCACCCGACCGGAGCCGCCGGCCCAGCCGGATCAGGGCGCGTGGCCGGCGACCCCGCCGATGTTCCACCAGCCGCCGGCTGCGTACCCCGAGACGGAGGAACCGGAGCACGGCCGCAACCGGACGGTGCTGGCCCTGGTGGTCGGGGGTGCGGTGCTCGCGGTGGTCGCTGCGGTCGGTGTCGGCGTGGTGTTGCTGAACCGGGAGGCGGCGCCGCCTCCGGCTCCCGTGCCCGCGTCCGGCGCCGCGTCGCCGAAGGTGGCCGGGCCGCCGCCGGGGGACCTGAAGCTGCGCGACGACACCACCACCGTGACGGTGACCTGGACCGACCCGACGAACGGCGGGGTGCCGTTCGTGGTGGCGGGTGGCCGGGCCGGGCAGAAGCTCGGGGTGATGGCGACTGTGGACGCCGGGCAGACCCGGTACACGGTGAACGGGCTGAGCGCGAAGCTGGACTACTGCTTCACGGTGCTGGCTGTCTATTCGACCGACTCGTACGCCACCTCGGGTCAGGTCTGCACGGACCGGGAGGGCGGCGGCACGCCGAACTGAGACGACACGCTCGGTGTCCACAGGAGGACGGTGCGGGTTTCACCGGCTCCGCACGGCACCTATGATGGCTCCCGGCTCTGGGGAGGGTCCGCCGTGCTCGGCGGTTCTCCCGCACCGACACGGGGAGGCAGCCGGCAGTGACCACCATCGAGGACGTCACGGGCACCGGGCCGGAGCCGGCCCGTCCACGGTCGCGGATGCGGGGCGGGCTGGTCACCATCGGCACGGTGGCCGCGCTGCTGGCCGCGATGGGCCTGACGGTGCTCGGGCTGGGCGCGGCCGACAACGCGGTGGCGAGCTTCGACGCGTCGTCCTGGTTGTGGAGCACCACCCGCAGCGAGCTGGCCCGGGTCAACGGCGTCACCGCGCGGGTCGACACCCGGATGGAGGTGCCGGGTGGGCGGCGGCACCAGATGCAGGTGGCGCAGACCGACCGGCTGCTGATCCTGCGCGACCTCAACACCGGGCAGGTCAGCTCGCTGGACCTGGCGACGTTGCAGATCACCGCCACGACGCCGACCGCGCCGGGGTTCGGGGTGAGCGTGGCGCTGCACGAGGACGCGGCGTTCGTGGTGGACGCGGTGCAGGGCATCGTCCGGCAGCTCGACCCGCGGGCGCTGACGCCGGTGGGCGAGCCGGTGCGCTACCCGCCGGGCATCACCGGCGGCACGTTCGACGGCGCCGGCAAACTGTGGGTCGCGGTGCCGAGCGAGGGCACCGTCTCGGCGGTGACCGCCGCCGAGCTGCCGGAGACGCCGGGTGACGCGCCGCCCGCGGGGCTCAGCCCGAAGCGGGTCGAGACGTACGACGTGGCTGAGCCGGCGCACGAGCTGGTGGTGTCCACGCTGGACGAGGGTGTCGCGGTGCTGGACCGCACCTCGGCGTCGCTGGTCACAGTGGTCGGCGGGCAGACGCAGCGGGCGGAGCTGAGCATGAGCGCGCCGGGGAATCTGCCGACGCGTACCAGCGGGCCGCAGGTGCCGGTCACGGTCCCCGGTGACAGGTCGGTGCACGTGGTGCGGGACAGCCGCGAGGTGAAGCGGTTCACGGTGCCCGGCACCGGCGCCCGGCTGAGCCCGGCGGTGGCGTGGGCGGGCCGGTTCTACTGCGCCGACGAGAACACCGGCACGGTGTACGCGTTCGACGCCGAGGGTCAGCTCGTGCAGACCGTGAAGGGCTCCGGCCGCCCGGGCCCGGTCGAGCTGGAGGTGCGCGAGAACCACCTGTTCATCAACCCGCCGGACTCGTCCACCGCGCAGGTGGTCGACGACCGTAACCAGGTCCGTGAGGTCGACAAGTACGCCAACGACGTGCTCGGCGGCGACCCGCCGCCGGTGGCTCCGCCGCCGCCCCCGCCGAAGAAGCCGAAGGTCGGTAAGCCGGGTGCGCCGAAGTCGGTCACGGCGGCCGCGGGTGACGCGTCGGCGCGGGTGAGCTGGCAGGCCGCCGCGTCCAACGGCGCGGAGATCACCCGGTACGTGGTGGAGGGCGCCGGTCAGACGCACCAGGTCGGCGCGAACCAGCGTGCGCTGGAGATCACCGGTCTGACCAACGGTGAGACGTACACGTTCTCGGTGCACGCGGTGAACGCCAAGGGTGAGGGGCCGGCGCGGCGCAGCAACCCGGTGGTGCCGACCGCCGAAGTGCCGGACCCGCCGGCGTCGGTGACCGCCGAGGCGCGGCCGGACGGCACAGTGCGGGTGAGCTGGCCCGAGGCCGACGGTCAGGGCAACACGATCGCGACGTACGCGGTGACGGCGACCTCGGCCGGCGCGAGCGCACCGGCCGGCGAGTCGGCGAAGACGGAGCTGGTGGTGCCGGCCGGGCAACTGGAGTACGGCACCCAGTACGCGTTCACGGTGACCGCGGTGAGCGACAAGGGCGCCGGGTCGAAGGCGTCGCCGGTGAGCAACACGGTGGTGCCGTTCACCACGCCGAAGGCGCCGACCGAGCTGCGCGCGTCCACTGTCGCCGACCAGCCGGGCACGATCGCGGTGCAGTGGTCCCCGGCGGTGGACAACGGCCGCCCGGTGACGAAGTACGTGGTGGAGGCCGCCGGGAAGTCCGTCGAGGTGACCGACGTGCAGGCCACCGTGAATGGGCTGGGCAACGGCCAGAACGTGACGGTGAAGGTCAAGGCGGTGAACGAGGCCGGGCCGGGACCGGAGGCGAGCACCACCGCACGGACCGTGGCCGAGCCCCGGATCACGGTGACCGGCTCGTCGGCGGACGCCACGTCGGTGACCGTCACGTTCACTGTGGACGCGGGCGGCGGGCGCGCCACCTGCACGGCGGCGACCGGCGGGAAGACGGCGAGCGGCAGTTGTTCCAGCCTGCGGGTGACCGGGCTGACGCCGGGTACCGCGTACACGGTGACGCTGACCGCGTCCAACGCCGCCGGCCAGGGCACTGCGTCCCGCGCGCAGACCACCGACCCGGTGTACGGCGTCGCCACCTGCAAGAACGGTCCGGACGGCGACCAGCGGACGTACTGCGACAAGGACGTGCCGGGCCGCAACGGCAACGAGATCTTCGAGGTGCCGAGGCAGGACAACGACCGGCAGGCCGGCTGGGTGCCGGACGGCCACCGGCTGCGCACGTACTGCAAGGTGAAGGGCGAGGACGTGGACGCCTGGATCTACAACAACAACAAGCAGAGCACCTGGTGGGTCCAGGTGGAGTACAAGGGCAAGACGTACATCCCGTGGGCCTGGCTCAACCTGGAGGGCGGCGACGACCTCGGCGTCCTGCCCAGCTGCTGACCGCACCGTCCGAGAGGCACACCCGTGAACACGCACGAACCGCTGAGCCAGCCGGAGGTGCAGGGCTTCGCCGCCCTGGCCGCCCGGCTGGCCGACAACGTCAACGCGGTCGTGCTCGGTAAGCCGCAGGTGGTGCGGCTGGCGCTGACCGCGCTGTTCGCGCAGGGGCACGTGCTGCTGGAGGACGTACCGGGCGTCGGCAAGACCACGTTGGCGCGGGCCGTCGCGGCCACGGTGAAGGGGCAGTGGCGGCGGATCCAGTTCACGCCGGACCTGCTCCCCTCCGACGTGTCGGGGGTGACCATCTTCAACCAGGCCAGCCGGGGCTTCGAGTTCCACCCGGGGCCGGTGTTCGCCAACATCGTCATCGCCGACGAGATCAACCGGGCGTCCCCGAAGACGCAGTCGGCGCTGCTGGAGGTGATGGAGGAGCGGACCGTCACCGTGGACGGCGTACGGCACCCGGTGCCGCAGCCGTTCCTGGTGGTGGCCACGCAGAACCCGGTGGAGATGGACGGCACCTACCGGCTGCCCGAGGCCCAGCTCGACCGGTTCCTGGTGAAGCTGTCGGTCGGCTATCCGGACGAGGCGGTCGAGGTGGAGGTGCTGCGCGGCGCCACGGTCCGCTCCCCCGACTCGCTGACCGCCGTCACCGACACCGCGACTGTGGGCGAGATGGTGAAGATGGCCCGGCGGGTGCACATCGCCGAGCCGCTCTACGCGTACGCGGTGCGGCTGGCCGCGGCGACGCGTACCCATCCGCAGGTGCGGGTCGGGGTGAGCCCGCGCGGGGTGATCGCGCTGACCCGGGCGGCGTGCGCGTACGCGCTGATCGACGGCCGGGGCTGGATCATGCCGGAGGACCTGAAGGCGCTCGTCGAGCCGGTGTTCGCGCACCGGCTGCTGCTCACCCCCGATGCGCAGGTGCGTGGTGTGACGCCCGCCGAGGTGCTGCGCCAGGCGGTCGCGTCGGTGCCGGTGCCGCTGCCGTCGGGCCAGGCCACAGCGGTGCACGGCTGAGCGTGGGGATCACCGCCCGTGGCATCGGGCTGCTCGTCGCCGCCCTGGTGCTGCTCGGCGTGGGGTTCCGGTACGCGTACCCGGAGCTGACGGTGCTCGGCGCGGCGGCCGGCGTGGCGGTCGGCTACGCCGTGGTGAACGCGGCCTGGCGGCCCCGGCTGAGCGTCGAGCGGCGGGCCGACCCGGACCGGGTGGCCCGGGGTGAGCCGGCGGCGATGGAGCTGACGGTGCGCAACACCGGCCGGTTGCGGGCGGCGAACCTGGTGGCCGAGGACCGCTGCGCCGGCGCGCTCGTGCCGGTGCCGCTGCTGCGGTTGCGCCCGGGCCGGGACACGGTGGCGCGGTACGAGGTGCCGACACATCGGCGTGGGGTGGTGCCGGTGGGGCCGCTGCGGGTGGTGCGCCGGGATCCGCTGGGGCTGGTGGCGCTGGCGCGCGGCTACGGCGGCACGGTGCCGGTGTGGGTGCACCCGCGCATCCACCCGCTCTCCGCGGTGCCCACCGGCGCCGGGCGCAGCCTGGACGGGCGTACCGACAGCGTGCCGCACGGGTCGATCACGTTCGACTCGCTGCGGGAGTACGTGGTGGGTGACGAGTTGCGCCGCGTGCACTGGCGCACCAGCGCCCGGGTGGGTGAGCTGATGGTGCGGGAGAACGTGGACACCAGCCTGCCGCGACTGGTGGTGGTGCTGGACAACCGCGCCTCGGCGCACCCGGACCGGGTCGGTGGTGTCGCGGAGTCGTTCGAGTCGGCGTGCGAGGCGGCGGCGTCGGTGGTGGCCGCCGCGGTGCGGGAGGACCTGCCGGTGCACCTGCTGCTCGTCGTACCGGCCGAGGTGGAGCCCGCGGGCGCGGCCGGGCCGCTGGATCGGCTCGCAGCGGTGGAGCTGGCGGATGCCGGGCCGGATGTGCTGCCCGCCGCGACGGGCAGGCTGCGCCGGGACCGGCTCGGCGACACGCTCGTCTTCCTGACCGGGCCGGGTGGCCGCGACGACCTGGGGCACGTGGGCGCGCTGCGTGGCGCGTACCCGTCGGTGGTGGTCGGGATGTTCGGCGCGGACGGGCCGACGCCGGCGGGCGCGGCGGGCCTCACGGTGCTGGACGCGGCCGACGGCGCGGCGTTCGCCGCCGAGTGGGACGGGGTCCGCCGGTGGTGACGCCGCCGCGGGTCGAACCGTCGGCGGACGGGCGCGTGGCCCGGGCGCTGCGGGCCGTGCCGGTCCCGGCCGCGCTGATCGTGCTGGTCGCGCTCTCCGGCGTGGTGCTGGGCCGGGTGTACGCGGACCCGCTGCTGACCCGGCTCATGGCCGGCGCGGCGGTCGGCTCGGTGCTGGTCAGCGTGGCCGCCCGGCGGCTGCCGTCCTGGCTGGTCGCGCCGCTGTCGGTGGCCGCGCTGGCCGGGTGGACGCTGCTGTCGCTGCGGCTGGCCGCCGCGCACGCCGCGCTGCCCGGCGGGCTCGGCGAGGTGACCGCCGACGCCGCCCGCAACGCGATCCCCCGGCTGCTCACCGCGATGATCCCGGTCGAGCCGGCGCCGGACACGGTGCTGGTCCCGGTGGTCGCGGCGTGGCTGGCCGGGCTGACCGCCGCCGAGGTGGCGCTGCGGGCCGGGCGGGTGCTGCTGGGCTACCTGCCGCCGGCGCTGCTCTACGCGGGCGCGCTCTACGTGGTGGGGCCGAACGCCGATCCGGCGATCGGCCCGACGGTGCTGTTCGCGGCCGTCGCGGCGGCCGGCCTGGCGACGCCCGGGCGCCGCGACGGCCCGGCGCCCGATCCGGTCGCCGGCCTCAGTCCTGCGGTACGCGCGGCGGTACGGCTGCGGCTGGTGGCGGCGAGCGCGGCCGGGCTCGCAGTGGTGGTGGCGCTGGCGGCGCTGCTCGCCCCGGTGGTGGCCGCCCAGGTCGACGAGCGGCCGGTCGACCCGCGCCGCTACGTGGAGCCGCCCCGGGTGGAGTCGCTGGACGAGAACCCGCTGATCCGGATCTCCGGGTGGGCGCTCAACCCGGACCAGCGGCTGCTCGACGTGCGTACGAGCGGGGGCGCGGCCGGGGACGGGTCGCCGCGGATCCGGCTGGCGGTGCTCAGCGACTACGACGGGGTGACCTGGCGGGTCGGCGCCACGTACCGCAACGCGGGGCGGATCCTGCCCGCCGCCGAGCCGGCCCCGAACGCGGCCACCGACGAGGTGCGCCAGGAGATCACGGTCGGCGACCTGACCGGGCGGCTGCTGCCGGCGGTGCCCACGCCGCGCGAGGTGACCGGCGCGCGGGTGGCGTACGACCCGGCGACCGGGACGCTGATCCGGCCGGAAGGGCTCGCGCCCGGCCTGCGGTACGAGGTGTCGTCGGTGCGGGAGCGCCCGGACGCGAACCTGCTGCCCACGGCGAACGTGCCCGCCGGTGACGAGGTGGCCCGGGTGCTGCGGGTGGCCGACGGCGCGCCGGAGCCGGTGCGACGGCTCGCCACCCAGCTCGCCGAGTCGAACGGCGCCCCGTACGCGCGTGCCGACGCGATCGCCACGTTCCTGGCCGAGCACTACCGGGTGACAGCCGACGCGCCCAGCGGGCACGCGTACCCGAACCTGGCGTTCTTCCTGTTCGGACCGCGTAACGGCGGCGGGCAGCGGGGCACGTCGGAGCAGTTCGCCGCCGCGTTCGCGGTGCTCGGCCGCCTCGCCGGCCTGCCGACCCGGGTGGTGGTCGGGTTCGAGCCCAAGGGCGACGGTCCGGTGCGGGCCGCCGACGCGTACGCCTGGCCGGAGGTGCTGTTCGACGGCGTCGGCTGGGTGCCGTTCGACCCGATGCCGCGTCCGGACTCCGAGCCCCGCCCGGTGGAGGAGGACTTCCGGCCGCAGCCGGAGGATCCGCCGCCGTCGGAGGTGCCGGCGCCCACCGAGGAGCCGAGCGCCACTCCCCCGGCCGCCGCACCCGCGCCCGGCCGGAGCGGGGGTGGGCTCGGCACGCCGGTGCTGGTCGGCGGCGGTGCCGGTGGCCTGCTGCTGGTGGTCGGGGCGGTGCTGGCGGTGCTCGTGGCGATGCGCCGTCGGCTGACCCGCTCCCGGTTGGACGCCGGTGACCCCGGCGAGCGGGTCGCCGGTGCGTGGCGGGAGCTGACCGACGCGCTGCGGCTGGCCGGGCACCCGGTCGGGCCGGACCTGGCGGCGGCCGAGGTCGCCGAGCGGGCCCGCCGGACGCTCGCCGAGGCCCGCGCGGCGCGGCCCGGAGAGAGCGCGGCCGGACCCACGGACCGGACCGGGGACGGCGCGGCGGCCGGCGGCCCCGACGAGGCGGCGGTCGACGATCTGGCCGCCCTGCTCAACCAGGCGGGCTTCGCGCCGGGCAGTGTCACGCCGGAACAGGCGGAGCAGGCCGCGCGGCTGAGCCAGAGCTTCGGCGACGCGCTGCGCTCGGCCCGCCCCCGGTGGGGCCGGTTGTTGTGGACGGTCCACCCGGGGCCGCTGCGGTGGCGCCGCTGACCGGACCGGCCGGGCGACGGCGAGGCGCGGCCCTCTGCCGCGGTGCTGCCGGCCATGCCCGAGGCAACCGCCGCGACGGCCGGGCTCAGCGATCGGCGGCGCGCAGCTTCCGGACGAGCTTGCGCAGCCCGGCCTGCCAGCCGTCCGGGTCCTCGGCGCGGCGGCGGGCGTAGTCGGCGACCTCGGGGTGCGGCAGGATCAGGAACCGCTCCTCGGCCAGCCCGGCGACGACAGCGTTGGCGACCTGGTCCGGGGTGAGGATCGTCCCGGACGCGGCGATCACCCGGGCGCCCAGGTGTCCCTCGGCGAGGCCGTCGGCGAGCATCGGGGTGTCCACGCCCTGCGGGCACAGCGCGCTGACCCGGATGCCGGCGTCCCGGTAGGTGATCGCCAGCCACTCGGCGAGACCCACGGCGGCGTGCTTGGTGGCGGTGTACGGGGCGTCGCCGACGGCGGTCAGCAGTCCGGCCGCCGAGCAGGTGAGCAGCAGGTGTCCCTGGCCCCGGCTGAGCATCCCGGGCAGCACGGCGCGGGCGCTGTGCAGGTGCCCGAGCACGTTCACCTTCCAGGCCCGGTCCCAGTCGGCGTCGGGCGCGTCGATGCCACCGCCGGTGGCCACGCCGGCGTTGGCGCAGAACAGGTCGATCCGGCCGTGGCGGCGCTCGGTCTCGTCGACCAGCGCGTGCACCGCCGCCTCGTCGGTGACGTCCAGCCCGACGCCGCTCGCGACCGGGCCGATCGCGTCGGCCGCCGCGCGGGCCGCGTCGGCGGCCAGGTCGGCCAGGACGACGGCGGCGGCGCCCTCGGCGGCGAACCGGCGGCCCAGCGTCGCGCCGATCCCGCCGGCCCCTCCGGTGATCACCACCACCCGGTCGGTCAGGTTCATCTCAGGCCGCCTTTCCGGGGGCGAGCCGGGGCAGCAGGTCCATCCAGGCCGCCGCGCCGCCCTCGGTGATCTCCGGCGTGGGCAGCACCGCGATGACCGGCACGTCGACGCCGTTGTCGGCGTACCGGCGGACGGATGCCACGCACTGCTCGGGCGAGCCGTGCAGCACCAGCGCGTCGACCACCTCGTCCGGTACGGCGGCGGAGGCGCCCCGCCGGTCCCCGGCGGCCCACGCCTCCCACATCGGGCCGAGCGAGTCCTCGCGGCCCAGCCACCTGTGGAAGGCGGCGTACGCGGGCACGGTCAGGTACCCGGTGATCATGCGGCGGCCCAGTGCGCGGGCGTAGGCGACGTCCTCGGTGGGGCAGACGAAGATGCGGGCGGCGACGTCGAAGCCGGGCCGGCGCTGCCCCACCTCGGCGAGCGCGGTCGGCACGTCGTCGGCGGCCAGCCAGTTGAGGATCACCCCGTCGGCCTCGGCGGCGGCCAGGCGCAGCATGCCGGGGCGCAGCGCGGCCAGCACGACCGGCGGCGGCACGCTGGGCGGGCGCTCCAGCGTGAACCGCCGGACGGCGAACGTGTCGAACGCACCGTCGACGGTCTCGCCGCGCAACGCGGCCCGCAGGAACCGCAGCACGTCCCGGGTGCGCTTGAACGGCTCGTCGAACGCGATCGCGTTCCAGTCGCGTACCAGCACCGGCGAGGAGGAGCCGACGCCGAGCGCGAAGCGGCCCGGCGCGGCCTCGGCCAGCGCGGCGGCGCTCATCGCGAGCAGTCCGGGCCCTCTGGTGAACACCGGCGTGATCGCAGTGCCGAGGCGCAGCCGTGGCGACCACGCGGCGGCCAGGGCCAGCGGGGTGAACGCGTCGGCGCCGGCCACCTCCGACGACCAGACGTCGGTGAACCCGGCGTCGTCCAGGGCCGCGTAGACAGCGGCGTGGTCGGCGAGCGGAATTCCGCCCAACGGCACGGTCATTCCCCATCGGTTCGTCACCCGTCGATGGTGCCCGTCCGGCAGCGCCCGGAGCAAGATCCAGGCAGATATGGGTGATCCGCTCCGAGTTGCCGGGAAAGAGTGTTACGACTGCCGCATGAGTCGGACCGGGGACGGGGCCCGGCGGTGAGGACCGCCGAGCCGGCCGCACTGCGCAGCTCCGGCGGCGGACCCGACCGGGCCACGTTCCTGGAGCTCTTCTTCGACCTGGTGTACGTGTTCGCGCTGACCCGGATCTCGGCGCGCGCCTTCGAGGACCTGGTGCTGGAGGGCGGGCAGACCGGCTGGTCGGCGGTGACCGGCGGCGGCAAGACGCTGCTGTTGCTGCTCGCGCTCTGGGCCGTGTGGCAGGGCACGGCGTGGACGACCAGCCGCTACGACCCGCACCACCTGTGGTTGCAGGTCATCGTGATCACCGCGTTGATCTCGGCGATGGTGATGGGGGTGGCGATCCCGCGCGCGTTCAGCCACAGCGGCCTGATCTTCGCCGCCGCGTACGTGGTGGCACAGGTGAGCCGGCCGGCGATCCTCGTGCTCGTGCTGCGCAAGCAGCAGTACCGCCGGCTCAAGCTGCGCATGCTGATCACGTTCTGCGCCACGGGTGTGCTCTGGCTGGGCGGCGCGCTGCTGCCGGGCAGCGCCCGGGTGGTGCTGTGGACCACGGCGCTGCTGCTGGAGTACCTCGCCGCCCGGTTCGGCTGGCCGCTGCCGGGCCTGGGCCGCTCGACGGTGTCCCGGTGGGACATCCACGGCGAGCACCTGGCCGAGCGCTACCAGCAGATCTTCCTGGTCGCGCTCGGCGAGACGATCCTGCTCGCCGGCCTGTCGTTCACCCGCTCCTCCACCAGCCCGGGCATGGTCGTCGCGTTCGCCGTCGCGCTGGCGACCTCGGTGCTGCTGTGGCGGATCTACGTGCAGCGGGCCGGGCAGATCCTCGGGGAGGCGGTGACCCGGGCCGCGCACCCGGCCACCATCGGGCGGTCCGCCGCCGACACCCACCTGGTCATGGTGATCGGGGTGGTCGCCACCGCGATCGGCTACGAACTGGTCATCGAGCACCCGGCCGGGCACAACGAGCTGCCGTGGATGGCCGTGGTCCTCGGCGGGCCGGCCGTGTTCCTGGCCGGCCGGGCCCGCTTCGAGTACGAGGTGTTCGGCCGTGTCTCCCCGTCGAGGCTGGTGGGGATCGCCGCGCTGCTGCTGCCCGTACCGCTGCTGGTGCGCCTCGCGCCGCTGGTCGCGGCGATCCTCGCCGCGGTGGTCCTGACGGCGGTGGCGGTGGCCGACGCGCGCCGCGCCTGGGGCCGCCCGCCGGAGGAGGCGGCGACGCCGTTCTGAGCGGCGACGCCGGTGCGGCACACCGCGACCGGGCTACGATCCGCGCGTGACCTTCTCGCTCGTCGCCCGCTCCGCCGACGGGCACCTGTACGGGGTGGCGGTGGCCAGCCGGTTCCTCGCCGCCGGGGCGCTGGTGCCTGCGGCCGAGGCACTGGTGGGCGCGGTCGCCACCCAGGCGCACGCCAACCTCGCCTACCGGGCGCAGGCGCTCGCGCTGCTGCGTACCGGCGTCACCGCCGGCGACGCGGTGGCCGGGCTGGTCGCCGCCGATCCCGGCCGCGACGACAGGCAGCTCGCCGTGGTGGGGGCGACCGGTGACGGGGCGACCTGGACCGGGCCGCGCTGCCACCCGTGGGCCGGCGGGCAGGCCGGCGACGGCTGGGCCGCGCAGGGCAACATCCTGACCGGCCCGCAGGTGATCGACGCGCTGCGCGACGCCTGGCTGGCCCGCGACGACCTGCCGTTCCCGCAGCGCCTGCTGGCCGCGCTCACCGCCGGTGACGCGGCCGGCGGCGACCGGCGCGGCCGGCAGAGCGCCGCGATGCTCGTGGTGCAGCGCCACGGCGGCTACGCCGGCACCGGCGACGAGCTGGTGGACCTGCGCGTGGACGACCACGTCGACCCGGTCGCCGAGCTGCGCCGCCTGCTCGGCATCCACCACATGCTGTTCGGCCGCCCCGACCCGGCCACGCTGCGTGACCTCACCGGCCCTCTCGCGGCCGAGGTGACCGAGCTGCTCGCCGCCACCGGTCACCCGGTCGGCCCGGCCGGCCTGGACGACGCGCTGGCGGCCTGGACCGGCCTGGAGAACCTGGAGGAACGCTTCGTGCCCGCCCGGATCGACCCGATCGTGCTGGAGCACCTGCGGCGGTGCGCCGGGCGCTGAGCCGTCAGCCGCCGAAGGCCAGCCGGCCGATGCCGGCCCGCGTCAGCTCGGCGCGCTCGTCGCCGGTCAGCGGCAGCCGCCCGGTGGCCTTGCGGAGCACGGTGAGCGCGTCCCACCGCAGGCCCGGCGGCACCGGCACGCCGCCGGTGAGCACGCCCACCACCACGTCCGCCGCGGCCGGGGTCAGCCACGGCGGCCCGTCCAGCGCGTCGGCCAGGTCCAGGCCGTGCACCGCGACCTCCACCACGCGGGTACGCAGGAACTCCGGCAGCGCCATCGCGTCACCGTGGCGGGTGCGTACCACCCGGCCGGGCGGCGCTGCGGCGACCGCCTCGCCGGTGGCGCGCCAGGCTCGGGCGAACTCGTCGGCCACCTCGGCCGCGCCCGGGTGCTCCCGCGCGGCCCGGCGGGCCGAGTCGATGCGGTCCCGGTCGACCGGCGGGCTGAACTTGGCCGCGCCGAAGTAGGCGGCGGCGTCGACCTCGGGCCGGGGCGGCGCGGGTTCGGCGAGCATCCCGGCCAGGCGTCCGGCTCCGGTGCTCACGTGCGCGACCAGGTCACGCACCCGCCAGGGCGGGCACGGGGTGGGCCGGTCCAGCGCCGCGTCGTCCAGGTCGCGCAGCACCCGTTCCAGGCGTTCGCACTCGGCCCGGAACGCCTCCCGTACGGTCCGCACCGGCGGTCAGCCCTTCCAGCGGGGCACCAGCCGGTGCACCACGACCAGCACCAGCGCGGCCACCACGGCGATCGCGCCGACGATGCCGGCCGCGCTGCCCGCGTACCCGATGAACAGCGGACGGCGGCCGAGCGCCTCGACGGGGATGGTGGAACGGTCCACCAGCCAGGACAGCGCCACCGCGGAGGCCAGCAGGGCCACCACGCCGATGCCGCCGAGCACGGCGCCGGCCACCCGGTGCGCGTCGCCCGGCTCGACCACCGCCTGCTCCCGCTGGAAGAACAGCAGCACCAGTCCGGCGGCGGCGGCCCAGGCGCCCACCACCAGGTACGCGGCGACCGCGTCGCTGGGCCGGTGCCAGCCGGCGGAGAGCGTGGCGACGCCGGCGGCGGCGGCGTACCCGGCGCCGAGGAACGCCCCGGCGACCCGCAGCTTGCGCGGCAGCACCAGGATCAGCGCGATCGCCACCGAGGCGGCCACGGCGGTGTGACCGCTGGGCAGGCTGTTGCCGGCGGCGGCCCGTTCCGGGTCGATGCCGAAGTCGGGACGGACCAGGTAGTACTTGAGCAGCTGCGTGGTCACGTTCGCGCCTGCGATGAGCAGCGTCGCGGTGACGGCGAGCGCCTTGCGCCCCCGGATCAGCGCGATGAAGCCGATCACGGCGGTCGCGGCCAGCAGCGACACCACCGACATGGCGTTGAGGATCGTGTCCACCGGACCGTCGATGCGGTCCTGGCCGATCCGGTTGCCGGTGAGCGCCACCGTGTCCAGCCACTGGCCCAGTTCGGTGTGTACGGCGAAGCGCCACACCAGCCCGAACGCGGCTGTCTGGATCAGGGCCAGTACGACCAACCAGACTGCCGTCCAACCCCTCGCCGTCTCCCGCACCCGGACAACTTAACGGTAGGTCCGCTCCGGCGCGCGGCGGAGCGCCATCGGCGGCGGCGTACGGTGAGGCGGGCGATTTCGAGGAGGTGGCGCGTGACCGGCACGCCACAGCGGCAACCGGAGGACGGGCCGCGGCCGGAGTCACTGGCCGACCTGCTCGGCGGCCGGCGCGGGGCGGTGGACGCGACGCTTCCGCCACTGGCGTTCGGGCTCGGCTGGGTGCTCGGCGGGCTGGGCGGCGGCGTGCTCGCGGCGGTGCTGACCGGCACGGCGGTGGCCGGCTGGCGGTGGCGGCGCGGCGACCGTCCCCGCTCGGTGCTGGTCGGGCTGCTCGCGGTCTGCGTGGCAGCGCTCATCGCGTTGCGCACCGGCAGGGCCGCCGACTTCTTCCTGCTCCAGATCGCCGCCAACACGGCGAGCGCGCTGGCCTGGGCGGTGAGCATCGTGGTGCGGTGGCCGCTGCTGGGTGTGGTGGTCGGCACGGCGCTGGGCCAGCGGACCCGGTGGCGGCGCGACCCGGCGCTGCTGCGGGCGTACGGCCGGGCCAGCTGGGTGTGGGCCGCCACCTACGTGCTGCGGGTCGCGGTGTTCGTCCCGCTGTGGCTGTACGGGCAGGTGGTCGCGCTCACCGTGGCGCGGGCGGCGCTGACCTGGCCGCTGATCGCGGCGGCGCTGGCGGGGAGCTGGGTGGTGATCCGGCGCTCGCTGCCGGCCGGTCATCCGGGGCTGCGGCACCCGATGGACCCGGCGGGCACCGACGGTGTGGCGGCGCGCACAGAATAATGGAGAGGCCGCCACGGGGGGAGCGGCCTCTCCGTCAATTACGTTACTCCGTCCAGGGCCCGGATGTGATCCCGTGGACCGCTGAATTTTCCGTGCCTTTTCGCGCCATGGGTCGTCGCCGGGCGGAGTGGTGGGCCGGCCGGTCCGCTGCGTCGGCCGGACGGCCGGCCCACCCGGCCTGACCGTGGGCGTCAGGCCGTTCGCCGACCCGGCCGCTCCGTTCCCCCATCGGCCGGGTCGGCCTCCTCCGCAGGCGGGCTCTCACCCGCCTGCGGAGGAGGGGTCACCTCACCCCTGCGGGAAGTAGGTGCCGTAGTCGGCGTACGCCATGGCGATGTCCGCCTGCGCCCAGAACCGGTGGTAGTTGAAGACCGGCTCGGGACCGCCGTCCAGGTACGCCTGCACCTTCGGCCAGTCCGGGTCGTTCTTGTAGAACGAGCGGATGTCCAGGAAGCTCTTGCCCGGGGCGATCGCGTCGCCGTTGGGCATCTTCCCGGTCCAGCCGTTGGGGACGTAGAGACCCTGGCCGTCGGCGGCGTTGTAGACGTCGTCGAAGCGCTTGTAGTCGCCGCGCTTCTCCGGCGTCGAGACGCCCTTGCTGTCGGCGGACGCCGAGAGCGCGTCCAGCAGGCCCTTGGCGGTGTTCTTCGCCGCGGTGTTGCCGGACTTGGCCGCGTACGCGATGAGCGTGCGGGCGTAGGCGCCGGCGACGCCGACGTCCTGACCCTTGACCGTCACCTCGACGTGCAGGTTGGTGTTCGGCTGCGGGCTGCTCGGGTTCCAGTTGGCCGGCTGGCCGGTCCACTTCATGTCCGACGGGATCGACCAGTTGGTGCCGACCGTGGTGTTGGCGATGGCCCACGGCACCCACTTGTCCAGCAGCGCCTTGGCCTTCGCGTTGCCGGTCTCCAGGTAGAGCTCGGCGATGCGCTGCATCGACCAGGCCTGCATGCCGAACCACTGGTTCGACGGCGGGTCGTTGTAGACCGGGTCGACGTCGTAGTACATGCCGTAGAAGGTGGCGGTGCCGGCCGGCGGCTGGGCGTAGCTGCCGTCCCAGCTGTTGGTGGCGCCACCGGCGATGCCGCCCTCGGCGGACTGGAGCCAGGTGTAGAACTCCAGCTGCCGGTCGAGGCTCTTCTGCCAGTCGGAGACCGCGGTCGGCGACTTCGGCTTCAGCTCCGCGACGTTGGTCATGGCCCAGGCCGCGAACGGGTTCTGGTAGCCGAAGTGGCTGTGGCTGGAGCCGATCCGCCACGACCAGTTCTGCGAGGCGTCGTACGCGCCGCCCCAGGCGTAGTACCAGGAGAGCAGGTAGTGCGCCGAGTCACGGCCGCTGCCGGCCGGGCAGGTGGACGCCCCGACGCAGTTGCCGATCTTCTTGAAGTACTTGTCGAACAGCGCGTAGCGCAGGTAGTCGCCCATCTTGGCGGCCTTCGCCACGGTGGCCGCCACGTCGGCCTGCTTGCCCTGCGCCTTGGCCCAGGTCAGCGCCCAGTAGGCGGCCTGGACGGCACGCGCGTCGGCGTCCGGCGCGTTGGTGTACTTCCACTGCTTGGCCGGGGCGCTGGACTCCTTGACGAACAGGTCCAGGTAGCCGTTCGGGCCGCCGTGCTTGAACGTGTCGCAGGACGGCTGCGGCACGGTCTCCCACACCGACTCCTGGGTGCCCCGCTGGAAGGTGTTGATGTACGCGGGCCGGGTGGTGCCGTCGCCGCAGCGGCCGTAGCCGTAGGTGTTGTCCACGTCGAGCAGCCAGTGCATGCCGTAGATGTCACCGGTGCCGTAGGTGGACTGCAGCTCCGAGCGCAGCGGGTCCTGGCCGACCGGGACGCTGGCCTCCAGCGCCGACGGGTACTGGCTGGGCAGGTTGTGCTCGGCGGCGTACTGCGGAGTGCCGGGCGAGCCGGCGGTGGCCTGGTCGGCGTGCGACGGGATGATGTACTTCTCCATCACCGTCCAGGCGTTGTTGAACGGGGCCCAGTTCTGGGTGACCCGGCCGTACTGCGCCTCCAGCCAGAGCCAGAAGCTGAACGCCTCCGAGGTGGTCTCGTGGCCGTGGTCGGGCGCCTCGACGATCAGCGTCTCGATCGAGTGGTACGGCACGCCCTCGGGGCTGAAGTAGCCCGAGTTCTTGATCTTGCCGTACTGGTCGAGGAACTTCTTGATGTAGGCGTTGTCGCCGCCGGGGGTGTCGTTGTCCGCCTCGGTGGCGACGACGGAGATCGGGGCGTAGCCGGTGGCCGACGCGGTGATGGTGGCGGTGCCGCCGACCGTGTCGGAGTCCTCCGCGGCCGAGACCGTGGCGGTGACGCCGGTGCTCCAGTTGCTCGACGTGAGCGTCAGCGTGGACGGCGAGACGGTGATGTCGCTGTCACCGGTGACGGCGAGGGTCACCGGCACGCTGGCGGTGGGCGCCGCGCTGAGCGTGTACCGGACCGTGGCGCTGCCGCCCTCGGCGACGGTGACCGCCGACGGGCTGGCGACCAGCTTCGGCCCGCTCGCCGCGGTGACCGTGAACGACTTCTCCGAGACGGCCGTGCCGCCCGCGTTGTCGTACGCCTTGGCCTGCACGGTGTAGCTGCCGGCCGGCAGGTCGAGCAGGTCGTAGCCGTACGGCGCGGTGGTGTCGGTGTTGACCAGCAGGCCGTTGCGGTAGAACTCGACCTTGCTGATGGTGCCGTCGGCGTCGCTCGCGGTCGCGGTCAGCGGCACGTCCGCCGGCGCCTCGAACGGGCCGGACGGCACGCTCAGGGAGACCGTCGGCGGCTGGTTGGTCTGCGCGCCGTTGCAGGCGACCCCGTTGAGGGTGAACGCGGTGGGCTTCGGGTTGCTGCCGCTGTAGCTGCCGTTGAAGCCGATGCTGGTGGACGCGCCGGTGGGCAGGCTGCCGTTCCACGACTCGTTCGTCGCGGTGACCTCGCTGCCGGACTGGCTCCACCGGGCCGACCAGCCCTGGGTCACGCGCTGGCTGCTGTTCGGGAAGGCGAACTTCAGCGACCAGTTGTTCAGCGCGTCACCCAGGTTCTTGATGGTGACGTTGGCGGTGAACCCGTTGTTCCAGTCGCTCGTCGCATAGGTCACGTCGCAGGCGGGCGCGGCCTGTGCGGCACCCGCGGGCAGGGCCACCCCGCCTATGACGAGGGCGGTGGCGGCGACCATCGCCGTACGGCGACGTCTGGCCAGAAGTCTCATGTGGGCGGTGTCTCCTCGGACCGGGCCGGGACCGTGGGCCCCGGCAGGGCGCCTCCACGCGCCGACGGGGCGTACGCGGGGGGACGGAGGCGTCCGGAAAGGTGGTCGTCCCGGCCGTGCCGGGGATCGGGGCGCCGCACCGGTTCGTCACCGGGTGCCCTCGGCGGCCCGCGCTCGCGTTCACTGGCTCCGCGTGGCGTGACGAGAGTGTGACATGGAAGCGCTCCCACCACAACGGCCAGCGCAGATACGCGCTTCCATGTTTCGATCTCGTTTAGGGGCTTTTCCAAACCCGTGACGGGCGTTACAGTCGCAGCATCGCCGATGGGAGCGCTTCCATCGACGGTGATACAAGTACTGGATCGCCGGGTGCACCCGTGCCCGGCGCGGCCCAGAGGCCGACGGCGGACCAGCCCGGACGCCGCCGCCGGCCGTCACCCGCCAGACGGAGGGAGGTGGAACCAGAGCCACTCGCGTGGCCCGGCTCCCGCGCGACGCGCACGACGGACGCCAATTCCACTTCGTGCGTGTGTGCACCATCGTTGGGGACGGGGGTTGCCCTCCCCCGTCCCCACACTAAACCCCCGTTGTCGACGGCAAAAGAGGCCGACGGGACAGGCGTGACACGCCACCCGGACGGCCTTTCTCGCTATCCGCCCCACCCCTCGCCGCTCACGCCGCCGCGAGCGACGTTCCCGAGCGACGCCCCCGCCCACCCACTTTCCGGCCGCCCGCCGGCCGCGCCGCACCTCGCCGCGACCGCCGGATCGGGGCCGGCCGCTCCCTGGCTATGATGGGAGCGCTCCCGGCCCAGGGCGGCCCGTCACTCCGAGGAGAAACCTCATGTCGTTACTCACCCGACGGCGCCTGCTCCGCCGCGCCGCCCTGTCCGCGACCGCGGCCGGCGCGGCCCGGACCGGGCTCGCCGGCACCACCGCGGCGGGGGTCGCCGCAACCACAGTCGCGCTCGGCGGCTGCGACAGCCCGCCCGAGCGCACCACCGACCCGGAGCCGGACCGCGGGCTGCGTTTCCCGGACGGCTTCGCCTGGGGTGCGGCGACCTCGGCGTACCAGATCGAGGGGGCCGCGAAGGAGGACGGGCGGGGTGAGTCCGTCTGGGACACCTTCAGCCGCACGCCGGGCCGGATCCGCAACGGCGACACCGGCGACGTCGCGGCCGACCACTACCACCGGTACGCGCAGGATCTGGACCTGATGCGCGACCTCGGGCTGCGCAGCTACCGCTTCTCCATCTCCTGGCCCCGCATCCAGGCCGACGGCTCCGGCCGCCCCAACCAGCGCGGCCTCGACTTCTACCGCCGCCTGGTGGACGGGCTGCACGAGCGCGACATCGCGCCGATGGCCACGCTGTTCCACTGGGACCTCCCCCAGGCCCTCCAGGACGCCGGCGGCTGGGAGAACCGGGACACCGCCGAGCGCTTCGCCGAGTACGCCGACGTGGTGTTCCGCGCCCTCGGCGACCGGGTGCCGGTCTGGCTGACCGTCAACGAGCCGAAGACCGTGGTGCAGAACGGCTACATCTGGGGCCACCATGCGCCGGGCATCCGCGACGAGGACGCCGCGTACCTGGTCGCCCACCACCTGCAGCTCGCCCACGGCCTCGCCGTGCAGGCGCTGCGCGCCACCGGCCTCACCGGCCGGATCGGCCCGGCGCTCAACCTGCACCCCTGCTACCCGGCCGACGACTCCGCCGAGTCGGCCGCCGCGACCCGGCTCCACGACGGCTACGAGAACCGCCTCTACCTCGACTCGATCTTCAAGGGCGCGTACCCGCAGGACGTGGTGGACGACCTCGGCCCGGACAGCCGGATGGTCCGCGGCGTCCGCGACGGCGACCTGAAGATCATCTCCAGTCCGGTCGACCTGCTCGCCGTGCAGTACTACACGCCGATCTACGTCACCGGCGACGGCGGCACGGTCCGCAAGTGGCCCACCTCCGAGGCGGAGTGGCAGCAGATCTACCCGGAGGGCATGTACGACATCCTGACCCGGGTCACCCGCGACTACGGCCGGGTGCCGATCACCATCACCGAGAACGGCCTGCCCTGCCCCGACGTGCCCGGCCCGGACGGCAACGTCGACGACGCCGGGCGGGTCGCCTTCCTGCGCGACCACTTCGCCGCCGCGCACCGGGCCGTCGGCGACGGGGTGCCGCTGGAGAGCTACCACGTCTGGTCGCTGCTGGACAACTTCGAGTGGGCCGAGGGGTACGAGCAGCGCTGGGGCCTGGTCTACGTGGACTACGCGAGCCAGCGGCGGGTGCTCAAGCGCAGCGCCCACTGGTACCGCGACGTGATCCGCCGCAACGGTCTGTAGGCCACGGCTGCCCGGCCGGCGCGACGCCGGCCGGGCACCGGTCACCTCAGCGCGGCAGCGCCTGCTGGAGTTCGGCGCGCAGCGCCGGGGTGAGCATCTCGCCCGCCTGCTTGGCCAGCCGCGCCATCTCGTAGCCGACCACGCCGATGTCGGCGTCCGCCCCGGCCAGCGTGGCCAGGATCGAGCCGTCCCGGATCTGCATCACCAGGAAGTAGCCGCGCCCCATCTCGACCACCGTCTGCTTGACGACGTCACCGTCGAACATCTGGGCCGCCCCGGCGGTGATGCTCATCAGGCCGGAGGTCACCGCGGCGAGCTTGTCCGCGTGGTCGCGCGGCAGGTGCGCCGAGATCGCCACCAGGAGGCCGTCGGAGGACACCACCACCGCGTGCGCCACCCCCGGAACCCGCTCGGCGAACGCGTTCACCAGCCAGCTCAGGTCGCGTGCCTCCTGGCTCAACGTCGTCACTGTCGTCGTCCTCCTTCATCGCGCGGCAGGTACATCTCGGTGGTCTCCTCGGCCTCGGCCCGCCGTACCCCGCTGTAGAGGCGCGACAGCATGCCGCCGACCGCCTCCGGGTCCGGCTCGTGCCGCACCGCCGGACGGTCGGCCGGGGCGGCCGAGGCGAGCTGGGCCATCGGAACGCGTACCGGCAGGCCCCGCTCGTTCGTCCCTCCGGTCACCGGCGTCGCCGCCGGTGCCGGCGTCACACCCGGCGCCGGCGCGGCCGGGCCCTGCCGGCTGAACCACCCGCCGCCGGCCGCGCCGGCGTCCGGCGTGAGCACGTCCTCGGCCCGCCCCGGGCGGGGACGCGGCACGGTCACCGGCGCGGCGGCCGGTACCGGCGCGGCGGCCCCGGCATCCGTCCCGTCACCCAGCGGCCGCCCGGTCAGCGGGGACATCGGCAGCGCCGCGGGCCGGCCCGGCGCCGGACGCCAGCCGGCCACCGGCAGCTCGGCGGTCGCCGCGGCGAGCGCACCGGACGCGGCGACCGGGCCGGTGAGCGCCGGCTGCGACGTCCCGCGCGCGAGCCGGGCCGGCGTCGCCTGGACCACCTCCGGCGCGGGCGCCTCGGCCAGCAGCTCGACCGGGATCCGCACCCGGGCCACCAGGCCCTCCCGGCCCGCGCTCAACCGCACCCGTACGCCGTGCCGGGCGCTGAGGTGGCTCACCACGAACAGACCCATCCGTTCCGAGGCCGACACGTCGGCGGCCGGCGGCTCGGCGAGCACCGCGTTCGCCTCGGCCAGCGCCGACGGGCTCATGCCCAGCCCTTCGTCGACGATCTGCACGAGCGCGCCCCGGCCGTCGGGCTCGACGACCACCCGCACCGCGGTGTCCGGGCGGGAGAAGGCGGTGGCGTTCTCCAGCAGCTCCGCGAACAGGTGCACCAGGTCGCCCACCGCGTGCCCGACGACGTGCAGGTCGGTCCGGTTCTCGTGGCGCACCCGCTGGTACTGCTCGATCTCCGCGCTCGCGGCCAGCAGCACCGCGCCCAGGCCCACCGGGCGGTTCCACCGCCGGGTCGACTCCGTGCCCGCGAGCACCAGCAGGCTCTCGTCGTTGCGGCGCATACGGGCGGCGAGGTGGTCGAGCTTGAACAGGTTCTCCAGCTGTTCCGGGTCGCTCTCCTCGCGTTCGAGTTCGTCGAGCAGTTCCAGTTGCCGCTCGACGAGCACCTGGCTGCGCCGGGCCAGGTTGACGAACATGGCGTTGACGTTGCGCCGCATCATCGCCTGCTCGACCGCCACGTCGACGGCGCTGCGGTGCACCGCCACGAACGCCTCCGCCAGCTCGCCGATCTCGTCCTGCGAGTCGATCACCGAGGGCGGTACGTCGATCGCGCCGATCGGGCGGTCCACAGTGCGCAGCCGTTGCAGTGTCAGCGGCAGGTCCACCTGCGCGATCCGCAGCGCCTGGCCGCGCAGCTGCCGCATGGCGCGGGCCACCGACCGGCCGACCAGCAGCGAGATCAGCACCGCGACCAGGAGCACAGTGGCGATCCCGCCGGCCACCAGCAGCGTGTCGCGCAGCTGGCGGGCGCTGGCGTCGTCGGCCTGGCGTACCGCGTCGGCCACGATCTCGCTCTCCAGCTGGCGGAACAGCTCCTGCCGCTGCTCGCTGGCCGCCCACCACTGGGTCGCGTCGAGCAGGACCGGCTTCGCGTCACCGCCGGGCAGCGTCCGCTCCTCCAACCGGGTCGCGGCGACGAAGGCCGGGTCGACCGAGGTGCGGTCGTAGCGGCGGATCTGGTCGGCGGTCGCCGCGACCCGGAACGCGCCGAGCGCGGTGAGCTGCTGGGCCCGCAGGTCGCTGAGCGTCACCTGGTCGTCGGCCTCGTACCGGCCGGACCGGGCGGCGGCGTAGAGCTCGGCGCGGATGCGGGAGGACAGCTCCTTCACCCGGGACAGCTGCACGTACCGCAGCACCGCCTCGGTCAGCTCCTGCCGGCCGCTGCCGGGCGACGGCTCGGCCAGCAGGCTCAGCAGCGCCGCGATCGACCGGTGGTAGTTGCTCAGCACGGTGTCGCTGGAGAGCACCGCCGGCGCCACCGCCGCCCGGATGTTCACCACCTGGTCGTACGCCTCGAGCGCCTCGGAGTAGGAGACCCGCCAGGCGGCGTCCGCGTCGGCCAGCGGCGCGGCGGCGGCGCGCAGCTCGGCCATCGCCCGGTCGGTGGCCTCCTGGAGCGGCTTGAGCGCGGCGACCGCGGCGTCCCGGTCCGCGCCGGTGCCGGCGCGGCGCAGCGCGGCCAGTTCGCCCGCGGTGCGGTCCCGTTCGTGCTGGAGCCGGTCGACGGCGGTGGAGATCTGCCGGCCGATGCCGACCTGCTCGGCGAAGGCGCTCAGCGTGGTGGTCTGCCCGACCAGCCCCCGGGTCTGGATGCCGGCCAGGACGAGGAACGCCAGAGAGGGGATCACCAGCACCGTGGCGAGCTTGGTTCCCATCCGCCAGTCCCGCAGCCGGAACCCGGAGCGCCGCCGGTGCGGCGCAGGGGCCGCACCGCGAGCCGGGTCGGGAGCTGCGCCCACGGTTGCCTCCTCGTCCCGCCCCACCACGTCGGGGAGCGGAGTCCATCCAATCAGGCCGTCGGTCGGTGTCAACGGCCGCCCGGACGGCATGACCAGGACGGTCAGCGCCTCGGGTGGACGGTCACGCGTGCGAGGCGGCCTCGTCCGTCCGGCCGATCCCGGCGATCTCGTCCGCCTCCGTGAGCCGGCCGAGCGCGACGAGCGCGGCGCCGGTGGCGCCGATCTCCGGGTTGCGTTGCCAGCACACCCGGCGGGGCGCGAGCACGTCGAGGAACGCCCCGCGCCACCACGGCGAGGCGGTCAGCGCCCCACCGCCGAGGATCACCTCCATCGGCTCGCCGATACCGGCCTCCAGCAGCGTCAGGTCGTCCGCGACGAGCCGGCACAGGCCGCTCATCAGCCCGGCCAGGATGTCCACGGCTGTGGTGCCGAAGCTGAGCCCGCGCAGCTCCCCCGAGCCCGCCGGGGCGACCCCCGGTGGCCGGTCGCCGCCGAAGCGGGGGTTCGCCCGCACCGAACCGGCGACGCGATCGAGCGCCGCCTCCAGCTCCGTGCCCTCCGGCAGCCGCAGCTCGCGCGCCGCCCAGGCGAACAGGTTGCCGCCGCTGGAGTACGCCGCGCCGGTCACCACGTGGTTGTGGTCGACCCGGTACCGCCAGAGCTGCTCCGGCAGCGGCGGCGGCTCCGCACCGGCCGGCACGGCCTGGATCATGCGGACCGCCGCGGAGGTGCCGACTGTCACCGCCGCGCGGGTCGGGTCGACGCAGCCCGAGCCGACGTTGGCGGCCGCGCCGTCGCCGACCGGCGGCGCCCACCGCGCGCCGGCCAGCTGCGGCCAGCGCCGCGCGTACGCCGCGTTCAGCCGGCCGTGCCAGCCGTCCGGGGCCAGCCGCAGCATCTGATCCGGGCGTACGCCGGCCAGCTCGCACGCCTCCGGATCCCAGTCCAGGCGGCGCAGATCGAGCAGCCCGGTGCCGGAGGCCAGCGAGATCGACATCGGCGCGTCGTCGAGCAGCGTGCCGAGCACGTACTCGGCGAGCCCCGTGAAGCGGGCGGACCCGTCGACGCGCTCACGCAGCCAGGGCAGCCGCACCGACCAGTAGCAGCGGTGCCACCAGGTGCCGGTACGCCCGTGGAAGTCCGCCGGGTCGGCCGGCCCGGTCGCTCCGGGAAGCGGCTCCGGCCGGGTGTCCAGCCAGGTCAGCACCGGCCCCGACGGTGTGCCGTCGGGTGCCACCGGCAGCACCGAGTGCCACTGCGCGGAGGTGGCCACGAGGTCCACGTCCCGCAGGTGCCCGCCGGCGGCCAGCTCGTCCAGGCACTCCACCAGGCACGCCAGGTAGGCCGGGCCGTCGAGCGTCCCGCTGCCGTCGTCCCCGGTGACCAGGCGCACCCGGCGCCGGGCCAGCGCGCCCGGGCGCGGCACGGCGTCCGCGTCGAGCACCAGGCCGCGCACCGAGGAGGTGCCCAGGTCCAGAGCGAGAATGTCCATCGCCGGTCAACCTACCCGGCGGGACCGGCGGTCACGCCAAGATCCGTACCCGGTGACGCGCGATCGGGTTCCACGGCGCCTGCCGATCGCGTACAGTGATCGTCATGCCCGCGCACCTGTCCTGCTGGTGGCCCGCCGACCCGGCGGCCCACCCCCGCGCGTAGCTTCCCCACGCGGCCGCCCGACGAGGCGGCCGCCGGTCTTCCCCGGCATCCCGGGTCGCCTTCACCGGCGGCCACCGGCCCACCGAGGAGACCCGATGACCCGCCTGTCCGACCCGCTCGCCGCCGTCGCGGCCGGCCGCGACCCCGGCCCGTTCGCGCTCGTCCGCCGCGAGGGCGCCGACCACGTCGACCTGTTCACCGGCCCGGTACGCACCGCCGGCCGGCTCGCCGACCTGCCGCTGCCCGAGGACGGCGCCGGTCCGCACACGCTGGCCCTGGTGCCGTTCCGGCAGGTCACCGAACGCGGTTTCGAGTGCGTCGACGACGGGCTGCCGCTGGAGTTCCTGGCGGTCGAGGCACACCGGCGGATACCGCTGGCCGAAGTGCTCGACGACCTGCCCGACGCCGAGGTGCGCACCCGCGACGCCGGCTTCGACATCGCCGACGACGAGTACGCGGCGATCGTGGAACGGGTGCTGGCCGACGAGATCGGCCGGGGCGAGGGGGCGAACTTCGTCATCCACCGCACCATGCGCGCCACAGTGCAGGGCGACCCGCTTGCGGCGGCCCTGGCCGCGCTGCGCCGGCTGCTGCTGCGCGAACGGGGCGCGTACTGGACGTTCCTGGTGCACACCGGCACCCGCATCCTCGTCGGCGCCAGCCCCGAGCGGCACGTCAGCGTCGCCGACGGGCTGGTCGAGATGAACCCGATCAGCGGCACGTTCCGGCACCGGGGCGAGACCGTCGACCGGGCTGAGCTGCTGCGCTTCCTGCACGACGAGAAGGAGGTGGAGGAGCTGTACATGGTGCTGGACGAGGAGCTGAAGATGATGGCCGTGGTCGCCGAGCACGGCGGCCAGGTGGTCGGGCCGTACCTGAAGGAGATGGCGCACCTGGCGCACACCGAGTACCTGCTGGCCGGGCGCTGCTCCCGGGACGTACGCGACGTGCTGCGGGAGACCATGTTCGCGCCCACCGTCACCGGCAGCCCGATGGAGAACGCCTGCCGGGTCATCGCCCGGCACGAGCGCACCGGCCGGCGCTACTACGCCGGGGTGCTCGCACTGCTGGGCCGCGACGAGCAGGGCCGGCAGACGCTGGACGCGCCGATCCTGATCCGTACCGCCGAGATCTCCCCCACCGGCGCGCTGCGGGTGCCGGTCGGCGCGACGCTGGTCCGGCACTCGACCACCGCCGGGGAGGTGGCCGAGACGCACGCGAAGGCCGCCGGTGTGCTGGCCGCGCTGGGTCTCGGCCCGGACGCGCCGCGCTCCGCCGGCGAACCGGCCGTCCGGTACGCCGACGACCCCGAGGTACGCGCCGCGCTGGCCGCCCGCAACGCCCCGCTGGCCCGGTTCTGGCTGGAGCAGCGGGAACCGGGCGCGCTCGCGCTGCGCGGGCTGGCCGGGCGCCGGGCGCTGATCGTCGACGGCGAGGACACGTTCACCGGCATGCTGGCCCACCAGCTCGGCGCGCTGGGCCTGGCGGTGACCCGCCGGGACTGGCCGGACCCGGGCCCGCTGGACGGCTACGACCTGGTGGTGGTCGGCCCCGGGCCGGGTGACCCGCGGGACGCGACCGCGCCGAAGATGGTGGCGCTGCGGACGCTGCTGACCGAGCTGCTCGCGTCGGGCCGGCCGACGCTCGCGGTGTGCCTGGGCCACCAGTTGCTCGCCGGGCTGCTGGGCCTGCCGCTGCACCGCCGCGACGCGCCGTACCAGGGGTTGCCGCGGGACGTGCCGGTGTTCGGGACGACCCGCCGGGTCGGGTTCTACGCCAGCTTCACCGCGCTCGCCGACGCCGACCGGGTGGCCGGCCCGTACGGCCCGGTCGAGGTGTCCCGCGACCCGGCCGACGGCGCGGTGCACGCGCTGCGCGGCGCGGGCTTCGCCGGGGTGCAGTTCCACCCGGAGTCGGTGCTGAGCCAGGACGGTACGAGGGTCCTGGCTGACCTGCTCGGGCATCTGCTCGACCGGCCGGCGCTGAGCGCGCATGGAGCGGCCGATCGCGGGTAGGGCTCTGGCGACCGGTGGTCCGGACGGGTTCGAGAGCCCCCGTCCGGCCACCGGTCGCCAGTCGGGTCAGCCGGCCATGCCCCGCTTCAGCGCGGCGCCCATCAGCACGGCCCGCTTGGCGGTGAGCGCGGTGGCCGCCAGTGCCACGTGGTCCGGTGCGACCTCACCGTTGTTGCTGGTGTGCGAGGCGCCGTACGGGTTGCCGGCGACGAACTGGCTCGGGTCGGTGTAGCCGGGGGTCACCACGATGCCGCCCCAGTGGTAGAAGACCGTGTACAGCGACAGCAGCGTCGCCTCCTGGCCGCCGTGCAACGTCGCGGTCGAGGTGAACCCGCTGTAGACCTTGTCGGCGAGCGCGCCCGCTGCCCAGAGCGGGCCGGTGGTGTCGATGAACTGCTTGAGCTGGGCGGCGATCATGCCGTACCGGGTCGGCGAACCCATGATGACCACGTCGGCCCAGGACAGGTCGTCCGGCTGCGCCTCCATCACGTCCTGGGTCTCCAGCCGGTGCGCCTGCCAGCCGGAGTTGGAGCGGATCGCCTCGTCGGGCGCCAGCTCACGTACCTTGCGCAGACGCACCTCGGCGCCGGCCTCGCCCGCCGCCTCGACCGCCGCCTGCGCCATCTGGTAGGTGATGCCGGTCGCGCTGTAATAGATCACCGCGACCTTGACCTGGCCATCCATCAGACGTTCCCTCCTCGTTTCGGGTCAGCTCCGGCGACTACCCGTTACTTGTTCCGTCAAACTCCGGGCGTGGCATGCTCTCCGGGTGGAGATCCGCACCGCCACGCCGGCCGACTGGCCGCTGATCTGGCCGTTCCTGCGTGCGATCGTGGCGGCCGGCGAGACGTACACCTGGCCCCGGGACGTCACGGAGCAGCAGGCCCGCAGGCTCTGGATGCCGGCCCCGCCGGCGCGGACGGTGGTCGCGGTGGCGCCGGACGGCACGGTGCTCGGCTCGGCCAAGCTGGCGCCCAACCAGGGCGGTCCCGGCGACCACGTGGCGAACGCCTCGTTCATGGTCGCCCCGGCCGCCGCCGGGCGCGGCGTCGGCCGGGCGCTGGCGGCGTACGTGCTCGACGCGGCCCGGGCCGACGGCTACCGCGCCATGCAGTTCAACGCCGTGGTGGCCACGAACACACGGGCCGTCGAGCTGTGGCGGTCGCTGGGCTTCGAGGTGATCGGCCGGGTGCCGGAGGGCTTCCGGCACCCCACCCGGGGGTACGTCGATCTGCTGGTCATGTACCGGCGCCTGGACTGAGCCGGCTCAAGATTTGCGCAAGTTCCGCCGGCAACCGCTGTACCGGCCCAGCTCACACGGGATGCTGGTCGAACCGGCGCCGGCCGCAGCGGCCGCCCCCGCGCCGGGAACCTGAACGGGGGATCGCGCTGGTGTCGGCAGCGCCGCCGGCGCAGCGCGATCAGGGGCCGCGTTGTCGTACCCCGGGCCTACGCTGACGCCCGTGACCGTACGCCTCAACCGCGCCGAGGCGCTCGCGCTGCGCATGACCGGCCTGCTGTTGCGCCCGCACCCCACCACCCGCCCGCGGGGCGTCGCCGACGTGGTCGAGTGGTTCGGCGCCATGCAGGCGCAGGACGCGGCGAGCGGGCTGTGGTCGCTCGGCGTACGCCTTCCCGGCGCCACCCAGGACGACGTCCGCGCGGCGCTGGAGCGGCGCGAGGCGCTGCGCACCTGGCCGATGCGCGGCACCGTGCACCTGGTCCCGGCGCGCGACGCGCGGTGGATGCTGGAGCTGACCGGGGTGCGGACGCTTGTGGGCATCGCCGGTCGGTGGCGGCAGCTCGGGCTGACCGTCGCCGACGGCGAGCGGGCCTGTGACGTGCTGGGCGCGGCGCTGACCGGGGGCGGCCGGCTCACCCGCGCCCGATGCGTTGCCGCGTTGCGCGCCGCCGGGCTGGACACGGGCGATCAGCGCGGCTACCACCTGCTCTTGTTCACCAGCCTGCGCGGCGTCACCTGCATCGCCCCGCACGTCGGCACCGAGCAGACGTTCGCGCTGCTCGACGAGTGGGCGCCCGAGCCGCACCGCCCGGAGCGGGACGAGGCGCTGGCGTTGCTGGCGCACCGCTTCGTACGCGGCCACGGCCCGGTGAGCCGGCACGAGCTGGCCCGCTGGACCGGCCTGACCGTCACCGACGCGACCCGGGCGATCACGCTGGCCGGTGACCTGCTCGCCCCGGTCGAGGTCGACGGCGAGCCGGCAGTGGTCGACACCGCGCTGCTCGACGCGCCCCGCGCGCCGGTCGACGACCTGCACACGCTGCCCGGCTTCGACGAATACCTGCTCGGCTTCAAGGACCGCTCGCTGATGCTCGACCCGGCGCACGCCGCCGCTGTGGTCCCGGGCAACAACGGGGTGTTCCGGTCGACTGTGGTGCGCGGCGGGCGCGTGGTCGGCACCTGGACGCGGACGCTCGGCGCGAGGGCGGTGACGGTGAAGGTGCAGCAGCTCGTGCCGTTCGACGCCGCGCTGCGCGCCCGGGTGGACGCGGCGCTCACCGCTTACGCCCGCTTCCTCAGCCTGGAGCTGCGCCACTCCTGGTGACCACGCCCCCGCGGACCGGGCACGCGCCAACCGCCCACGCTGAGCGGAACGCCATGGGTGTCAAAGCGGGGCCGAAGCACCCATGGCGTTCCACTCAGCCCGATGAGGGGCGGGGGCGGATCAGTCGGCCAGTGCGCCGGCGGAGCGGCCCTCGTGCAGCGTCAGGTTGCGGCCGCTGCCCGGGTCGAACAGGTGGATCTTCTCCAGGTTGAACCACACCCGGCGGGACTCGCCCTCGCGTACCGGCGACTCCGCCGACAGCCGGGTCACCAGGTTCGACCCGGCGCCGGCGAAGTCCGCCGCACCCGTGTCGGCGGCCAGCTCCTCCAGCTCGGCGGCGGTGGCCCGCTCCCCCTCGACGGTGAAGTAGACGTACTTGTCCGAGCCCATCGACTCGACGATGTCCACCGGCGCCTCGAACTCCATGCCCCGGCGGCGGGTCTCGTCGTCGATCAGCGCCGCGTCCTCGAAGTGCTCCGGGCGGATGCCCAGGATCAGCTCCCGGGGCGCGTCGCCGCCTTCCAGCTCGCGGCGGATCCGGTCGCCGACCGGCACGTCACCGAGCGCGGTCCGCAGCCGGCCGTCCTCCACGACGGCGTGCACGAAGTTCATCGAGGGCGAGCCGATGAACCCGGCGACGAAGAGGTTGCGCGGGTGGTCGTACAGCTCCTGCGGCGGCCCGACCTGCTGCACAGCCCCGCCCCGCATGATGACCACCCGGTCGCCGAGCGTCATCGCCTCGGTCTGGTCGTGGGTGACGTAGACGGTGGTGGTGCCGAGCTGCTTCTGCAGCCGCGACACCACGGTGCGCATCTGCACCCGCAGCTTGGCGTCCAGGTTCGACAGCGGCTCGTCCATCAGGAACGCCTTGGGCTGCCGGACGATCGCCCGTCCCATCGCCACCCGCTGCCGCTGGCCACCGGACAGGTTGGCCGGCCTGCGGTCCAGCAGCGCGGTCAGCTCCAGCACCTTCGCCGCCTCATCGACCTTCTGGTTGATGGTCTCCTTGTCCATCTTCGCCAGCCGCAGCGGGAACGCCATGTTCTCCCGCACGGTCATGTTCGGGTAGAGCGCGTACGACTGGAAGACCATCGCGATGTCGCGGTCCCGGGGCGCCTTGTCGTTGACCCGCTCGCCGCCGATGCGCAGCTCACCGGAGCTGATGTCCTCCAGCCCGGCGATCATGTTGAGCGTGGTGGACTTCCCGCAGCCGGACGGGCCGACCAGGATCACGAACTCGCCGTCGGCGATCTCCAGGTCGACGTCCTGTACGGCGGTGGTCCCGTCCGGGAACCGCTTGCTCACCTTGTCCAGCACGATGTCGGCCATTGCTACCACCTATCCCTTGACTGCGCCGGAGGTCAGACCGGAGACGATGCGGCGCTGGAAGAAGAGCACGAACAGGATGATCGGCACGGTGATCACCACGGCGGCGGCGCAGATCGCCCCGGTGGGGTCCTCGAACTGCGACTCGCCGGTGAAGAACTGCAGCGCCACCGGGACCGTGCGGGACCGCTCGGTCGAGGTGAGCGTGATCGCGAACAGGAAGTCGTTCCAGCAGAAGATGAAGACCAGGATGGCCGTGGTGAACACGCCGGGCGCGGCCAGCGGGGCGATCACCCGCCGGAACGCCTGTCCCTGGGTGGCGCCGTCCATCTTCGCCGCCTTCTCCAGGTCCCACGGGATCTGCTTGAAGAACGCCGACAGCGTGTAGATCGCCAGCGGCAGCGCGAACGTGATGTACGGCAGGATCAGTCCGGGCCAGGTGTCGAACAACCCGAGCTGCCGCTCGATCTCGAACAGCGGCGACACCAGCGACACCTGCGGGAACATCGCGATCAGCAGCGAGACTCCGACCAGCAGCTTCTTGCCGGGGAAGTCGAGCCGGGAGATCGCGTACGCGGCCATCGTCCCGAGCACCACGGCGATCGCGGTGGCGATCAGCGCGATGCCGATGGAGTTGACCAGGGCCCGGACGAACTGGTCGGTGTCGAAGATGGTCCGGTAGTTGTCGAGCGTCCACTCCCGCGGCCAGAACTTGCCGTCGGTGAGCGTGGCCGGGGTCTTGAACGACAGCGAGGCGATCCAGAGCACGGGGACCAGCGCGAAGACGACGACCACGACGTCCAGCAGGCCCCAGCGCAGCTTCGCCCGCGTGGTGGTTTCCACTGCCATGTCAGCGCCTCTCCCCATCGTCGCTGCCCGGGGCAGCGGTGCCGAACAGCTTCACGAACACGAAGGCGATGATCGCCACGGTGATGAAGATCAGCACCGACATCGTGGAGCCGATGCCGAGGTTCAGGCCCCGGATCAGGTTGTTGTAGGCGAGCATCGACACCGACGACGTCTCGTTGCCGCCGTTGGTGAGCACGAAGATGTTGTCGAAGACGCGGAACGCGTCGAGCGTGCGGAACAGCAGCGCGACCAGGATGGCCGGCTTCATCACCGGCAGCATCACCTTGGTGAACCGCTGCCACGCCGTCGCGCCGTCGGTGGAGGCCGCCTTGAGCAGGTCCTCCGGCACCAGCGCCAGCCCGGCCATCAGCAGCAGCGCCATGAACGGGGTGGTCTTCCAGATCTCCGCCAGCATGATGATCGCCAGCGAGCTGGCCCGCTCGGTCAGCGGGGCGCTGCCGTCGAACAGGTTCGCCAGGTAGCCGGTGCCGGGCGTCCAGGCGTACCGCCAGGAGAAGGCCGCGACCACAGTGACGATGCCGTACGGGATCAGCGCCGCGGTGCGGACGATGCCGCGGCCGACGAGCGTCCGGTGCATGATCAGCGCCAGGCCCATGCCGAGCACCAGCTCGACCGCGACGGTGACCACCGTGATCAGCGCGGTCACCCCGAACGCGGTCCACCAGAAGTCGTTCGTCAGCACGGTGACGTAGTTCTCCAGGCCGACGAACTCCCGCTCGTCGGGGAAGCGCAGGTCGAAACGCTGCAGCGACAGCCAGACCGAGTACAGGATCGGGTACGCGGTGACCAGCACCATGACCAGCGCGGCCGGCGCGCACAGCAGCAGGCCGAGGCGCCGCTCGGCGCGCTTGTTGTCACTCAGCGGGGCGCGGGAGCCGCGCCGGGACCGCTGCTCCGGTACGGCGGCGTGCCGGCCGCCGGGCTGCTCGGCCTCGGCCTCGGCGGCGGCCTGCGCGCCAGCCGGGGTGGCGTTCACGCTCATGGCAGAACCCCCTTGGACTCCAGCGCGTCGGAGATCGCCTTGCGCAGCTCGTCAGCGGTCTGCTCGGGCCGGATCGCCGACGGCGGCGACAGGATCGCCGACATCACCGTGGAGATGCTCTGGTACGCCGGGGTCAGCGGCCGCACCGCCGGCTCCTTCAGCTCCTCCAGGATGGTCTCCTTCATCGGGTACGCCTCGGTCATCTCCGGGTCGTCGTAGACGGCCTCGATGGTGGGCGGCACGCCGTCGTTGACGGCGGAGAACTTCTGGTTCTCGGCGTTACGCAGGCAGCGGGCCGCCTCGAACGACTCCTCCGGGTGCTTCGAGTAGGTGCTGACCGCCAGGTTGACCCCGCCGATGGTGACCTTGCTGGGGGTGCCCGGGTCGATGCCCGGCACCCGGGCCCACTTCACGTTCTTCGCCAGCTCGGGGTTGGCCTCCTGGAGCGCCGGATAGACGAACGGCCAGTTCACCTGGAACGCGCCCTTGCCGGACTGGAACTCCAGCCGCACCGGGTCCTCCAGCGCGTTGCTGAACGACGGCGAGGTCACGCCCGACGTGGCGAACTTCTTGAGCTGGTCGAGTGCGCGTACCGCGCCGGCGTCCATCTCCGCCTTCTTGCCGTCGTCACTGAGGATCTTGCCGCCGGCGCTCTCGGCGAGCGTGTTGTAGAGCACCACCAGGCCCTCGTACTGGGCGCCCATGGTCAGCACCTGGTACGGCTTGCCCTGCTCCTTGAGCTGCTGGGCGGCCGAGATCATCTCGTCCCAGGTCTTCGGCGGCTGCGACACCAGGTCGGACCGGTACCACAGCAGCTGCACGTTGGTGTTCTTGGGCGCGGCGTAGAGCTTGTCCTCGTACCGGGCGGTGTCCAGCGGGCCGCCCAGCGTGCCCTGCTCGACCTCGGCCTTGTCCTGGCCGGTCCACTCCCGGATCCACTTCGCGCTGGCGAACTCCTGGGTCCACGTGACGTCCAGGCCGAGCACGTCCATCCCGTTGTCCTGCGCGGCGAGCCGCCGCACCATCTGCACCCGCTGCTCGTCGGCCTCGCGCGGCAGCACCCGGTAGTCGATCCGGTACCGCCCCTGGGCCTGCGTGTTGCAGGTGTCGACGACCTTCTGCAGGTTCTGCTCCGGCGGGTAGTACAGGTTGATCGTGGGGACGCCGCCGTCGCCGCCGGATCCGCAGGCGGCCAGCGGGGCCACCAACGCGAGCGCGGCGGCCGCTGCCGCCGCGCGTCCGGCCGGCCGCCGTGCGGCCGTGTCGGGGACTGTCGTCATCACCCTCCCCCTCTCTTCGGCGAAGATCCGGGGAGTGAGCCGCGCCCCGGTGCACGGCGAGACGACCGGGGCATCGGCCCGATCGCCCGACGCCCCGGGCGTGTCGTGCGGCTGAACGTGCCCGACCTGCGACGGAGCGAAACATCACGGACATGTGACGGCGACGGCACGAACCGGGCCGGGGCGATCGACACGTCGTCCCACGTAGTGAAACGGCGAGGCTACCCAGCGTCAGCGGTCTGCACTAGCGTGGGGCTGGCTCCGTAGCCGGCGCGTCGCCGTCGACGCCGATGCGCCTCCGGCCGTCCCCCATCGCCCGCCCGATCGGTTGGTTCTGACGGGAAGTGCCGTGCGCGCGTTCCCCGGTTGGGCAGGATTCCCCCGAGGAGGTGCCGTCGTGCAGGACACCCGCGCTCTCGCCCTGACGTTCGAGGTGAGCGGCCTGCCCCCGGTCAAGACCGAGGCCCTGTCCATCTTCGCCGCCGGGCACCGGCAGGCGACGAGGGTCCGCACC
The DNA here is from genome assembly GCF_007827625.1 of Micromonospora sp. CNZ297. Lineage (NCBI taxonomy): Bacteria > Bacillati > Actinomycetota > Actinomycetes > Micromonosporales > Micromonosporaceae > Micromonospora > Micromonospora sp. CNZ297. Next base: position 65,047 of record NZ_VISU01000016.1, on the reverse strand, counting down.
CTGCTTCAGGCCGCCTGCACGGCGGCCCAGCGCACCGGGTGGACCCCGCTGACCGGGCCGGTCGAGGTGGACCTGACCCTGCGCTGTCCGCCCGGGCACCGCACCTCCGACGCCAGCACGCTGCTGGGCGGCGTGTGCGCGGTGCTCCAGGACAAGAAGCGGGTCTCCAGCATCGGTCTCGCCCACCTCGGGGTGCTGGTCGACGTCGCGCTCTGGTCCGACGACCGGCAGATCCGCCGGCTGTCGTACGTCGAGGAGCCGGCGGAGGATTTCTCGTATCGGGTCCGGGTGTCGGCCGTACCGACGATGGTTTGACCGACGTCCGCGGTGGGGTACCGCGGACGCCGAGGAAGGGAGTGCCGATGTCGGAGCCACACGTCACGCTCGATCCGAGCGGGCTCGACCCTGTGCAGCAGAAGCTGCGCGGCCCGCTTGAGGATCAGCTGACCTCGGCCCTCCAGGCGGCCGCCGACCGGGTCCGCGCCGGCTACGCGGGCGAGCCGGTGGAGGACGTCTGCCGTCGGTTGCTCGACGAGACCCGCTCCGGCCTGCACCCGGACATCGCGGCCGGCTTCCAGCCGGACATGGACGAGTTCTGCCGGGTGGCGGTGGCGATCGTGCGGGGCGAGCTGACCTGAGTCACCGACGTCACGAGAATTGAGTACCCGTACCGATGGCGGGGCCGTCCGCGGCGACGACAATTCTCCCCGTGCGAACTCGAATCATGGTCGTTCTTGCCGTCCTCGGGCTGGCCGGGCTGATGGCGACCACCGGTTGTTCCCTGCGGCAGAGCATCTGCGGCAGCGACGAGTACCCGGTGATCGCGGTCGGCCCGCAGGGCGGCAGTTCCTGCGTGCCGGACGGTGAGGAACCGACGCCGCCGTACGTGCGCTACCCGGAGGGCAAGGTGCCGAAGCACGTCGACGACGAGTGGGACGTCTACTGGCGTACCCACGGCATCGATGAGAACAACAACATCATCGACCGCTGACCCGTCGGCCCGCACCGGTCCCGCCGGTGCGGGCCGCGTCAGCTCCGCCGCACGTCGACCGAGACGACGTGCGTGCCGTCCGGGCGGTCGCCCTCCCCCAGCCGCACCGGCAGCCGGCCGCCCTCGGGCGGTCGCAGGCCGAGCCCGAAGCTGAGGTGCCCCTCGAAGTCGCCGGCCACGGCCCATCCGCGCAGCGTCGGGAAGCGGATGGCCGCCGGTGGCAGGTCCGCCGTACCGCCGCCGCGGGCGTCGTGCGCCTGGGCCGGCTCGAAACGCACCGACAGGTACGCCGTGCCGGGCAGCGCGACCGGTGCTCCACGCCCCTCGGTCACCACCTGCGGCACGTAGGCGACCTCGTAGGACGGTGTGGGTCCGCGGAAGGCGAACGTGATCCGGCTGAACCCCTCCGCCGGGTGGTCGCCGACGTCGACCGCCACCAGGACGGGCAGCGGTTCCCCGGGCGGCGGGGTGACCGGCACCCGTACCCGATGGGTCACCCGGGCGGGGCCGCCGGGCACCGCCCAGCCCCAGGTGACGCGCCAGGACCCGGCGGTCGACGCGGCCTCGGTCGGCACGGGCGGGGTGGGCGTGGCTTCCGGCGCATCGGTCCCGGCCGGCGCGGACGCCGCCGCGACCGTCGGGGTGGGCGCCGGGGACGCGCCGTCGTGGCCGGTCGCCGTGCAGGCCGCCGCGAACAGCACGACCAGGCCGGCGAGCAGCGGTACGCGCTGAGGTGTCATGACTCAGTGTCGCTCCGTGACCGGCCCGCGCACCAGAGGTGTCCCACCGGCAATCCGGGCGGCGGTGAGGGGTGCCGGACGGGTCAGGACCGGGTCCGCAACTCCCCGGTCCTGACCCCGGCCGTCCGGTTCGGTAGCGGTCTGCGCCGCGGGAACGCGGCAGGCGTGGCACGACGCCTTCCGCCGGGCTCCGCACGGCGAGCCGGTATGCCCGCACTCAGCTCCACGGTGCTCTTACCACCGGACTCCGGTGCGCCCCCGTCTCACCCCGACGAGACGTGGGCGCCGGCTCAGGTTAGGCGCGTCCGCGCAGGCCGGACAAGCGATGACCGGCGACCGCGCTTGTGATTGATGTCTATGCCGAATTGCGGCATGTCGGCGTAACGGGGTCAGCCGGTTTCGCGCTGTTCGACTTCGAGACGCGGACTGCGCCCGGCCGGTCGCGGCGGGACGGTCCGGGCCGCGACGGCCCCGGCGACGAGCGCCAGCGCTGCCACGTGCAGCGCCCGGACGCCCGCCGGGGCGGGGACGCCGGCCGCCGGCAGCGCGGGCATCAGCAGCGCGCCGAGCCCGGTGACCGCCAGCGCCACCCGCCAGAACACCAACGGGTTCGCCTCCGGCACGGGTTCGCGTACGCCACCGGTCCGCACGCCGCGGCGGGCCTCGGAGACGGCCAGGACGACCACCAGCAGCGCACCGGCGAGACCGGCCACCACGTCCACGAACCGGTACCAGTACACGCCGGTCACGGCGTGGAAGTCGGCGATCCCCAGCAGCCGGGGCAGCCGCTCGCTGTCGCTGACCCGGTCCCACGCCACGTGGCTGAACGCGCCGATGAGCACCGAGCAGACGGTGACCTGCCAGGGGTGGCGTACCCGGGCCAGGGTCGCGTACCAGGGCCAGCCGAACAACCGCTGCCCGGGCAGGTGCACCGCGATGCCGGCGATCACGCGGCGCACCACCCAGGCGTACACGAGAGCGACCGGCAGGCACCACCAGAGCAGGCCGCCGAGCGTGTGCGTGCGCAGGTTCTGGGCCGGCGCCGTGCCGGTGAACAGGTACGCGACGTCCGGCGCCACCGCGCCGGTGCACAGCGCCACCCCGTCGAACCAGCCCGGCCGCCACAGCTTCAGCGGCAGCACCGGCGCCAGGTGCGACGGGAAGGTCAGCGGCACGTCCCGGACGTTACCGGCCCGGTCAGAAGTGGTGGACCAGGTCGGGGAACGCGGCCAGCCGGATCACCCGCTGGTCGGACGGGTCCAGCTCGTCGTGCTCCAGGACCCAGGTGTTCTCGTTCGGGATGAAGACCGCGTTCATCCCGGCCGCCCGCGCGGGCAGGATGTCCGAGCGCGGCGAGTTGCCGATCATCCAGGCGGCGGCCGGGTCGAAGGCGTGCTCGCGGGCCAGCCAGCGGTAGGTGTCCGCGTCCTTCTCCGGCACGATGTGCGCGGCGCGGAAGTGGTGCAGCAGCCCGCACGCGTCCAGCTTGCGCTGCTGCTCCTCGCGCTCGCCCTTGGTCAGCAGCAGCAGCTCGTGCCGCCCGGCCAGGTCGTCGAGCGTCTCGGCCACGCCCGGCATCAGCTCCACCTGGTGCCCGACCAGCGCCGCGGCGAGCTGCTCGATCTCGGTGCGCTCCCGCGCGGTGGCCGGACGCTCGCGCAGCTTCTCCAGGCACTCGCCGAGGCTGCGCAGGAAGACCTTGCTGCCGTAGCCGTGCGCAACGGCGTTCGCACGCTCGATGTCGTCGAGCACCGCGCGGATCCGGGCCCGGTCCAGCGTGGGGTGGTCGAGCCAGGTGAGGAAGTCGTCGATGACGCGCTCGAACAGGACGTTGTTCTCCCAGAGCGTGTCGTCGGCGTCGAAGACCAGCACGGCGGCGTCCCGGCGCGACGGCATCGCGTCCCCCTCCCCCTCGCGGACCTCGCACACCGTACTGTCCGACCGCCGGACGGGCCACGCGGATTATCCGGTCGGCGGCCCGTTACCGGCGGCTACCCGACTGCGGAATCCCTGGTCCGACGGCATGCTTCGGCCATGACGATCTCACCCGATCATCCACCTGGACGACGGCGCCGGCGGCGCGCCGCCGTCGCGGTGGCCGCGACGCTCGCCGTCGCGGGCGCGGCGCTGCCGGGATCCCCGGCGCTGGCCGTCAACGCCTCACACACCACAGTGGTCGGCACCAACCCGGTCGACTGGACGCCGCACGCGCTGGACGGCACCGTCCACCGCATCCTCCAGATCGGCACCCGCGTGTACGTGGCAGGCACGTTCACCAAGGTGCGCAACGCCGGCCAGTCGGCCCAGCTGGCGATGCCCCGGCTGGTGGCGCTGGACGCGACCACCGGCCGGATCGACACCACGTTCCGGCCGCAGGTCAACGGCGCGGTCAAGGCGCTCGCCGCCGCGCCGGACGGCCGCTCGCTCTACATCGGCGGCGCGTTCACCACTGTCAACGGCACGGCGGCGTCCCGGCTGGCCCGGATCGACGCGGCCACCGGCGCCCGGGTCGCCGGTTTCACCACGCCGGCGCTGAACAACCAGGTGAACGACGTACGCCTGGTCGGCAACCGGCTGATCGTCGGCGGCGCGTTCCAGACCGTCGGCGGGGTGACCCGGCGTGCCCTGGCGGCGGTGAACGCCACCACCGGGGCGGCCGACGCGTCGGTCAACCTGAACCTGGCCGGCCCGCGCAAGACCACGTCCGGCGCCACCGCGCCGGTGAAGGTCGAGGCGCTGGACGTCTCCGCCGACGGCACCCGGCTGGTGTTCGCCGGCAACTTCAGCACGGTGGCGGGCGTGGCCCGGCACCAGCTGGCGGTAGCGAACCTGTCCGGCGCGGGCGCCACGCTCTCCGGCTGGGCCACCGACCGCTACCAGCCGCAGTGCGCGCGGTCGATGCCGTCGTACCTGCGCGGGGTGGACATCTCCCCGGACGGCACCTGGTTCGCGGTGGTCACCACCGGCGCGGCGTTCCCCGGCACGCTCTGCGACGCCGCGGCGCGCTTCGAGTTCGGTACGGCCACCGGCGGCAAACAGCCGACCTGGGCCAACTACACCGGCGGCGACACGCTGCTGTCGGTGGCGGTGACCGGCGCGGCGGTCTACGTCGGCGGGCACCAGCGCTGGCTGGACAACCCGCAGGGCCGCAACTCGGCCGGCCCGGGCGCGGTGTCCCGGCCGGGCATCGGGGCGATCCACCCGACCACGGGCAAGGCGCTGCCGTGGAACCCGACCAAGGACCGCGGGGTAGGCACCGGCGAGCTGTACGCCACCGACCGGGGTCTGTGGGTCGGCAGCGACACGGTGACGGTGGCCGGCGAGTACCACGCCCGGCTGGCGTTCCTGCCGCTGCCGTGAGCGTGCGGGGCGCGGCGGGGCTTCCCGTCGCGCCCCGCGCGTCAGCGACGCAAGGTGAGGGTTCGGCCGCGTCAGCGACGCAAGGTGAGGGTTCGGCCGCGTCAGCGGCGCAAGGTGAGGATCAGGTCGGCGACCAGCGCGGTCCACCCGGTCTGGTGCCAGGCGCCCAGGCCGGCGCCGTTGTCGCCGTGGAAGTACTCCGGGAAGCAGATCAGGTCGCGCCAGTCCGGGTGGGTCTGGAACAGCTGGGCGGCCCCGTAGATCGGCCGCCGACCCCAGCCGTCGCGGGTGAACAGCGAGATCAGCCGCGCGGACAGGTCGTCGGCGATCTCGTCGAGCGTGCGCTTCACGCCGGACCGGGTCGGGTACTCGACCTGGAGGTCGTCGCCGAAGAACGCGGCATAGTCACGCAGAGCGCTGATCAGCAGGAAGTTCGTCGGCATCCAGATCGGGCCGCGCCAGTTGGAGTTGCCGCCGAACAGGCCGCTGGTCGACTCGGCCGGCTCGTAGCCGACGCTGAACTCCTGCCCGCCGAGCGTGACGGTGAACGGCTTGTCCAGGTGGGCCCGGGACAGCGTGCGCAGCCCGTACTCGGAGAGGAACTCGTCGGTGTCGAGCATCCGGGCCAGCAGCCGTACCACCTGGTCCGGGGCGACCATCGACAGCAGCCGCTGCTGGCGGCCGTCGGGCCCGATCCGGCGGGCGCCGATCACCTCGGCGTACTCGGGGCGGTTGGTGAGGAACCAGCGCAGCCGGGCGCCCAGCTCGGGCAGGCGGCGCATGGTCCGGGCGGTGAGCCGGGTGACGGCTGCGAGCGGCAGCAGCCCGACCACCGAGCGCACCTTCAGCGGCACCTTCGTCCCGTCGGCCAGGCGCAGCACGTCGTAGAAGAACGCGTCCTCGGCGTCCCACAGCCCCTGGTGGTACGCGGCGGCGGCGATGTACGCGAAGTGCTCGAAGAACTTGGTGGCGGTGTCCACGTACGCGCGGTCGTGCTCGGCCAGCACGATCGCCATGTCGAGCAGGTTGAGCGCGTACATGGCCATCCAGCCGGTGCCGTCGGACTGCTCCAGCACCCCGGCGACCGGCAGCGCGGCCGAGCGGTCGAACGGGCCGACGTTGTCCAGCCCGAGGAAGCCACCCTCGAAGACGTTGTTGCCGCCGGTGTCCTTGCGGTTGACCCACCAGGTGAAGTTGAGCAGCAGCTTGTGCATCACCCGGGCGAGGAACTCGTGATCCCGGGAGCCGTCGATCTCGAAGACCTTCAGCGCCGCCCAGGCGTGCACCGGCGGGTTCACGTCCCCGAACGCCCACTCGTACGCCGGGATCTGCCCGTTGGGGTGCAGGTACCACTCGCGCAGCAGCAGGAGGATCTGCTCCTTGGCGAAGCCCGGGTCGACCCGGGCGATGGTGACGCAGTGGAAGGCCAGGTCCCAGGCCGCGTACCAGGGGTACTCCCACGGGTCCGGCATGGAGATCACGTCGAAGCTGTTCATGTGCCACCAGGCGCTGTTGCGCCCGTGCCGGCGGCCGGACGGCGGGGGCGCGGAGCCGGGGTCGCCGGCGAGCCAGCGTTCGACGTCGAAGTGGTAGAACTGCTTGCCCCACATGAGCCCGGCGATGGCCTGGCGCGCGACCAGGGCCTCGTCGGCGGTGGCGGCGGCCGGGATGACGCTGTCGAAGAACCGGTTCGCCTCGGCCCGGCGCGCCCAGAGCACGGTGTCGAACCCGTCGCCCAGGTCGGCCGGGGCGGGTGGCGCGGCGGCCGGCGGCGGCGCGGTACGGGTCAGCCGCAGCCGGATCTGCCGATGCTCGCCCGCCGGTACGTCCAGCACGTAGTGCAGCGCGCCCTTGGTGCCGGTGCGGTCCGGGTTGACGGTGGCCGCGCCGGCCACGACGTGGTCGTTGATGCCGTCCTTCGGGTACGCCGACCGCCCGGGCAGCCCCCACAGCCGCTCGGCGTTGGTCTCGTTGTCGCACAGCAGCGGCACCGGGTCACCGTCGCCCTCCAGCAGGATCTGGCCGAGCACCCAGTGGTCACCGACGAGCCGGGCGCCGCCCCACGCCCCGGCCTCCTCGCCGGTCAGCTTCGGCATCCGGTCGGTGCCCGGCAGGCCCCACGCCCAGGTGTTGCGGAACCACAGCGTCGGCAGCACGTGCAGCGTCGCGTCCTCGTCGCCCCGGTTCGCCACTGTGACCAGCACGCACATGTCCGTCGGCGACGCCTTGGCGTAGTCGACAGTCACCGCCCAGTACCTGTCGTCGTCGAAGATGCCGGTGTCCACCAGCTCGTACTCGGTGTCGTCCCGGCCGCGCAGCGCGTTCACCGCGACCAGCTCGTCGTACGGGAAGGCGGCCTGCGGGTAGTGGTAGCGCCAGCGCATGAAGGAGTGCGTCGGCGTGCTGTCGAGGTACCACCAGTACTCCTTGACGTCCTCCCCGTGGTTGCCGCCGTCGCCGCCGAGGCCGAACATCCGCTCCTTGAGGATCGGGTCGCGCCCGTTCCACAGCGCGAGCGCGAAGCAGAACGTCTGCCGGTCGTCGCAGACGCCCGCCATGCCGTCCTCGTTCCACCGGTACGCTCGGGACCGCGCGTGGTCGTGGGGGAAGTAGTCCCACGCCGTGCCGTGTTCGCTGTAGTCCTCCCGGACCGTCCCCCACGCCCGCTCGGACAGATAGGGGCCCCATGCGCGCCAGTCCTGCTCCCCGGCGTCGGCCTGGGCGAGCCGGTGCCGCTCGGGGTCGGGGGACGCGGAGGTCGACCGGTCGGTGATCACTGGCACATCTTCGACGCCGCCGGGGTACATCTCCACAGCGGCCATTGTCGCCGTGGCATGTCACACCTCGCTGCCGGTGGAGGAAAGTTGATCGACATCCGTTTCGGGCCGCGGGTCTGCGGCGAGCTGTCCGCCGCCGCCGTGCGGGAATGGCTGGTCACGGACGGGCGCGGCGGGTACGCCATGGGCACCGTCGCCGGACTGCGTACCCGCCGGTATCACGGGCTGCTCGTGGTGGCCGGTGACACGCCGGCGTCCCGCAAGGTGGGACTCGTGAGCCTCGACCCGGCGGTCACACTGCCGTCGGGGCGGCAGGTCCGCCTCGGCGCGCACGAGTGGTCCTCCGGCGTGGTCGACCCGCGCGGCTTCGAGCTGCTGGAGCGCTTCGACCTGGCCGACGGGGTGCCCCGCTGGCGCTGGCGCATCGGCGACGTGGTGATCGAGCGGGAGATCGCCATGACGTACGGCCGTTCCTGCGTGGCGGTGGTGCACCGGCTGATCTCCGGCGGCCCGGTGCGGCTGGACCTGGCCGCGGCCTGCACCTGGCGCGACGCGCACGGCGAGCGGCGCGCCGACGGCCCGGCGCCCCGGCTGGAACCGGCGGCCGGCGGCGCGGTGATCGACGGCGCGTACCGCCTGGCCGGGCCGGACTGGACCCCGGAGGGGCAGTGGTGGCACGGGGTGCGCCACCGGACCGAGGCCGAGCGCGGCCTGCACCCGGACGAGGACCTCTGGTACGCGGGCCGGTTCACCGGCGCGCTCGACGAGCCGGGCGCGACCGTGTCGGTGCTGGCCTGGGCGGACGAGCTGGCCGAGGAGCCGCCACCGGCGACCGCCGTGGTCGAGGCGGCCCGGCGGCGCAGCCGTGCGGTGGTCGCGGCGGCGGAACCCGGCGACGCGGTCGAGGCGACGCTCGCGCTGGCCGCCGACGCGTTCGTGGTACGCACCGCCACCGGCCCGGACGTGGTCGCCGGCTACCCCTGGTTCGGGGCCTGGTCGCGGGACACGATGATCTCCTACGAGGGCCTGTTCCTGTGCACGAACCGGGCCGACGAGGGCCGGGACCTGCTGCGGGCGTACGCGGCCACGCTGAACGAGGGCATGCTGGCGAACACGGCCGACACCGGCCGGGTCGAGTACAACACCGTCGACGCGACGCTGTGGTTCCTGCACGCGGTGCACCGGCACGTCACAGTCACCGGCGACACCGACCTGGGCGACGAGCTGCTGCCCGCGCTGCACGGCGTGGTCGAGGCGCACGTGGCGGGCACCCGGTACGGCATCGGCGTCGACCCGGCCGACGGGCTGCTGGCCCAGGGCGGCCCGCCGGACGTGGCGCTCACCTGGATGGACGCCCGGGTGTACGGGGTGCCGGTGACCCCGCGTACCGGCAAGCCGGTCGAGGTCAACGCGCTGTGGATCAACGGGCTGGCCGGGCTCGCCGAGCTGACCGAGCTGGCCGGACGTGACGCCGCCGCGCTGCACGCCCTGCACCGCCGGGCCACCACCGCGTTCCGGGAGCGGTTCCCCGCCCCGGCCGGCTGGCTGCACGACGTGGTCGACGCCCCGGCGCCCGCGTACCCGCTCGGCGGGGCCGCGCACCACGACGACGACCTGCTGCGTCCCAACCAGCTGCTCGCCTGGTCGCTTCCGCACGCCCCGCTGGAGCCGGACGAGGCCACGCTACGACGGATCACCGAGGCGCTGTTCACCCCGCTCGGACCGCGCAGCCTCGCCCCGGACTCCCCCGGCTACACCGGACGGCACCGGGGCGGGCCCGCCGAGCGGGACTCCGCGTACCACCAGGGCACCGTCTGGCCGTGGCTGACCGGGCCGCTGCTGGACGCGTACCGCCGGGCCGGGCTGCCCACCGACGACCTGCTGGTGGGGCTCGTGGGCCACCTCGCCGAGGACGGCCTGGGCTCGGTGAGCGAGACAGCCGACGGCGCGGCGCCGCACGCGGCCACCGGATGCCCGTTCCAGGCGTGGTCGGTGGCCGAGCTGCTACGCGCCCGGCGGATGCGCCGGTAACGCGTTACAGACCGGCAACCGGCGCGTCGCCGCCGGTTATCGACCCCTCGGCAGGATGGGCGGCGACCCCACCCGGCACCGCGGCGACGCCGCCGGGGTGGGGACGCCACAACTCAAAGGGGGCCGCGTGTCAGCTGACGCCGAAGTGATCGACATCCAGCCCGCCCGGCGCCTGCGGGTGCTGCTGCTCTCCTGGGAGTACCCGCCGGTGCTCGTCGGTGGCCTCGGCCGCCACGTCCACGCGCTGTCAGTGGCGCTTGCCGCCGCCGGGCACGAGGTCACGGTCGTCACCCGCCACGCCGAGGGCGCTCCCCTGGAGGAGTACGCCGACGGCGTCCGCATCGTCCGGGCCGCCGAGGATCCGGTCCGGTTCCCGCTCGCCACCGATTCGCTGCTGGCCTGGACGATGGCGTTCAACCACACGCTGACCCGGGCCGCGCTGCGCGCCGCCTCGTCCGGCACCTACGACGTGATCCACGCCCACGACTGGCTGGTCGCGCACACCGCCGTCACGCTGGCCGAGCACCTGGACGTGCCGCTGGTGACCACCATCCACGCCACCGAGGCGGGCCGGCACCAGGGCTGGCTGCCGGAGGAGATGAACCGCACCATCCACGGCGTCGAGCACTGGCTGAGCAACGCCTCCGGCCGGGTGATCGCCTGCTCCGGGTACATGCGTGACCAGGTGGCCCGGCTGTTCGGCGTGCCGGCCGGACGCATCGACGTGGTCGCCAACGGCGTCGACGACCGGGCCTGGCGGGCGCGGCCGCACGCGGTCGCCTCCGCCAGGGCACGCTTCGCCGCGGGCGGGCCGCTCGTCGGGTACGCCGGCCGGCTGGTCTACGAGAAGGGCGTGCAGCACCTCGTGCACGCCGTGCCGCACCTGGCGAAGCGGCACCCCGGCCTGCGGGTGGTGATCGCCGGCGACGGGCCGTACCGCGACGAGCTGGTCGACCAGGCGCGGCGGCTGCACGTGGGAGACACGGTCCGGTTCGCCGGTTTCATGGACGCCACCCAGCTTCCCGCGGTGCTCGCCGCCACCGACGCCACGGTGATCCCCAGCCTCTACGAGCCGTTCGGCATGATCGCGCTGGAGGCGGCTGCGGCCGGAGCGCCGCTCGCTGTGGCGCGTACCGGCGGGCTGGCCGAGATCGTCGAGCCCGGTGTCACCGGGGTGACGTTCCCGCACGGCGACCCGGACGCGCTGGCCGGCGCCGTCGACCGGCTGCTCGGCGACGAGGTGTTCGCCCGGCGGGTGGCGCGTAAGGCGCGCAGCATGGTCAGCCGGCGCTACACCTGGTCGGCGATCGCCGCCCGGACCGCCGCCGCCTACGCCACCGCCCGCCGCGACCACGACGCGTTCCAGACCCGCCGGGCCACCGCCCTGCTGGCCGGTGACCGGTCCCCGATCGCCGTCCCGGAGGGGAACCTGCTCGCCGGCGCGGCGAGTTAGGAGCAGGACGCGCTGACATGCGATAGGTACCGTCCGATCCGTTGGCTATTGTGGACCACTGACCAGCGGTGAGGAGTGCGGTGCAGGAGGTAGTGATCGCCGGGCGGTACCGCCTGCTCGAACTGGTCGGCCGCGGCGGGATGGGCCAGGTCTGGCGGGCGCGCGACGAGGAGCTGCAACGCGAGGTCGCGGTGAAGCAGGTCGTGCCGCCGAACTGGCTCGCCGAGAACGAGCAGGACGAGCTGCGCGCCCGTACGCTGCGCGAGGCGCGGACGTCCGCGCGGCTCAACCACCCCAACGTGGTGCGGGTCTACGACGTGGTCCGGGTCCAGGGCGAACCCTGGCTGATCATGGAGTACGTCCCGTCCCGCTCGCTCCAGGAGATCATCGAGACCGACGGGCCGCTGCCGCCCGGCCGCGCCGCCGAGATCGGCCTGTCGGTGCTCGCCGCGCTGCGCGCCGCACACGACGCCGGGGTGCTGCACCGGGACGTGAAGCCCGCGAACGTGCTGCTGGCCCGGGACGGGCGGGTGCTGCTCACCGACTTCGGGCTGGCCGTGTTCCAGGGCGGTGACGGCGCGATGACCCGGCCCGGCCTGGTCCTCGGCTCCCCCCAGTACGTCGCACCGGAGCGGGCCGCCGAGGGCGTGTCGAGCGTCGAGGCGGACATGTGGTCGCTCGGCGCCACGCTGCACGCCGCGGTGGAGGGCCGCTCCCCGTACGCCCGCAGCACCGCGATGGCCACGCTCGCCGCACTCGCCACCCGGCCGCCCGACCCAGCGCCGCACGCCGGCCCGCTGGCGCCGGTGCTGGCCGGGCTGCTGCGGCGCGATCCGCGTACCCGCCTGGGGCACCGCGAGACGGCCCGCCTGCTCGGCGTCGCCGCGGTGTCGGAGGCCGACGCGGAGGCCGCCGGCTCTGCGGGCCGTACCACCGCTGCGTCGTCCGACCGGCCGGCCGGCGGCCGCGATGCCGACGTCCCGGCGGGTGACGAGCCGGGGTCACCGGGGAACCCGGCGGCTCCGGGCGGCATCTACCCGGACCTGATGCCGCCGGCCGCCGCCGCCCGCGCGTGGAGCCGGGCGGCGAAGCGCAGCGAGTGGGCCCCGCCCGCCGAGGGCGACCGCGCGCCACCATCCGGGGACGCGGCCGGCGCGGCTGGTCCGGCCGGTCCCTCCGGTACAGCCGGGCGCTCCGTCCCGGCCGCCCGCGCGGAAGCAGGGAGTCCGTCGTCCCCGGCCGGCGGCTCGGGGGCGGTCGGGCGCGCGGGCGCAGGCGGTCCCCCGTCCCCGGGCAGCCGGTCGGATGCGATCAGCCGTCCGGACGCGAACGGCGGCTCGGGTGCGGTCGGCGGCTCGGGTGTCATCGGCGGCCCGGCCGCGGCCGATGGCTCGGGTGCGGTCGGCGGCTCGGGTGCGGCCGGCGGCTCGGGTGCGGCCGGCGGCTCGGGTGCGGTCGGTCGCTCGGCAGCGGTGGGCCGGGCGGCGCCACCGGGCCGCGCCCGGACCGGTGACCCGGAGCGGAGCCGGACCGGTGACCCGGAGCGAGGCCGCACGGGTGAGCCGGAGCAGGGCGCCCCGGACGCGACCCCGGACCCGCCCCGCAGCGGGCCGGCCCGCCCAGGTCCGATCAGCCTCGGCCCCACCGTCCTCACCAGCTTCGTCGACCCGGGCAGCCCGGCCGGCCCCGAGTCGGCGCCCCGCGCCGACGCCCTCAGCCCGGTGCACATCGTCGGCCACGGCGCCGCGCCGGTCGCCAAGCCTCCGCCGGTCGCCCACAGCGGACCGGTCGACAGCGGCGCGGTACATCCCGCCCCGCCCCGGCCCGCCGGGGTTCCCCGCCCCGCCGATCCCCCGCTCACCTCCGGGGACGGGAACCCGCTGCACCGCTGGGGACTGGTGCTGGGAGCCGTGCTGCTGGCCGTGGTGACGGGTGTGGGCACCGCGCTGGCGATCACCAGTGGTCGCGACGAGACGCCGCAGGCGGGCAGTTCCACCGAGGCCGTCGCCCGCCCCTGGGACCGCCCGCCCGGGCCGGGCGTGCCGCCTCCGCCGTTCCCCTGCGTCCGGCCCGACGTGGCCGGCACGCCGGTCCGCAAGGGGCCGCCACCGGACGACCCGCCGGTGACCGTTCCGACCGGCTGGGTCTGGCCCGCCGACACCGGCGGCTTCCGCATCGCCCTGCCCGCCGGCTGGCTGCAACTGCGCTCCGGCGACACCACCTGCTTCCAGGACCCGGAGACGCGGCGCATCCTGGGCGTCGAGCCGTACCCGGGCGGTGATCCGGTGGGCCGGCTGAAGTCGTCCGAGCGGGATCTGACCTCGGCCGGCCGGCTGCCGCATTACCAGAAGGTCCGGCTGGAGTCCGACGGTCCCGGCGCGGCGTGGGAGTGCCGCTGGACCGCGCCCTACGGGGAACGGATGCGCGCGTTGCGTGTCCTGCCCGGCGAACGGGCCGGCTGGACGCTCGGCTGGACCACCTCCGACGCCGACTGGCCCGCCGCCTCGAAACAGTTCGCCGTCATCCGCGCGAGCCTCGGCACGGTCCGGCCCACCCGTACCGCGGGCTGATGCGGCGGCCGCGGCGCCCCTTCCCCAGTGGACCGTCCGGCTGATGCCCCGCTGTCACACGGGCTGACTACAGTGGCGTAGTTTTCTGGATCAAGATCTTCGGGAAGGGCGAGCCGAGATGATGGGACCGTCCCACGCGCTCTCGGGCGCGGCGGCGTGGCTGACCGGCTCCTGGGCGATGGCCCAGTTCGCGGACTACCACCAGACACCGCTGGCCCTGGCGGTGGGCACCGCGGTCTGCGCCGGTGGGGCGCTCTTCCCCGACCTCGACCTGTCCGGGAAGGTCACCCGCAACCAGGGCGGCGCCACCGTGGCACGCACGTTCGGCGTGGTCAGCCTCTTCGTCGCCGAGGTGATGGAGAAGATCTCGCTCGGCGTCTACTACGCCACCAAGCTCAGCAAGGATCCCCGCCGCAACAACGGGCACCGCACGCTGACCCACACCATCCCGTTCACCGTGCTCGTCGGCTGGGGCACCACCGCGCTCTGCGCCCACTACGGCAAGTGGGCGGTGGTCGGCATCCTCTTCTTCATGATCGGCCTGGCGCTGCGCGGGCTGTTCGACCAGTGGGCCGAGCGCGCCGGCTGGGTGGTGGTCACGCTGGTGTCCGCCGCCGCGGCCTGGTTCACGTTCGCCAACCTGCCCGGCGACCGGGGCTATCCGATGATCGGGCTCGCCGTCGGCGTGGGCTGTTTCGTGCACATCCTCGGCGACATGATCACCCGGGCCGGGGTGCCGATCCTGTGGCCCATCCCGATCAAACGCCGGATGTGGACGATGATCGGCCTGCCCAACAAGATCGCCCTGCGTACCGGCAGCAAGGCCGAGACGGTGGTGCTGCGCACCGCGATGACGATCCTGGCCGTGCTGGCCGCGGTGGGGCTGGTCGCCCCGTCGGTGCTGCAGCGCTTCGACATCCAGGTGTAGGTCAGCCCGCCTCGGCGCGTACCGGGCGGGCGGTGGCCGTCCGGCGCCGGATCAGGCGGGCGGTCCAGCCCACGCCGCGGGCGGTAAGCGCGTACGCCGCCGTCGGCGGGAGGGCCAGCAGCGCGGCGATCCCGGCCACCAGCGGCACCCGGGCGCCGGGCACGTCCGTGGCGACCGCCGTCGCGGCGGCGTACCCGGCGGCCAGCACGACCGCGACGAGCCCGGCGAACGCGAGCGCCGGACCGGTCCGCCGCCTGCCCGCCGCCTCACCGAGCGCGACGGCCGGCGCGAACAGCAGCGGCAGCGCGGCCACGCCGAGCAGCGCCGCGATCAGCACCAGCAGCGGCCCGGCCAGCGGGCCACCCGGGTCGGCGCCGGTGAGCAGCGCGTACGCCAGCAGGCCGAGGTAACCGGCGACCGCCTCCGCGACGACGACGAGCCAGGCCGCCGTGGCTCCCGCGAGATGACGAGCGACAGTGGTGCCCACGTTGTCCCCTCCCCCGTGCGGACGGCGCCACGACCGTCCCATGGGAACGGTAGCGCCCGGGGTGACAGCAGGAAGGGGCCACCCAGCATCACTCTGGGTAGGGAAGCAGGCATCGTCGATCGCCCGAGCGGACGATCGACGACACGCTAATGCGCATTAGTGCCGAGGTCCGCCTACTGTCGCTCGCCCGGTCGACCCTTGTCAAGATCCCCGCCCGAACAGCCGCCGGAGAGAGTCGAGCGCGGCTACTAATGCGCATTACTCCAGGGAGTTCATCGAACGGAAATCTTCCGGCCACCCCTTGACAGGACGCCGGGACAGCAGAGAGGCTCCATCCCGACCCGATCGCTAATACGCATTAGCGGAAGTGGAAGGACCGACGTGACCCCTCCCCCCAGGCGTGTCACCCAGCGTGACATCGCGCGAATGGCCGGCGTCAGCCAGGCGACCGTGTCGCTGGTGCTCAACAACCGCACCGACGCCGACGTCCGGATCGCGCCGGAGACACGGGACCGGGTGTTGCAGGTCATCGCCGAGACGGGGTACGCCGCCGACCCGGCCGCCCGCCGCCTCGCCTCCGGGTTCAACCGGATCATCGGCGTCTTCACCTACGAGCCGGCCTTCCCCAGCGGCAGCCGGGACTTCTTCCACCCGTTCCTGCTCGGCATCGAGGAGTACGCCGAACGGGTCGGCTGCGACCTGCTGCTGTTCACCAGCGCCCCGGTGGTGGACGGCCGGCGGCGCATCTTCCACCAGGACAACCGGCTGCGGCTGGCCGACGGATGCATCCTGCTCGGCCGGGAGATCGACGGCGCGGAGCTGCTCCGGCTCAACCGCGACGGGTTCCCCTACGTCGCCGTCGGGCGCCGCGACGACGCCGGCGGGCCGGTGCCCTACGTCGGCGCCGACTACGCCAGCGCGGTCCACCGGCTGGCGGAGCGGGCGCTGGACCTGGGGCACCGGCGCCTGACGTACGTGGGCATGGGCACCGCGGCCGAGTCCTCGCACGACCGGCGCAGCGGTTTCCACGCCGGCGCGGCCGGCGCGGAGAGCGCCCGCCAGATCACCGCGACGGCGGAGACCGCCGACGCCACAGTGGACGACCTGCGGGCCGACGGCAGCACCGTCGCCTTCGTGGAGGACTTCGCCACCGCTGTCGCGCTGGAGTCGGCCGCCCGCCGCAAGGGACTGACGGTGCCCGGTGGCCTGTCCGTCGTGACACTCGGCGACCCGACCGTCCCGGTGCCCACCGACATCACGTTCACCGGGTTCCGCATCCCGCGCGAGGAGATGGGCCGCCAGGCCGTCGAGGTGCTGACCGGCGTCATCGACGGCAGCGCCGGCGGCCTCCAGCAACGGCTCCTGCCCTGCGAACTCGTCGAGGGCGACACCCTCGGCGTCCCTGGATCGGCGGCCGACCGGCGCTGACACGCCCGGCCGCGCAACTGGAAGGAAGCAAGTGGTACTAATGCGTGCGGACGTCCTCGTCGTCGGGGGCGGACTGGGCGGTGTCGCCGCGGCGCTGGCCGCGGCCCGTGCCGGCCGGTCCGTCATCCTGACCGAGGAGTTCGACTGGCTCGGCGGGCAGCTCACCAGCCAGGCGGTCCCGCCGGACGAGCACTCCTGGATCGAGCAGTTCGGCGCCACCGCGAGCTACCGGGAGCTGCGCGACGGCATCCGCGACTACTACCGCCGCCACTACCCGCTGACCGAGCGGTCCCGGGCGTGGACCGACCTGAACCCGGGCGCCGGCTGGGTGAGCCGGCTCTGCCACGAGCCCCGCGTCGCGGTCGCCGTCCTGGAGCAGATGCTCGCGCCGTACCGGGGGTCCGGGCGGCTGACGGTGCTGCAGCCGTACCGGCCGGTCGCGGCCGAGACCGACGGCGACCGGGTCACCGGCGTGACGCTCGTCCACCGGGACCGCGACGAGCGGATCGAGGTGGAGGCGCCGTACGTCCTGGACGCCACCGAGACCGGTGAGCTGCTGCCGCTGACCGGCACCGAGTACGTGACCGGGTTCGAGTCGCAGGCGCAGACCGGTGAGCCGAGCGCGCCCGCCGAGGCGCAGCCGCTGAACATGCAGGCGGTGTCCGTCTGCTTCGCGCTGGACCACGTCGACGGCGACCACACCATCGACCGTCCCGCCGGATACGACTTCTGGCGCGACTACAAGCCGGACTTCTGGGGCGACCGGCTGCTGTCCTGGCGGTCGCCGCACCCGCGCACGCTGGAGATCGTGGAGCGCAGCTTCACGCCGAACCCGGACGACGACCCGCTGGGCGTCAACGCCGACCAGCGGCTCAACCCGGGCGACGGCAACCTGTGGACGTTCCGGCGCATCGCGGCGCGGCGCAACTTCGTCGACGGCGCGTACGGCAGCGACATCACGCTCGTCAACTGGCCGATGATCGACTACTTCGAGGGCCCGGTCATCGACGTGCCGAACGCGTCCTGGCACCTGTCCCAGGCGCGTGAGCTGTCGTACTCCGTCCTGTACTGGCTCCAGACCGAGGCGCCCCGCCCCGACGGCGGCACCGGCTACCCGGGGCTGCGGCTGCGCGGCGACGTGACCGGCAGCCCCGACGGGCTGGCGCAGGCGCCCTACATCCGGGAGTCGCGCCGCATCCGCGCCGAGTACACGGTGGTCGAGCAGGACCTCTCCCTCGCGGTACGCGGCGAGCACGGCGCGGTGAGCTACCCCGACTCGGTCGGCGTCGGCATGTACCGCATCGACCTGCACCCGTCGACCGGCGGTGACAACTACATCGACGTCGGCTCCTGCCCGTTCGAGATCCCGCTCGGCGCGCTCATCCCGCAGCGGATGGAGAACCTGCTGCCGGCCGGCAAGAACATCGGCACCACGCACGTCACCAACGGCAGCTACCGACTGCACCCGGTCGAGTGGAACGTCGGTGAGGTCGCCGGCCTGCTGGCCGACTTCTGCCTTGCGCGGGGCGAGTCCCCGCGCGCGGTCCGCGGCACCCCCCGCCTGCTGGCCGAATTCACGGACCGCATCTCGGCCGCCGGCGTGGAATGCCGCTGGCCGCAGATCGCGGGCTACTGAACCCCCGGTGAGGAGAAGAAAGTGAGATACGGAAGACTGTCCGGCCTGGTCGCGGCGACCATGACCGGTGTGCTCGCCCTGACCGCCTGCGGCGGTGGCGGCGACGCGAAGGACGACGGTCCGGCGAGCCTGCGGATGACCGTCTGGTCGGCGAACGAGGCGCACCTCAAGCTGTTCAACGAGATCGCCGACGAGTACCGCAAGAACAACCCGGACGTCGCGGAGATCAAGTTCGACCCGCTGCCGTTCGAGAACTACACCACGACGCTGACCACGCAGATCGCCGGCGGCAACGCGCCGGACCTCGCGTGGATCTTCGAGAACTCGGCTCCGGACTTCGTCGCCTCCGGCGCGCTGCGCCCGCTCGACGACACGCTGAAGAAGGCCGACGGCTACCAGTACGACGACCTCTCCCCCGCCACGCTGAAGCTCTGGCGAAACGACGGGAAGCTCTTCGCGTACCCGTTCTCGACCTCGCCGTTCGGCGTGTTCGTCAACAACGACATGCTCAAGAAGGCCGGGCAGAAGACCCCGGCCGAGCTGATCGCGGCCGGGCAGTGGAACTGGGACACCGCGCTCGCCGCGGCCGGCGCCACAGCGGCGAAGTCGGGCAAGGCCGGGCTCGTGGTCCGCGACTTCGACTACAAGGGCTGGGACAACCTGGCCACGTTCTGGACCGGCTGGGGCGCCCAGGCGTGGAGCGAGGACGGCCGCAGCTGCGGGTTCAACAGCCCGGAGATGGTCGAGGCGATGACCACGCTGCACAAGGCGATCTTCACCGGCAAGGCGCTGCCCGGTCCGGGCACGACCGCCGACTTCTTCGCCGGTGACGCCGCCATGACCGTCACCCAGATCTCCCGCGCCTCGCTGCTGAAGGAGAACGGCTTCGACTGGGACCTGGTCCCGCTGCCGGCCGGCCCGAAGGGCCCGTACGCGGTGGTCGGCCAGGCCGGCATCGGCGTGATGAAGAAGAGCCCGCACGCCGAGCAGGCCGCCGACTTCCTGGCCTTCTTCACCAACCCCGCCAACTCGGCGAAGCTGGCCCAGTTCTTCCCGCCGCCGCGGCAGTCCCAGCTGACCGCCGAGACGCTGGCCAAGACGAACCCGAAGCTCAAGCCGGAGCAGCTGCAGAAGGTCGTCATCGACGGCATCACCAACGGCACTGTCAAGCCCAGCCACTCCGGGCAGGCCGAGCTGAGCCAGCAGGTGCGCGCCGCGCTCGACCCGCTGTGGAAGGCGGACGCGGACGTCAAGGGCGTACTCGACGGCGTCTGCTCCAAGATCCAGCCGCTGCTGGCGAAGTAGGGCCGAGGATCATGACCCAGACGGACACCAGGGTGGGCCCGGCTGCTGCCGGGCCCGCCCCGGGCCGGGCCCGGCCGTTCTGGACCACCCGCCGCCGGGACCAGCTCACCGGATACCTGTTCATCACCCCGCAGCTGCTCGGCAGCGTGGTCTTCGTGATCCTGCCGCTGGTCCTCGTGGTCTGGTACAGCCTGCACGAGTGGAACGTGCTGGCCGGCAGCTTCGACTACATCGGCACCGACAACTACGCCGCGCTGGCCGACGACCCCAACCTGGGCCCGGTGCTGCGGTCGACCGGCCTGTTCTCGGTCGGCCTGGTCGTGTTCAACCTCGGCCTGGCGTTGCTGCTGGCCGTCCTGCTCAACCAGAAGCTGCGCGGGACCATCGTGTTCCGCACCCTGTTCTTCTCCCCCGTGGTGGTCTCGCTGGTCGCGTGGACCATCGTCTGGGGCTTCCTGCTGCAGGACAACGGCGGCATCAACGGCCTGCTCGACACCATCGGCGTCGACGGCCCCAACTGGCTGCGCGGCGAGGGCACGGCGATGCTGTCGGTGATCGTCGTGCAGGTGTTCAAGAACGTCGGCCTGAACATGGTGCTGTTCCTGGCCGCCCTCCAGGGCGTGCCGGCCGATCTGTACGAGGCCGCCGAGGTCGACGGCGCGAGCCGGATGCGCCAGTTCTGGCGCATCACCGTGCCCCTGATCAGCCCCACGATCATGCTCACGTCGATCATCACGGTGGTCGGCTCGCTGCAGGTCTTCGCGCAGATCGCGGTGCTCACCCAGGGTGGGCCCGGCACCTCGACCACTGTGCTCGTCTACTACCTCTACCAGCAGGCCTTCCAGTTCCATCACTTCGGCTACGGCGCGACGCTGTCGATCCTGCTGTTCGTCATCGTGCTCGCGCTGACAGTGCTGCAGTGGCAGATGCGCAAGAGGTGGGTCTTCCATGAATCGTGACCTGTCCCGGCGGACCAAGCTGGTGCTCTACGGGGTGCTGATGGTCCTGGCCGTCCCGTTCGTGTTCCCCACCTGGTGGATGGTCACCTCGTCGCTGAAGCCGGTGGCGGACATCTTCTCCTTCCCGCCGCAGCTGCTGCCGACCGATCCGCGGCTGGACGCGTACCAGCGGGTGTTCGAACTGCAGCCGTTCGGGCAGCAGTACCTGAACAGCCTCTACATCGCGCTGCTGGTCACCGTCGGCACGCTGGCCGTGGCGTCGCTGGCCGGGTACGCGTTCGCGCGGATCCGGTTCCGGGGACAGAACGTGCTGTTCCTGGTCGTCCTCGCGGGCCTGCTCATCCCGAGCGAGGTGACGATCGTGCCGCTGTTCCAGATGTTCTTCAAGCTCGGCCTGATCGACACCCACTGGCCGCTGATCCTGGTGCCGATCTTCGGGGCGCCGAGCGTGCTGGCGACGTTCATCATGCGGCAGTTCTTCATCAGCCTCCCCGGTGAGCTGGAGGAGGCGGCGCGGGTCGACGGGCTGGGACGCTTCGCCACGTTCTGGAAGATCGCGCTGCCGCTGTCCCGGCCCGCGCTCGGCGCGGTGGCCATCTTCACGTTCCTGCACAGCTGGAACCTGTACCTGGAACCGATCGTGTTCCTCTCCTCGCCGGACAAGTTCACCCTGCCGCAGGCGCTCACCCAGTTCGTCGACGCGTACGGCGGTCCGATGTGGGACGTCCAGCTCGCGGCGGCGTCGATGACCGCGCTGCCGGTGCTGGCGGTGTTCGTCATCGCGCAGAAGCAGTTCGTCGAGGGCCTCGCGCACACCGGTCTGAAGGGATGACCGGTCCGGTCGTCGGGATCGACATCGGCGGCACCAAGACCGCCGCCGCCCTCGTCGGTCCCGGTGCGCGGGTGCTCGGCCGCCGCGAGGCGCCCACCCCCGCGCGCGGCGGGCCGGCCGCGGTGCTGGACACCGCCGCCGGCCTGGCCGCGGACCTGCTCGCCGCCGCCGGCCCCGGGCCGGTCGGGGTGGGCACCGCGGGCACCGTCGACCCGGCGACCGGCGCCATCCGGTACGCGACCGACAGCCTGCCCGGATGGGCCGGCACCCCGGTCGCCGACGAGCTGGCCGCGCGGCTGGGCCGGCCGGTGCGCGTCACCAACGACGTCGCCGCGGCGGCGCTCGGCGAGTGCTGGGCCGGCGCCGGACAGGGCCTGGGGCACGTGCTGCTGGCCGCCGTCGGCACCGGCCTGGGCGGCGCGATCGTCAACGACGGGCGGGTCGAGGGCGGCGCCCGGGGCGCGGCCGGCCAGCTCGGGCACCTGCCGGCACCGGGCGCACAGCGGCTGCGCTGCGGCTGCGGCCGGTACGGGCACCTGGAGGCGATCGCCTCCGGCACCGGCCTGGCCGCCGCGTACGCGCTCGCCGGCGGTGACCCGGTCACCGGCCGGGAGGTGGCGCGGCGCGCGGCGGCCGGTGACGCGACCGCCCGGCAGGTCGTCGACCGGGCCGGCGCCGCGCTCGGCGCGGCCCTGGCCGGGCTCGTCGCCCTGCTCGACCCGGACGCGGTGGTGGTCGCCGGCGGCGCCGCCGCCACAGTGCTTCCCGCCGCGACGGCCGCCTACCGGGCGGAGCTACCAGGCGGCTGGGCGCACGTGCCGCTGCTTCCCGCGGCGCTGGGCGCCGACGCGGTGGTGGTCGGCGCCGCCCGGCTCGCCACCGCACCGATCCACCACGACGGAGGAACAAGCACGTGAGTGTCCTGGACGAACTGGCCGGCGGGCTGGTCGTGTCCTGTCAGCCCCTGCCCGACGACCCGGACGACCCGATGCGCGACCCGTACGTCCAGGCCCGCTTGGCGGCCGCCGTGGTCCGCGGCGGCGCGGTGGCGGTCCGGGTCAACGATCCCGACGACGTGCGGGCGGTACGCGCCGCCGTCGACGTGCCGGTGATCGGGTTGTACAAGCACGGCACGCAGGGCGTGTTCATCACCCCGACCGCCGGGCACGCGCTGGAGGCGGTGCGGGCCGGGTCGCACGTCGTCGCGGTGGACGCCACCGACCGCCCCCGGCCCGACGGGCGGACCTTCGCCGACACCGTCCGCGCGGTGCACGAGCAGAGCGACGCGCTGGTCCTGGCCGACGTCTCCACAGTGGCCGAGGGCGTCGCCGCCGTCGAGGCCGGCGCGGACGCGGTCGCCACCACGCTGTCCGGCTACACGCCGGCCGGCCCACCGATCGACGGGCCCGACCTCGGGCTCGTGGCGCGACTCGCCGCGCTGCTGCCCGTACCGGTGATCGCCGAAGGGCGCTACCGGACCACGGAGCAGATCAGCCGGGCCTTCGAGGCGGGCGCCCACGCGGTGGTGATGGGCAACGCCGTCACCTCGCCGCTGTGGATCACCCGCCGGCTGGTTCCGGCCACCCCCCGGGCGGCGAGCGCGCCGGAGAAAAGGGAGCATCGATGAAGAGAAGAACCCTTCTTGCGGCCACCGGCGCGGCCGGCCTGGCCACCGTCGCCCTCGGCGGCCCCGCCTTCGCCCGGCCCGCCGGCCGGCGACCGAGCGTGGCGCTGGTGCCGCTGGACGACCGGCCGGTCAACACGTACTGCGCCGAGATGACCGGTGCGAGCGCCGACGCCGAGGTGCTGCTGCCGCCGCGGAACCTGCTGGGCCGTTTCTTCACCCCCGGTGACGGCGCCGGCATCGCCCGCTGGCTCGACGGCACCGACGGCACCGACGGGTACGTGATCTCGGTGAGCATGCTCGCGTACGGAGGGCTGATCGCCTCGCGTACCGCCGCACCGGCCCTGGCCGACGCGTTGCGCAACCTGGAGGCGATCCGGCGGCTGCGCGCACGCCGGTCCGACGCGGTGATCGAGGTGCACGACACGATCCAGCGGCTCGCCATCACCAGCACCGGCACCGACCTGGACAACTACCGTGACCTGCTGGTCCAGTGGGCCAAGCTGTACGACCAGGTGGTCAACCTGGGCCAGGAGTCGCTGCGCGGCCAGCTCGACGCCGTGCGGGCGCGCATCCCGGACGCCGTGGTCGAGGACTACCTGGCCGCGCGGGCACGCAACCACCAGGTCAACCGGCTGATGGTGGAGTGGGTCGCGGACGGGACGATCAGCCACCTGGTGCTCTCCGAGGACGACACCGCGCCGGTCGGCCTGGCCCGCGCCGAGCGGGTCGAGCTGGAGGCGCTCGTGGCGCGGCTCGGCGTCGGCGACCGGGTGGAGATCTTCCCCGGCGCCGACGAGGTCAACGCGCTGCTCGTCGCGCGGGTCGTCGCCGCCGGCGCCACGCCCACCTACCGGGTGGAGTACGCCGGGGTGTCCGGCGAGGGCTGGACCGCAGCGCTGGAGGGCATCCCGTTCGCGGAGAACATCCGCCGGCACGTCACCTCGGTGGGCGGCCGGATGGTGACCGGCGACGCGGACATCGTCCTCGCGGTGAACACCCCCTCGGCGGCGGCCGGACAGCGGGCCGCCGACCTGGACGCCTTCGTCGGCCGCATCGGTGAGCTGCTGGCCGCCGGCACCCCGGTGATCGTGGTGGACCCGCTGATCGTCAACAAGGGCGACCACGACCTGGTGTCCCGGATGGAGGCCCGCCTGGACCTGCCGGCGCTGCTGTCGTACTCGGGATGGAACACCGGCGGCAACGCGCTCGGGCTGGCGCTCGCGCACGGCACCGCGCGGTGGGCGTACCTGCGCTCGTCCGGCAGCGGCTTCGGCGTGCCGGAGCTGCGCGGACCGGCCCAGGCGCACGCCGAGTACCTGCTCTACCGGTTCGTCAAGGACGACCCGTGGAAGAACGTGGTGCAGGTCGAGGCGTACGCGCACGCCCGCGCGCAGGGCTGGGATCCGCTGGCGCTGACCGCCGAGCAGAAGCGCTACTTCGACGGCTGGGTACGTGACCGGCTGGTACCGCTGACCGAACGGTACTTCGCCGACCACTTCGCCGGGCGCGAGCTGGTGCTCGGGGTACGCGGACGCAGGACGTTCACCGCGACGCTGGACCGGGTCACCGCGGTGCGGGTCGAGCTGCCGTGGGACCGGCTGTTCGAGGTCACGCTGGAGCCGAGCCTGCGACTGCGCTGATCGGTGCGGGTGCGGTCCCCCGGGGCCGCACCCGCCTCAGCGGGGCGTCAGGAGGCAGAACTCGGTGCCGTCCGGGTCGGCCAGCACCACGTCGTCAGCGGTGTGTTCTCCCGTACCGACCCGGGCCGCGCCGAGCGCCAGCAGCCGGTCGACCTCCGCGTCCCGGTCACCGTCCGCGACCAGATCCAGGTGTACGCGGTCCCGCCCGCCGCTGGGCATCAGCGGCGGGCCGCTCCAGGTGACCTTCGCGCCCCCGCGCGGCGACTGGATCGCTGTCTCCTCGTCCTGGTCCCAGACCAGCGGCCAGCCCAGCGCCTCGCTCCAGAAGAGGCCTGCCGCCCGGGTGCCGTCGCAGTTGACAGCGCCGACCGGGCCGCAGCCGGCGAGGAAGTTGTTGCCCGCCTCGATGACGCAGAACTCGTTGCCCTCCGGGTCGGCGAGCACCACCTGGTCGTCGTCCGGCCCCTGGCCGATGTCGATGTGCTGCCCGCCCAGCGTCAGCGCCCGGTCGACGGTGTCCCGCTGGGCCTGCGGCGACGCGCTGGTCAGGTCGAAGTGGATCCGGTTCTGCACTGTCTTCGGCGCAGTGCTGGGCAGGAACCGGATGCGGAAGTCGCTGTGGGCGTCGCCGCCCAGCGCCACGCCTTCGCGCGGGTCGTCGAGGATCTCCCGGCCGAGCACCCCGGACCAGAACCGCGCGAGCCGCCGCGGGTCGCCCGCGTCGAGGCTGACCGCGTAGAGGTGAACCGCCATCCGCCCGTCTCCGATCCGCCGCCGTCGTCGGCGGCAGGTCAGGAGCGTAGGCCGGGCGGCCCGGCCGCGCAGCCGGATTTCCCCGCTGTCGCGCTACTTCGCCGGGAGGGTGCGCGCGAAGCGGACGCCCCTGCCGACCCAGCGGGTCAGGTCCGGGTCGCGCTCGCAGGCATCGGGCGACACGGTGACCCAGCCCCGCATCTCCCGGCCCCGCATGACTGTCGCCTCGGCGCCGGGCTCGGCCAGCGCACGCTCGGCCTCGGCCGGGTCGACCCGGACCATCAGGCCGCCCGCGCCGCGCACGACCACCGCCATGTTGCCGCGCAGCATCATCGCCAGGCCGCCGAACATGCGCCGCTCGGTGATGCCGGGCTCGTGCCCGAGGGCTTCCCGTACCCGGTTCGCCAGGTCCTCGTCGTAGGCCATGACGGCATCGTGGCATCCGGGTCCGACAGCGGGGCGCGCCTCAGGCGCCCACGCGCTGTTCGGGGATGGACAGGCCGTACAGCGCCATCAGCTCCGGGCTGTCGATCCGGCTGCCGTCGGCCACCGCGTCGCAGGCGATGTCGACGATCTGGTCCTTGTGCGCCAGCAGGTACGGCCGCGCCCCCACGTCCGCGCTGGCCAGCGTGGCGATGCCGGACCAGTGCCGGCGGCCGAACAGCATCGGGTAGCCGCGCAGCCCGTCGTAGGTGGCGCAGACCAGCACGTCCGGGTACGGCAGCGCGGTGACCCGGCGGACCGCCGCCGCGGTGAGCCCGGGCATGTCCACAGGCACCACGACGACTGCCTCGATGTCGTCGTCGGTGAGCGCGGCGAGCCCGGCCCGGATCGAGGAGCCCACCCCGGTGCCCCAGGCGCGGTTGACCACCACAGTGGCGCCGGTCAGGTCGGTGGTCTGCCGCACCTGCTCGGCCGCCGCGCCCAGGACGACCACGACCTGTGCGCAGCCCGCCTCGGCCATCGTGTCGATCATCTGGCTGACCAGCGGCTTCTCGCCCTGGTGCAGCAGCGCTTCGGGTCCGCCGATGCGGCGGCCGCCACCGGCGGCGATGATCATTGCAGCGATCCGGTTCAGCGGTGCCCCCTCGATCAGGGGACGGACCGGGCACAGCCGCCCGGTCCGTCCCGTCGTACGCACACCGGGCCCAACGAGCGCGGCCGGGGGCGGGTAGCGGGGCAAAACGGAAAATTGCGTGACTATGCCGCGTCCGCGTAGCAGTCCACTGTCGACAGATCGAGCGGGAACCGGACCGGGGTGTCGCCGAACAGCAGCCGGGTGGCCCGCCCGCCGGCGGCGGTGACCGCCTCGGCGACGGTTGCCGCCTGCCCGGCCGGGCAGTGCACCATCACCTCGTCGTGCTGGAAGAAGACCAGCTCCGCCTCCGTGCCGGCCAGCTCGGTGCGCAACGTGGCCAGCAGCGTCGAGGCCCACTCGGCAGCAGTGGCCTGGATGACGAAGTTGCGGGTGAAGCGCCCCCGCGAGCGGGCCGCCCGGGCCGACGGGCTGTGCGGATCGGCCCCGCCGTCGGACATCGCCTCCTCCCCCTCGGCGAACCCCGCCGACCCGGGCGGGCAGGTGCGGCCCAGCCAGGACCGGACCAGCCCGCCCGCCTCACCGGTGCGCGCCGCCGCCTCGACGTAGCCGAACGCGGTCGGATAGTTCTTCCGCAGCACCGCCAGCGCCGGCACGGCCGCCCCGCCGGTCTGCCCGTACATCGCCCCGAGCAGGGCCACCTTGGCCTTCGCCCGGTCACCGGCGAACGCGTCCCGGGCCAGCGCGGCGTACAGGTCACCGGCGCCGCCCGCCGCCGCCAGCCGCTCGTCCTCGGAGACCGCCGCGAGCACACGCGGTTCGAGCTGACCCGCGTCTGCGACCACGAACGTCCAGCCCGGGTCCGCCACCACTGCCTGCCGGATCACCTTCGGGATCTGCAACGCCCCGCCGCCCCGGGTCGCCCACCGGCCGGACACCACGCCGCCCGGTACGTACTCCGGGTGGAACCGGCCGCCGGAGACCCAGGCGTCGCGCCAGGCCCAGCCGTGCGCCGTCCAGATCCGGTACAACTCCTTGTATTCGAGGACCAGCGGCGCCGCCGGGTGCTCCACCCCGCGCAGCACCCAGGCGCGCGTGTTCGGCAGGTCCACGCCCGCGCGGGCGAACGCCCGCAACAGCTCCGCGGGCGAGTCGGCGTGCACCTGGCGTACGCCGAACGCGTCAGCGATCCGGGCCTGCAACTCGGCCAGCCGGCGCGGTGGCCCGCCGACCGGGGACGGCTCGCCGAGCAGGTCGGCCAGGATGGCGTCGTGCACGTCGGCGCGCCAGGGCAGCCCGGCCGCGCCCATCTCGGCCGCCACCAGCGCGCCCGCCGACTCGGCGGCCACCAGGAGCCGGAACCGGCCGGGATGGGTGGTCGCGGCGATCCGGGCGAGCTGGTCTGCGTACACCCGGGTCAACGCCGTGATGCCCGGACCGGGCGGGCCCGACGGCGGCTCGAAGAGCGCGGCCTGGGCGTGGCCGGGCGGCTCGGGCGGGCGGGGCGCCGGGTCCGGCGGGACCGGCGCGCCGGTGACCCGGGCCCAGGCGGCTGGTAGCGCGCGGGGCTCGCCCCACCGGCCCGCGTGCCCGAGCAGCAGCGCCTCGGTCAGCTCGACGTCGTGGCAGCGGTCGAGGCGCACCCCGGCGCGCAGCAGCGCCGGGTAGACGCCCGCCCAGGCGGCCCAGACCCAGCGGGGGTGCCCGGCGGCCTCCCGGGCGGCCACGGCGGCGGCCAGGTCGGTGACCTCCTCGGCCGGGCCGGACGGGGTGCCGTCGGCGTGCAGCGGTTGCAGCACGCCGCCGCCCCGCTCGTCCGCCACCACCGCCACCAGCACGGACGCATTCTGCCCCCTCCCCCTGACACGCTCCGCGTGGAAGGAAGGGCCCCCTCTTAACGCCTGCGGTAGAGGAAGGGCCCCTTGTTAACGCTGCGCGTTAACAAGGGGCCCTTCCTTACACCCCGGAGGGTTACTTGCTGACGCCGGCGGTGAGGCCGGACTGCACCTGGCGCTGGAAGACGATGTACACGATCAGCACCGGAAGCATCGCCATGGTGACACCGGCGAAGAGTCCGCTCCAGTCGGACTTGTAGCCCTGGTTGACCGACAGCTCGATCAGCCCCTGGGCGATCACCTGGTTCTTCGGCTCGCCGGACACCGACTGCATGAGCAGCGTCGGCAGGTACCACTGGTTCCACTGGCCGAGCACGTTGAAGATGCCGATGCTGATCAGGCCCGGCTTGGCCATCGGCAGCATCACGCTGAAGAACGTGCGGGTGTGCGAGGCCCCGTCGACCTGGGCCGCCTCGGCGATCGAGTCGGGCAGCGTCCGGAAGAACGAGTGCATGAAGAAGATCGTGAACGACAGCGACCAGGCCACGTAGACCAGGATCAGCATGAGGTGCTTGTTCGGGCCGAGCAGCGGGAGGCTGACCCCGGTGTTGTAGACGCCCTTGAACAGCGGCACAGCGGCCAGGTAGATCGGCAGCGTAAGCCCGGACAGGAACATCCAGTAGATCAGCCGGTTGCCGCGGAACTCGTAGCGCGCCAGGGCGTACGCGGCCATCGAGCCCAGCAGCATCGTCAGCGTCACGCTGAACACGAGCACGAGCAGCGTGTTCAGGAAGAAGCTGTCGATCCCGGCGGTCCAGGCGCGGGCGAAGTTGTCCCACTGCAGGGCGTCGGGGATCAGCGACAGCGGCTCGCGGATCACCTCGGAGTCGGTCTTGAGCGCCGACATCACCACCCACAGCAGCGGGTAGACCACCATGATCGCCCAGACCGCGAGGAACAGGTGCGAGAAGCCGTTGAAGATCCGGCCGCCGAAGCCGTTGCCGACGTCCTTCGCGCGCCGGTCCGCCGGCGGCCGGTCCGGCGGCGCCGTGTCGGACCGGGCCGGGCCGGAGGTGTGGGTCACAGTACTCATCGTCCAGACCTCCTCAGTACTCGATCCGCTCACGGCGGGTGATCCTCAGCTGGAGCGCGGCCAGCAGGATGGTGAAGATGGCCAGCGCGACGGCGATCGCGCAGGCGTAACCGAACTGGCCCTTCTGGAACGCGTTGAACTGGATCACCGAGGCGAAGATCTCGCTGGCGTGGTTCGGCCCGCCCTGGCTCGGCGTCATGACGAAGACCAGCGCGTACATGTCCAGCGCGATGAAGCCCAGATAGACCCAGGCGACCGAGATGCTGTCCCGCAGCAGCGGCAGGGTCACCCGGAAGAACGTGTGGAACCGGCCCGCGCCGTCGAGGATCGCGGCCTCGTAGATGTCCTTCGGGATGGACTGCATCGCGGCGGAGAACAGCACCATGTAGAAGCCGGCGCCGCTCCACACCGCGATGAACAGCAGCCACCAGAGCACCGCCGGCACGCCGAGGAACGGCTCCGGATCGGCGGTGAAGGCGATCGGGTTGTCCGCGTCGACCAGCCCGATCTTGATGAGCAGGCCGTTGATCAGGCCCTGCCCGTCGGTGCGGTAGATCTGCTGCCACATGACGGCGATAACCACCAGCGACAGCACCTGCGGGAAGAAGAAAATGACCTTGTAGAGCCCGGAGCCGAACACCCCGCGGATGCCGGCCCTGTCCTCGCGTCCGCCCACGTTGAGCAGGAACGCGAGGAACAGGGCCAGCGCGATCGTGAACAGCGGCACGGTGACCAGGAAGAACACGTTGTGCCAGAACGCCTTCCGGATCAGCTCGTCGGAGAACAGCCGGACGTAGTTGTCCAGCCCGACGAAGCGCTGGGAATCGGAGTACCCGCCCCAGTCGGTCAGCGAGTACCCCGCCGCCTGGGCGAACGGCCACACCACGTAGAACAGGTACAGCGCGACGGGCAGGGCCAGGAAGCCCGTGACGAAACGCGCGACTCCGTGCCGCATTGGACTCACTTCCTCGCGGTGATCAGGCGGTGCGGGTCTGCTTCTTGATCGACGAGTCCTTGGCGACCTTGTCGGCGGCCGCCTGCATCTTGTCGACGAACTGCTGCGCGGTCAGGCGGCCGGCCATCAGCTCCTCAGAGAGGTTCTGGCTCTCCTTGTCCAGGTCGGCGTAGAAGTCCGGGAACTTCACCGAGATCAGGTCCGAGCTGCCGTTCTTCATCAGCGAGTTCGCCGACGCCAGCGCGGTGTCCTGGACGTTGTCGCCGGAGCCCTTGGTGGAGGCCAGCGACTTGGTCAGCTCGGCGAACTTCGCCGAACCGGCCTTGGAGAGGATGGCCCGCAGGAACTCCTTCGCGGCCTCCTTGTTCGGCGCCTTGCTCGGCACCACGAAGCCCTCGCCGGAGGAGGCGAAGACGTCCTTGGCGGCCTTGTCCCCGCTCTTGCTCCAGTAGTCGGAGATGGTCATCTCGAAGCCCGGCGGGATGGTCGCGGCCATCTCGTTCTTCAGCCAGGTGCCGACCTGGATGAAGGCCGCCTTGCCGTCCAGGAACGCCTGCTGCGACTGGGTGTGGTCGAGCTTGCCCGGCAGCAGCAGCTTGTCCTTGACCAGCTTCTCCCACGGCTCCAGCGCCGCGACGATGCCGTCGGCCTTCCAGGCGCCGTCCTTCAGGTTGTCGATGTCGACGACGGCCTGCTTGCCGACCGCCTTCCAGATGCTGGCGAACAGCGCCCAGCGCGGGTAGTAGCCGTGCACCGCGTCGTGCACGTACGGCGCCATGCCCTTGGCCTTGATCTTCGGCGCGAGCGCGAAGAACTCGTCCCAGGTGGTCGGCGCCGTCCAGCCCTCCTTCTTGAACAGCGCGGCGTTGTACCAGTTGCCCCACACCGTGTACGCGACGTTCACGACGTAGAACTTGCCGTTCTGCGTACCGTCGGCGACGGTGCCCGGCAGCAGGCTGTCGGCCACAGTCCCCTCGCTGTCCCAGGCCGGCGCGGTGAGCAGGTCGTCCAGCGGCTCGATCGCGCCCTCGTTGATCAGCGTGCTGCGGTCCATCATGTCGGCGCCCGAGTTCATCACCAGATCGCTCGGCTGCGTCGCCATCTTGGGCTGCTCTTCGGTCTTGATCTTCTGGGTCGAAGACATGTTGACCGTGATGTTCGGGTGCTTGGCGTTGAAGATGACCTTGTCTTCCTTGGCCCACTGGTCACCCAGGCCACCGTTGAAGACGACCACCTTGACCGCGCTGCCGTCCTTGACGCCGAACGGGTTGTCCTTGCTCTTGGCCGCGCCGCCGCCGTCGGACTTGCTCGGCTCGCTGCCGGCGCACGCGCTCAGCAGACCCGCCGCCGGTACGGCCAGCAGACCGGCCGCCGCGGCGCGCCGCAGCAGGGTCCGACGGCTGACGTCGCCGAACTTCTCGGGGGAAACCGACATCTTGTCTCTCCTTGTGGGTCGGGTCAGGCGGTCCGCCGGAGACGCCCGGCGTACCGCGACTCGAGGGCGAGGTTGTGCTCGTCCCCACCGGGGACGTTGGCGGAGAGGTAGACAGGGGGTACCTCTCCGGCCTGGTGGAACCGTCGTACGACCTCGGCGGTCAGCAGCTGCGCCAGCAGCGCCGCGGTGACCGACGAGACCGCACAGACCGCGCCGCCGCCCTCGAGCGGCAGCAGTGCGTCGCCGTACGGCGCGCCGTTGTCCAGCACGACGTCGGCGAGGTCGGCGAGCCGGTGCCCGGAGGGGTGCCGAGGAGCTACCCGGGCGGTGTGCTCGACCGAGGTGACAGCGATCAACGGATGGCCGCCGCGCTTGACCAGCGTCGCCAGCTCGACCACCGAGCCGTTGATGCCGGACTGCGAGGCGACCACGAACACG
The DNA here is from genome assembly GCF_007827625.1 of Micromonospora sp. CNZ297. NCBI lineage: Bacteria > Bacillati > Actinomycetota > Actinomycetes > Micromonosporales > Micromonosporaceae > Micromonospora > Micromonospora sp. CNZ297. Next base: position 32,738 of record NZ_VISU01000016.1, on the reverse strand, counting down.
TCCCCCGGCTGCGGCGCCGCCAGGGCGTAGAGCTGGTGCGCCACGGCCGGGTCGCGTTCCAGCTTCGGGTCGGCGAGCACGTCGCGGGGCGCGTCGCCGTGCAACACGAGGTCGTGCAGGGAGAGCCGGTTGGCGGGGACCAGGCCACCGGCCCGGGCGACCAGCTCGGCGGCGAACGCCTCCGAGTGGCCGGCGCCGAACGCCTGGAGCACGCATCCTGCGCGCAGCCCGGAGGCGATCAGGTCGGCCGCGCGATCCACCGCCACGGCCTGGCTGTCCACCAGCCGGTCGAGCACCGGGCGGACCGCGTCGGCGTACCGCTGGGCACTGATCATGAGAGGGCCCCCTTCGCGGCCTTGTGCCCGTCGACGGCCTGGGCGGTACGCCGGAAGGCCGCGTGGGCGCGGTCGTGGGTGCGCTGCGCCACCGCGATGTAGAGCAGGTCGAGCACGACGAGCTGCGGGTGCCGGGCGGAGAGCGCGTCCGGCCGGAACGTGGTGGCCTGGCTCGCGGTCACCAGCACGATGTCGGCCAGCTCGGCCAGCGGCGAGCGGGGGAAGCCGGTCAGCGCGACTGTGGTGGCCCCGCGACTGCCGGCCTCGGCGAGCAGCTCGATCGTCTCCCGGGTCTGCCCGGTGTGCGAGATGCCGAGCGCCACGTCCCCGGCGCCCAGCAGCGCGGCACTGGCGAGTCCCTCGTGCACGTCGCTCCAGGCCCACGCGGCGACGCCGATGCGGTGCAGGCTGAACTGCATCTCCTCGCCGACGAGCGCGCTGCCGCTGGCCCCGAAGATGTTCACCCGGCTGGCCCCGGCGATGGCGACCGCCGCGCGTTCCACCTCGGCCAGGTCGAGCAGCGCGGCGGTGTCGTGCATGGCCCGCGTGTCGGCGGCCATGATCTGGTCGAGCACCCGGGACAGCGGGTCGCCGGGCTGGATCTCCCGTCCGATGTCGACGGTCCAGCCGGCCGAGCGGGCCCGCCCGGTCTCGGCGGCGATGCCGAGCCGCAGGTCGGCGTAGCCCTCGAAGCCCATCGCCCGGCAGAACCGGGTGATGGTCGCCGGTGACGTGCCGCTGCGCTCGGCCAGCTCGACGATGGTGGCCCGGGCCGCCGCCTCCGGGTCGCTGAGCACGTGCTCGGCGACCCGGCGCAGCGCCCCGGTCAACTCCCCCGTGCCGGCCCGGACCCTGGCCAGCACCCCGTCGGCGCCCAGCCGGTCGGCCGGACCGGCATCGACCACCGCGGTCGCCGCGGAAGTCTCCACCTCGTGCTCGACCATCGGCGGAAGCCTTTCGGAAAAGAGTGTTAACTGTTAGTGGTAAAAGTTCTTACTGAAGGGCCCTCCGTGTCAAGGGCGTGGGCGAAGTTTTCAAACTGTTACCTGGCGCACCGGCGCGATCTTGCGCCCGGCGACGCGGCCGACCAGCATGAGGACCATGTCGGACACCGTCGTGCTCGGCCTCGATGTCGGGGGCACGTCCACCCGCGCGACCGCGCTGAGCCTCGACGGCACGCGTCTGGGCGCCGGCCGGGCCGGCGGCGGCAACCCCACCAGCCACGGCGCCGAGCGGGCCGCCGCCGAACTGCTCGCCGCCCTGCGCGCGGCGCTCGCCGACATCGACCCCCATCGGGTACGCGCCGGCGTCATCGGCCTCGCGGGGGCCGGCCGCCTCCTGGCCGACCCGCGCGGCCGGGACGCGTTCGACCACGCGTGGGCCGAGGCGGGGCTGCGATGCCCGTACGCCGTGCACGGCGACGCGCTCGTCGCCTACGCCTCCGGCACCGCCGCCCCGGACGGCACGGTGCTCGTCGCCGGCACCGGCGCCATCGCCGCCCAGGTACGCGACCTGCGGCTGGACCGCACCGCCGACGGCCACGGCTGGCTGCTCGGCGACGCGGGTTCCGGGTTCTGGCTCGGCCGCGAGGCGGTCCGGCGGCTGCTGACCGACCTGGACCGCGCGGAGACCCCCGGTGAGCTGGGACGCCGGGTGCTGGCCGAGCTGACCGGCACGACCGCTGTGGACGCTCAGCCGCGCGCGACGGCCGGAGCCGTGGTGCAGGCGGTGACCCGGCGGCCGCCTGTGGAACTGGCCCGGCTCGCGCCGCTCGTGGTGTCGTCGGCACGGGACGGGGAGCCGGCAGCCGCCGCGCTGATCGCCGAGGCCGCCGCGCTGCTGGCGGAGAGCGTGTCCCGCATCCGCCCGCCGGGCGCGGCCGATCCGGTGGTGCTCGGCGGCGGGCTGCTCACCGGTGACACCCCGCTGGCCGGCGCGGTACGCGCGGAACTGGCCGAACGGTGGCCCGGCGCACCGTTGCACGGCGCCGGGGACGGCGCGGCCGCCGCGGCCTGGCTCGCCGCCCGCGACCTGCCCGAGGTGACCGACCCGGCGGCACTGCACACCCGCCTGGTGCCCCCGCCCACCTGACCCGCCCTGCTGGCCGCCCCGCCGCGCTGGCCCTGCCGCGCTGGCCGCCGCGCTGCGGCGGCCGCTGTTGGGTGGAACGTCATGGGTGTCAAAACGGCGGTTTGACACCCATGACGTTCCACTCGCGGCTTCCGGCAGTTCTCGGCGTGAGCCGGGGCGCTCCGGCTGATCAGTATCGGTCCTGCGAACCCGGCTGAGCCTGGTGCCAGCCCTGCGGCGCGGGCTGACCCGGGTGCCCCTGCGGCGCGGGGCCGTACTGCGTGGGCTGACCAGGGCGGCCCTGGGGCGCGCTGCCCTGAGGCGCGGGCGGATTCGGGTACCAGCCCTGCGGGGCGGGCTGACCCGGGTGCCCCTGCGGCGCGGCGCCGTACGGTGCGGGCTGACCCGGGGCGTGCTGGCCCTGGGCGGGCGGGAACGCCGGGGCGGGCTGACCGTGCCCCGCCGCCGGGTACGTGCCGGGCTGCTGCTGCCCACCCGGGTACTGCGGCGCGCCCGCGAACTGCTGCTGCCCGCCCGGGTGCTGCTGACCACCCGGGAACGACGGTCCGCCCGGGTACTGCTGGCCGCCCGCGAACTGCGGTCCGCCCGCGAACTGCTGCGCGGCGGCCTGCTCGCGGGCTTCCTTGCGTGCCTTCACCGCGCGCACGATCAGCAGGATCGGCAGCACGAAGACGTAGAAAAAAATCCGGTAGCTGTCGCCGTCGAAGAGGAACAGCAGATAGAAGCCGTACCCGAAGAAGGCCAGGCCGATCACCACGTTGAGGATCCGGGAGCCGGTCCCCTGTTCCTTGACCGCCACACCGACGGCGATCATCGCGATGCCACCGAGCAGCAGCAACAGCGTGTAGAGGAGGAAGAACATGAAATTCCTGTCGATAGATGAGCGTGCCGGCCCACCCTAGGTCAGCTCGATCTTCCCCACTGTCCCGTTGCCTGTGGCAACCACCTCACTTGAGCTGCCCGGCGGTCAGTCCGGACTGGACCTGACGCTGGAACGCGACGTACACCACGAGCACCGGCAGCACCGCGATGGTGAGGCCGGCGAACAACTGGGCGTAGTCACCGGCGTAGCCCTGGCTCACCGCGAGCGAACTCAGCCCCTGGGCGAGCATCCGGTCCTGGCCGTCGCCGGGCAGGAGCACCTGCGGCAGCAGGAACTGGTTCCAGTGGCTGAGGAAGTTGAAGATCCCGACACTGATCAGTCCCGGTCTCGCCATCGGCAGCATCACCCGGAAGAACAGCCGGAAGTGCCCGCATCCGTCGATCAGCGCGGCCTCCGCCACCGACGTCGGCAGCGTCCGGAAGAACGCGGTCAGGAAGAACACGGTGAACGGCAGCGAGTACGCGGTGTAGACCAGGATCAGGCCCGGCCAGGTGCCGAGCAGACCGACGCTGCGGACCACGAAGAACAGCGGCACCAACGCCAGGAAGACCGGGAACATCATGCCGCCGACGAACAGGTAGTAGACGACCTGCCGGCCGCGGAACTCGTACCGCGCGAAGACGTACGCGGCGGTGGCGCCGAGCAGCATGGTCAGGCTCAGCGAGCCGGCCACCACGACCAGGCTGTTGAAGAAGAACCGGCCGATGTGGGCGCTGGTCCAGGCGCGCGACCAGTTGTCGAACCGCAGCGCCTCGGGCAGCCCCCACGGCTCGGCGATGATCTCGCCGTTGCTCTTCAGCGAGCTGAGCACCATCCAGGCCAGCGGCAGGACGGTCATCGCCGCCCAGAGCAGCAGGAAGCCGTGCGAGAAGACGTTCGCCACGCCCAGCTCGCGGCGCGGCGGCCGGTCGGCGGATCGGCCCGCGCCGGCCGGGTGGGTCGCGTCGTCCGGGCGGGTCGTGCCGGCGGTCGTGGCGCCGGTCGCCGCACCGGGATCCACTGTGGTCACGAGTACTCGATCCGATCACGCCGGGCGGTGCGCAGCGCCAGCACCGCCACCGAGAGGGTCAGGAAGAACATCGCCACGCCGATCGCCGAGGCGTACCCGAACTTGTTTTCGCTGCCGAACGACGTGTCGTACATCCGCAGCCCGATCACGTCGGAGGAGAAGTTCGGTCCGCCGTTGGTCATGAGCTGGACCAGGATGAAGCCGTCCAGCGCGGCGATGGCGAGGTAGATCCAGGCCACCTGGATGGTGTCCCAGAGCAGCGGAATGGTGATCTTCCGCAGCATCGTGGTGCGGGACGCGCCGTCGAGCAGCACCGCCTCGTAGATGTCACGCGGGATGGCCTGCATGGCGGCGCCGAAGAGCACCACGTAGAAGCCGACGTTGCTCCACACCATCACCGCCAGCACGCACCAGAACGCGAAGCGCGGGTCGCCGAGCCAGGCCGGGGTGGCCAGCCCGACGGCGCGCAGGGCGCCGTTGAGCAGGCCACTCGTCGGACTGTAGATCTCCTTCCAGAGCAGCGCGATGATCACCACCGAGAGCACCTGGGGGAAGAAGTAGACGAGCCGGTAGACCGAGGTGCCGCGCACCCCGGTCACACCGGCCCGGCCCTTACGGCCGCCCATGGTGAGCATGCTGGCGAAGAACAGGCCCAGCCCGATCGTCACCACCGGCACCACGGCGAGCAGGATCGCGTTGTTCTTCAACGCGTTCCACACGTACCCGTCGTGCAGCAGCGTGCGGAAGTTCGCCATGCCGACCGGGTCGGCCTGCGCGGAGTAGCCCATCCAGTCGGTGGTGGAGATCTGAAAAGCCTGGAGGTACGGCGACAGCACGAAGATGCCGTACAACGCCAGTGGTGGCAGCAGGAACGTGAGGATCAGGGGGAGGCGGCCCTGTCGCATCACGCGGACCGCTTGTACTTCTTGACCGAGTTGTCCTGGGCGATCGAGTCGGCGCCCTTCTGGCACTGGTCGAGGAACTCGGCCGGGGAGATCCGGCCGCTGAAGAACTCGCCGCAGGCCGCGTCGACCAGGTTGCGCTCCAGCTTGCGGTAGTAGTTGTTGTAGACCCAGTTGAAGCCGTTGGACCCGGACGCGTCGAGCGCCTTGACCACGGTGCTGAGCCCGTACGGCAGGTCGATGCCCTCGGTGGCGCCGGCGACCACGGGCAGGCTGGCGACCTTCTTGGTGAAGTCCTGGGCGCCCTTGCGGGACAGCATGGTGCGGAAGTACTCCAGGCCGCCGGCGACGTTGCGCGCCTTCGCCGGCACCATGAACGGCTCGCCTGCGGTGCCGCGGATCGCCTCGTACGGCAGCTTGTCGCCGCTGCCCAGGCTCGGCGTCGGCGCGACCGTCATGTTGAAGCCGGCCGGCGTGACGTCCTTCTGCTCGCTCTCCAGCCAGGAGCCGCAGGAGATGAACGCGGCCTTGCCCTGGCACCACGCGGTCTGCGACTGCTTGTGGTCCAGGCCCGGGGATCCGTCGAGGATGAACTTGTCCTTGACGATCTGGTGCCAGGCGTCGGCGGCGGTCTTCATGGCGTCCGACTTCCAGGCGTTCGGCTCCAGGTTGTCGATCGCCAGCGCCACGGACGGGCCGCCGAGCTTGATCGCGGTGGAGATCAGCGGCCAGCTCATGTAGCGGGGGTGCACACCGGCGTACGTCCAGGGGGCGATGCCCGCGGCCTTGATCCGGCGGCAGAGCGCGATGTGGTCGTCCCAGGTCTTGGCGTCCTCCCAGCCACGGTCGGCGAACAGCTTGGTGGAGTGCCAGATGCCGTACACCGTGTAGGTGTAGTTGAGCACCAGGAACCGGCCGTCGTAGGAGCCGACCTCGACGGTGCCGGGCAGCAGCGTGTCCTTGACCGTCTTGCCGGGCGTGTCGAGGCTCGGCGCGGCGAGCAGCTCGCCCAGGTCGGCGAGCGCGTTCTGGGAGACCAGGCCGTTGAAGTCGATCTGGCCGGCGCCGGAGTTGTTGACCACGTCCGGCGGGCTGCCGTCGACGAAGCGGGGCTGGAGCGTCTTGCTGATCTCCGCGGTGGCCGAGTGCTTGATCTCCGCCTTCGGGTAGCGCTCCTTGTACATGGCCTCGTGGGCCTTGGCGTAGTCCTCCCCGAACCCGCCGTTGAAGATCACCACCTCCAGCGGGGCGTCCTCGGCCACGCCGAGCGGGTTCTGCTCGCTCTTGGTGCCCTTGTACGCGCCCTTGTCGCCCTCATCGCCCCCACCCGACGTGGCGCAGCCGGCGAGCAGCCCGGCGGCGGGGGTGGCCAGCAGACCGGCGGCGGCGCTGCGCCGTAGGATCTCACGCCTGTTCATCGCATCTCCTCGGTCCGGGTACGCGCGGTGAGCACCCTGTCGCTTGTCTTCACAAGACGCATTTCCAATGAAGAATTTCTACGACAGTGCGACGGGGACCACAAGACCTCTCGACCGATCCGTTATCCGTACCGGTCGGGCCCGGCTGGCCTAGCCTGAGCCCATGCGCCGCCTGCGGCAGCTCGCGCAACGCACGCCGCCGGGGCGGGAGCGCTACATCGACCTGCTCCGGGCGCTGGCCATCACCATGGTCGTGCTCGGCCACTGGGGTGTCACAGCCATCGGGTACGACAACGGCCGCCCCGCCGGCCACTCCGCGCTGGCCGACCTGCGCTGGGCCTGGCCGCTGACCTGGGTGGCCCAGGTGATGCCGGTGTTCTTCCTGGTCGGCGGCTACGCCAACGCCGCCTCGCTGGCCGCCCGCCGGCGCCGGGGCGGGTCGGCAGCCGGGTGGCTGGTGGACCGCAGCGCCCGGCTGATCCGCCCCACCACCGTGTTGCTGCTGGTCCTGTCAGCGGGCGCGGGGATCGCCACGCTGCGCGGCGCCGACGCGGGGCAGGTGCGCACAGTGGTCTGGTTCGCCACCATCCCGCTGTGGTTCCTGGTCGCCTACGTCGCGGTGGTGGCGCTGACCCCGCCGATGTACGCGCTGCACCGCCGGTTCGGGCTCGCCGTGCCGACGGCGCTCGTGGTGCTGGTCGCGCTCGGCGACCTCGGCCGGCTCCTCGGCCCGGCCGCGCTCGCCGACGGCAACTACCTGTTCGGCTGGCTGGCCGTCCATCAGGTCGGTTTCGCCTGGTACGACGCCGCCCGGGCGGACGCCCGCCGCACCGGCGACGCGGCCGGCGCCGACGCGGCCGATGCTGGTGAAGCCGGACCTCGGGGCCTGTTCCGCCGCGGGCTGCCGCTGTCCGGCCGGGCCGGCGCGGTCCTGCTGGGCGGTGGCCTGGTCGCGCTGGTGCTGCTCACGGTGGCCGGGCCGTACCCGGTGGCGATGCTCCACGTGCCGGGTGAGCGACTGGACAACGCGGCACCGCCGAGCCTGGCGCTGATGGCCGCGGCCGCCGCCCAGCTCGGCCTCATCCTGCTGCTGCGACGCCCGGCCGGGCGCTGGCTGCGCCGGTCCGGCCCCTGGCAGGCGGTGCTCGCGGTCAACGCCGTGGTGCTCACGCTGTTCCTCTGGCACCTGACCGCCGCGGTGCTGCTCGTCGGCCTGCTGGACGCGCTCGGCGTGCTGCCTGCTCCCCCGGTCGGTTCGGCGGCCTGGTGGGCGTGGCGCGTACCGTGGCTGCTCGCGCTGGCCGCGGTGCTGGCCGTGTTGGTCGCCGTCTTCGGTCCGGTCGAGGCCCGCACCCGCCGCCCGGCCGCGACCGGGCCGGCCGGGGCGGGTGGCCGGCGGCTGCGCGCCGGTCTGGCCGTCGCCGGGTACGCGGGCGTGCTGGTCGGCCTGCTGCTGAACAGCCTCGCGCCCAAGACGGCGCCGGAGCCGCTGGGCCTGCCCGCCCCGGCGCTGGTGGCGTATCTGGCCGGGGCGGGTCTGCTGCGGCTGCTCAGGTCCGGACGGGCGGGACCGCGCCGGCCGGGTTGACGCTCACGCCTCGATCGCGGCGCGGATCGCGTCGGCCATGATCGCCAGGCCCTCCCGGGCCTCGTCCTCGGTGAGCGTCAGCGGCGGGCCCATCCGGATCACGTTGCCGTACAGGCCGCCCTTGCCCACGAGCAGGCCGCCGGCCCGGCACGCCTCGAAGACGCGGGTGGTCAGCGCCGCGTCCGGCTCGACGGTGCCCGGGTGGACGAACTCGACGGCGAGCATCAGGCCCTTGCCGCGTACCTCGGCGACCTGGTCCAGTCCGGCGACGGCGGCGCGCAGGCCGTCGCCCAGGATCGCGCCGACCCGGGCGGCGTTGCCCTGCAGGTCGTGGTCGAGCAGGTAGTCGAGCACCGCGTTGCCGGCGGCGGTGGAGACCGGGTTGCCGCCGAACGTGGAGAAGCTGATCGCCGGCACCGACTCCAGCACCTCGGCCCGGCCGACCACCCCGGCGAGCGCGAACCCGTTGCCGATGCCCTTGGCGAAGGTGAGCAGGTCCGGCGTCACCCCGTGCGCCTGGTAGCCCCAGAAGTGCTCGCCGGTACGCCCCCACCCGGTCTGCACCTCGTCGCTGATCAGCAGGATGCCGTGCTCGTCGAGCACCTTCTTCCAGGCGGCGAAGAGCCCGTCCGGTCCGTGCACGAAGCCGCCGACACCCTGGACCGGCTCGGCGATCAGGCAGGCCACGTCGCCCGCGGTCTGGGTGGCGAGCACCTCGCGCAGGTCCTCGACCGCCGCGTCGACCCGGTCGGCGGCGTCGAGCCGGGCCAGCAGCCCGCGCAGCCGTTCACCGGAGTGCAGCCAGGCCACCTGCAACGGGTTGAGGGCGCTGGCCGACCAGCCGCGGTTGCCGGTGACGCCCATCGTCGCGTACGACCGGCCGTGGTAGCTGTTGCGCACCGCGAGGATCTGGTGCGAGCGCCGGTGGTTCGTGGCGACCAGCAGCGCGGCCTCGTTCGCCTCGGTGCCGGAGTTGGTGAAGAACACGCGGGCGTCCGGGATGCCGGAGAGCCGGGCGATCTTCTCGGCCAGCTCGACCTGCTGCCGGATCAGGTAGAGCGTCGAGGTGTGCACGAGCCCGGTCCGCAGCTGTTGTTCGACCGCCTCCCGGATCTCCGGGATGTCGTGGCCGACCATCGTGGTCAGCACCCCGCCGAAGAAGTCCAGATAGGTCCGGCCAGCCGCGTCGGTGACCCGGCGGCCGGAACCGGCGACGAGTTCCAGCGGTTCGGCATAGTAGAGCGGCATCCAGGAGGGGAGCACGGCCCGGTGCCGGGCCAGCAGGTCGTCGGAGGTCATCGGCGCACCCTTCAGCGGAGGTGGACCCCCGCACGCTCCCACCGCGACCGGGGCAGAAACAACTGTCCCGGGCGGTAGCATCCGCCGGGTGCGGACGGATCAGGTGACGCTGCCGGGCGGCGCGGCGGGCACGACGCGGGTGCAACTCCTGGCCGGGATCCGGTCCTGGGTGGAGTCGGCGCCGGTGCGGCGTCTCGTGGCGCACTTCGGCGGTGACTGGCCCGGCGGCGACCTGGCGGCGGTGCTGGCCGGGCTGGACGCGTTCTCCGCCCGCCGCTGGGACTTCCGGCAGGGACGGGAACGCCCGGACGCCCGGGAGCCGGCGTTCGACCCGGCCACCGCCGGACTGGTGCTGAGCGCCGCCGCCGCGCTGGGCCTGGTCCGCGCCGTCGCGCCGGCCCGATCCGGGTACGCGCACCTCCTGGTGCTCGGCGGGCTGGCGCACGCCTGCCTGCGGCGTACCGCGTACGCGGCGGTGCTGGCCCGGACGGCGGCCGAGGTGACCGGCGAGGTGGCCGTGCTCGGCAGCTACCGGCCGCTGTCAGCGGCCGAGTCCCGCACGCTCGACGCCGCCGGCCTGTCCGGCTGCGCCACCGAGGTGGACGTCCTCGACGCCGGGGTGCGGCTGGCGTTCGGGGTGGACGAGCCGGACGACGAGCGCGGCGAGCCGGCCGATCATCCGCATCGGGCCTGGTCCTCGCGCACCTACCGGCCGGCCGGGCTGCCCCCGGTACGGGTGCTCGCCGCGCCGTCGAGCGAACCGGACCGCCGTCGCGCGCACACCGCCGACACGCAGCGGTTCTGGGCCGAGCATGTGCGGCTGCGCGCGGACGACCCGGTGCTGATGGTGACCGCCCCGATCTACGTGCCGTTCCAGCACTGCGACGCGCTGCGGACGCTCGCCGTGCCGTACGGGTGCGGCATCGAGACGGTCGGGGTGGACCCGGCCGCGCGTGCCGCGGTGGCGGTACCGGAGCCGACCCTGACTCCGGGCCGCTACCTCCAGGAGATCCGGTCGGCGCTGCGGTCGATGCGCGCGCTGCACGCGACGCTGACGGCCGGCTGAACCGGCGTGCGGGCCGGCGCCCGGCGAATCGCCGCGCACCGGCCCGAGAGCCGGGTGTCAGTTGACGTAGACCGCCGGGCTGCCGGTCTTGCTGGTGTCCTTCACCGGCGAGTACGACGCGGTGAAGTACGCGGTGCCGAAGCACAGCGACGGGCCGGAGAACTTGGTCAGGGGCTGGTTGGTGAAGCTGATCGAGTTGGTGGCGTTGGACGCCGTGCCGGTCAGCGAGTTCGTGCTGGTGCGGTAGACGCAGGTGATCGTGCCGAGCAGCGAGTTGAGCACGACTGTGCTCTGGATCGGCGCCGCCGTCGTCCCGGAGATCTTGACCACGCCGGCGCTGGTCACCGAGGTGGTGTACGGCAGGTTGTTGACCGTGACGCTCTGCACGCCGGTGGTGCCGAAGACGTTCGTCGTGCAGCTGGTGAACGACTGCGCGGTGAGGCTCTCGGTCGCGGTTCCGGGTGCGGTCGGGTTGGTCAGCACCTTGGCGCTGAAGCTGGACGCGGCGCACTTGATGCCGGTGGTGCCGCTGGTCGAGGAGTAGAACGTGGCGTTAGTGCCGCTGCGCAGGCTGGCCTGGATGACGTCGCCCACCGACACGGCGGTGCCGGCGACGGTCGGGTAGGTCAGCACGGCGCTGGCGAGCGAGGTGGAGGGTGCGGCGGTGGCGGGGGCGGCGCCGACCAGACCGGTCAGCAGCGCCAGGGCGGCGAGGCCCGCGCCGATGCGTCCGTACCTGGGCATGGTTGTTCCTTCCGGCGGTGGGACAGGAAACGGTGCCGGCGGCGTCCGGCATGGACGGAGCCGGTGGGTGCGGCGGCCGGGATCGGGCCGCCGCAGGTGGTGGTGCGCCGCTGCGGCCTCAGCGGGCCGGGCGGCGTGGCGCAGTGCGGCGACGCCGCGTCACCTGGATCTCTCCGGCCTTGGGGGGACGGGTGCGCGCGGCGATAATGGCAGCCATCCGGCCCTCCTTCGACGCGTTCGGGTGACCGACGAGAAGAGATCACCAGCGGTGACGAGGTGTGAACTGAGCGTGTCGAAAGTTATAAACCTCGGAGGGTCGTAAAGTCAACGCATCAAGAAAGGTCGATGAGTGACAGTCCCGAGCCCGCCGTCGCCGGCGCCCGTACCCCTGCCGGGTGCCCGCCACGGCCGCGACCCGGACCGCGCCATCAAGCGCGGCCCGCGACGCGTGCCGGCCGAGGAGGTGGCGGCGACCCAGCGCGACCGCCTCTTCGACGGGCTGGTCCGGGAGGTCGCCACCCGGGGGTACGACAACGCCCGGGTCAGCGACATCTGCCACGCCGCCGGGGTCACCCGGCCCGCGTTCTACGCGCTGTTCAGCGGCAAGCAGGACGCGTTCCTGGCCGCGTACCGGCACGGCATCGCGGTGGTGTCGCACCTGATGGAGGACGCCTACCGCGACGCCGGCCCGGACTGGCCGGAGGCCGCCCGGGCGGCGCTGCGCACGCTGCTCGACGTGCTGGCGAGCGTGCCCGCCTTCGCCCGGATGGCGCTGGTCGAGGTGGACGCGGCCGGCCCCGACGCACGCCGGGAGCGCGACGCGCTGCTGAGCAGCTTCCGCCGGTTCTTCGCCGACGCCGGGCCGGATCCGGCCGGCGTGGACCGGGACGCACTGTTGTCCATTGTGGTCGGCGGCATCCACGCCACCATCCGTGAGCGGGTGGCGCAGGGGCGGGCCGAGGAGCTGCCGTTGCTGCTGCCGGCGCTCACGTACGCGGCCACCGCGCCGTTCCTCGGCCCGCGGGAGGCGGGCCGTGTCGCCCGGGCGGCCCGGGCGGACGACGGCCCGGCCGCGACCGCGCCCTGCGCGCCCATCCAGCCCTGAGCGGTGGAAAACCGCAGCGGTTTTTCACTTTGGCCGCTTTTGGCAAATGCCGCCCAACGATCTGCTACAGGCAGTTGACCGCCCCTTTACTCAGCGGTAACTTCGGCCTGCGCCCCTCGGCGCGCACATCCTGCGAAGCCAATTCACATCGTCGCAGATGAATTGATCTCGAAAGGGGCCGGCATGTCGGAGCAGATCGAGCAGATCGAGACCGATCAACCGAGAAGCGGCGTACGCTGGCGCCGGTTCGCTGTCACGTTCGGCGCCGTGGCGGCCGGCGCGGCCGGCATGGTGGTGCTGACCGCGCAGGGTGTGCTCGGCGCGCAGTTCGCCATCTCGGGCATGCCGTTCACTGTCACCGCCGACAAGCTGGAGGGCACCGGGTTCGAGCAGTTCGCCACGCTCGACCAGATGATCCCGGACAGCCCCAACCAGGGCGACACCGGCGGGCAGGTGCTCGTGATCGTCTCGGCGATCGACAAGGCCGAGCTGACCAATCTCTGCCAGAGCATCAACCTGGGCGGGACCAACCTGCGGATCACCGCCGGCAATTCCGGCAAGCCGGTGACCGCCCGCACGCTCGTGGTCGACGGCGACGAGATCGCCGGTAACGCCTCCTTCAAGAACATCGACGTCGGGCAGGACGCCAGCACCGTCGACAAGGTCCCCGGAGTCAAGGGCAACCCGGGCGTGTTCGCCCAGCAGGCCGACACCGTGACCATCACCAACCTGCGGCAGAACAACTACGCCACCACCGCCGCCGTCTTCACGCTGCCCAACCTGCGCATGGGCTTCAGCTCCGAAGGGTGCTGACGTGACCGCAGGACAGCACTCGGCGCCCGCCGCCGGCGTCCGTACACGCTGGCGGCGCTGGCGCCGGGCGCGGCCGTTCACCGCCGGGCTGCTCATCGCGCTCGGCGGCGCGGAGATGCTCGTGACGCTGCGCGCGCCGCTCGGGGTGCTGCTGCACGTCGGGCCGCAAGGGCTGGCCGCGTACCTGGTCCCCCTGGTCCTGGTGATCTGCGGCGTGCTGCTGATCACCACGCCGCAGCAACGCGTCTTCTACGCGGTGCTCTCCCTCGTGCTCGGGCTGGTCTCCTGGCTCACCTCGAACCTGGGCGGGTTCCTGATCGGCATGCTGCTGGCGCTCGTCGGCGGCGCGCTCGCGTTCGCGTGGACGCCGGTCAAGCGGCGGGCGACCGACGTCGGCCCGGCGGCCGCGCCCACCGAGGTCGCGCCGGCACCGCGCGAGCCGGTCGACAGCTCGGCGCCCACCGAGTCCCTCGACGCGATCCTGTCGGCCGAGCCGGGGCCGCCGCGGCACACGCGGGCGGAGCGCGGCTGACTCAGCGGGCGGTGTCGGCGACCGCCTGCGCGAACACCTCGGATCGGTGCTCGAAGTTGCGGAACCGGCCGTAGCTCGGCGCCGCCGGGGACAACAGCACCACCCCGCCGGCCGGGGTGAGCTTGCGGGACAGCCCGACGGCGGCGACCAGGTCGTCGGCCAGTTCGGTACGCACCGACGGCAGCCCGGACAGCGCCTCCACGATGCGGGGGCCGCTGTCCGGCACGCCGATCACTGTGATCTCCCGGCCGGCCAGGTGTGCACGCAGCGGGCTGTAGTCCAGCCCTCGGTCGGCCCCGCCGACGATCACGGTCAGCGGCCGTCCCTCGTACGCGTCGATCGCGTGCATGGCCGCGTACGGGCTGGTGGCGAGCGTGTCGTCGACGAACGTCAGCCCCGACGGATCGGCGATCTCGGTGAGCCGGTGCGCCAGGCCCTGGAACTCGGCGACCGCCACGGCGAGGCTGTCCTTGCGCGCCACCACGTCCACGCCGAGCGCGTCCAGCACTGCGAGCGCGACGCAGAGGTTGCCCTCGTTGTGCCGCCCGACCAGCGGCAGCACGGCGCGCGGGAACAGCGGCGTGTCCCGCAGGTGGAACCACTGCGTGCCGTCCGGCCCGGTGGCCACATGCGTGGTGTCCGGCGAGCCGGCGCGTACCGCCGCACGGTCGCCCAGCTCCGCCGCCAGCCGCGGGTCGGCGCCGTTGACCACCACGGCGTGCGGGCCGTGCGCGATCAGGTTCAGCTTGTCCCGGTAGTACTCCCGCTCACCGCCGTGCGCGTCCAGATGCTCCGGGAACAGCGCGGTCACCACCGCCACCCGCGGCGAGTCGGTCAGGTCGGAGCACTGGTAGCTGGACAGCTCCAGCACGTACAGCTCCGCCTCGGGCAGGTCCAGCAGCGGCACCCCGATGTTGCCGCCGAACACGTTCGGCCGGTCCATCGCGGTGAGCAGGTGACTGATCAGGCTGGACGTGGTGCTCTTGCCCTTGCTGCCGGTCACCCCGACGGTCCGGTCCGCGTGGTCGGCCATCCACAGCGCGCTGCCCTGCGTGACGGGCGCTGACCGGCGGCGCAGCTCCACCATCCACGGGTGGGTGTTCGGCACACCCGGCGAGCGGACCACCACGTCGGCGGCTGCGAGGCGTTCGAATCCCTCCTCGCCGGTGACGAGCGGCGCGGCGGCGGCCAGCGGACCGTCCCAGGGCAGGGTGAGGAAATTGGCGCTGTCGTCGACGACGACCAGGCCGGCCGGCCCGTGCGCGGCGATCGCGGTCACCGCGGCCCGGCCCTCGCGGCCGGCGCCCCAGACGGCGACATGACGTCCGCGCAGATCAGACAGGCGCACGGGCTCTCCTCGGACTCGGTCGACGGCGGGCAGGGTCCGGCCCAGCCGGACACGGACGGACGAACCAGGGCCTAGTATGGCGTGTGCCCAACGAGCAGCTGCGGCGGATGGACGCCTTCACCTTCCCGTCCTACTCGATCGACTTCGCCACCGGTGAGGTCCTGTTCGACTACGCCCTGACCGGTCCCGACGGCGAGCAGCGGTTCACCGAGGTGATCACGCTTCCGCTGCCGGCCGAGCCGGTCTCCGACGCCACAGCGGCCACCCTGGCCCGGGTGCTGGAGCTGCTGCACGTGGTCGCCGGCGTCAGCTACTACAAGGCCGCCGCGCCGCCCCGGCTGGTGCTGCCCGCACCGCTGGGCGCCGCCGCCGTCGCGCTGGTCACCGCCGTCTACACCAAGGGCCTCGCCGAGTACGCGTACCGCAACGAGCTGCCGCACGTGCTGGAACTGCGTCCCGAGGTGCCGTCGGGCACCGTGGACCCGGCGGTGCCGGTGGACAACTCCGACCGTCGTCCGCTGTCGGCGGTGGGCGGCGGCAAGGACTCCATCGTCACGCTGGAGGCGCTGCGCCGCGCCGGCCTCGACCCGGTGCCGTTCTCGGTCAACCCGAACCACGTGATCGTGTCGGTGAACGAGGCGTCCGACCTGGTGCCGCTGGCCGCCCGGCGGCGGCTCGACCCGGTGCTGTTCGAGCTGAACGCGGCAGGCGCGCGCAACGGGCACATCCCGGTCACCGCGATCAACTCGCTGATCGCCGTGGCCACCGCCGTCCTGCACGGGCTCGGTCCGGTGGTGATGTCGAACGAGCGTTCCGCGTCCGACCCGAACCTGATCTGGAACGGCCACGAGATCAACCACCAGTGGTCGAAGGGCGTCGAGGCGGAAGGGCTGCTGCGCGCGGCGCTGGCCGAGCACGCCGGGCTCACCGAGCCGTACTTCTCGTTGCTGCGCTCCCTGTCCGAGCTGCACATCGCCCGGCTGTTCGCCGAGATCGACCGGTACGACGCGGTGGTGACCAGCTGCAACGCGGCGTTCAAGTTGCGCGACGCGAGCGAGCGCTGGTGCCGCGACTGCCCGAAGTGCCGGTTCGTGTTCCTGGCCATGGCGCCGTTCATGCCCCGGGAGCGGCTGACCGGCATCTTCGGCGGTGACCTGCTGGCCGACGAGTCCCAGATCCCCGGCTACCGGGAGCTGCTCGGCATCGACGGGCACAAGCCGTTCGAGTGCGTGGGCGAGGTGGAGGAGTCGGTGGTCGCGCTGAGCCTGCTCGCCCAGCAGGACCAGTGGCTCGACGCCCCTGTGGTGCGCGCTCTGGTCGCGGCACTGCCCGACACCGCCTGGCAGGCGGCGGCCACCTCCGACGTGTTCACCCCCGGCGGCGACAACTACGTCCCCGCCCTCTACGCCAAGACCCTGACCGCCCTGACCTGACCGCCCACACGTCATCGATCTTGGAGTTGTGGCACCGCGCAGACCTCGCTTCAGGGGCATTACGGGCGCCGCAACTCCAAGATCGACGCGGGACAGCGCGGAGGGGCGGAGGGCGGGACGGGCAGGGTTTGGCCCGGGCGGCGTCAGGGGGTGCGGATGGCGTCCAGGGCGAGCAGGGCCACGTGCAGGGACAGGCACCTGTCCACCGAGTCGAGGTCGGCGTCGAGGATGCGGCCGATGCGGGCCAGCCGTTCGTAGAACGCCGGCCGGGACAGGTGCGCGGCGGCGGCGCCGGCCGACTTGTTGCGCCCCTGCTCCAGGTACGCCCGCAGCGTACCGAGCAACTGCTCCCGCGGGTGCTGGGCGTCGTAGGCGAGCAGCGGCCCGAGTTCACGCTCGACGAACGTCTGCAACCGGGGCTCGTCACGCAACAGGTGCAGCAGCCCGGCCAGCCCCACGTGCGGCAGCCGGTAGCAGGGCAGGTCCCGGGGATCCCGCCGCGCCGCCTCCGCCACCTGCCGCGCCTCGATCAGTGACCGGCGTGCCTCGCGCAGGCTGCCCACACCGGACCCGGCCGCCACCACGATCGCGGCTCGGGGCGGCGCGTCGACCGGCCGTGCGCTCCCCGATGTCACGGCCCGTCCTGCGGGCCGGTCAGGTGACTCCGACGGGCGGGACGCCGGGCGGGCGGCGGGGGCGGCGTCGAGGCGTACCCGGCGCAACGCCGCGGCGAACGCGGACAGTGCCTTCTCCTCGGCGGCCGGGTCGGGGAGCGCCAGCAGCGCGCCCACGGCCTGGTCGTCGAGCGGGCTGGTCAGCGCGGTGAGCTTGGCGTCCCGGACGGCCTGGCTGACCGCCTCGGCGAGGTCGCGCAGCCGGGCCGGGCCGGCTTCCGGGTCCTCGGCGTCGGTGTCGCGGCGCGCGCCCCGGCGGGCAGCCGGCTCGTCGTCGGGGGCGCCCGCGTCACCGGACGGCTCGTCGGCGCGGTGCCGGACCACGACGCCGACCAGGTGGCGGCGGTCCAGGACGACGCCGAGCGCCTTGGCGCGCAGCGCCACCTCGTCCACCGGACGGGTGTGGTCGATCAGGGCGGTCAGCAGCGTACGGTGGATCTGCCGTTCCAGGCCCTCGGCGTCGCGGCGGATCAGCCGGCCCAGCGCCAGCGTGGAGGCGGCCCGTTCGATCAGGATGGTCAGCCGGGTCGGCGGGGTGGACTCGGTCGCCGGCCAGCGCAGCAGCAGCCGTCCCCAGTCCTGTCCCCGCGCGCCCACTGTGGTGACGAGCCAGCCGCTGTCCGGGTCGTACGCGGTGCGCCCGGGCGGGCGGATCTGCCGCGAGTGCCGCTCCCAGCCGTCCAGCAGCAGTTGGGCGTTCTCCCCCGCCGGGTCGTACGCGAGCACCTGCCGGGACAGGTTCTCCAGCACCATCGGGCAGCCGGCCAGCTCGGCGGCCTGCCGCAGCACCTCAGCCGGTTCGGCGCCCTCCACCGACAGTTCGGTGAACCGCTGGTGGATCTCCTCGGTGGCGCGCAGCTCGGTGAGCTGGGCGTCCACGATCAGCGCGTGCACCGCCTCGGTGATCCGGACGAACGGTGTGCCCCGGCGCAGCTCGATCAGGGGCAGGCCACGTCGTTCGGCGGCGGCGGCCATCACGCGTGGCACTCCGCTGACGTAGCGGCGGCCCAGTTCGACCACCAGCCCGGAGACGCCGACGTCGGCCAGCGCGCCGATGAACTCGCGGAGCCCGGCGTCGTCGCCCGGCAGGCCGATCCCGGTGGTGAGGACCAGTTCCCCGCCGCCGAGCAGGGTGGCGATGTCGGGCACCTCGGCGATGTGCACCCAGCGCACCGACCGGTCCAGCCCGGCGTTCCCGGCGACCAGGCGCGGCGCGCCGTGGCGCACGGGCACCAGGTCCAGCACCTCACGCACGGTAGGGAACACGGGCGACACGCTACCCTGCGTCACCACCGTTGCCGAAAGCCACACCGCCCGCCGGCCCGCGGGGAGGCGGGACCGGCGGGCGGTCAGGTGAGACGAGCCGCGGACCGCTGCCCGGAGGGACGACGGTCCGCGGACGGCGGCGATCAGTCGACGCCGAACTCCATCGCGGCCCGGTCGAGCGCCTCGTCCTCGGCGGTGGGCACGCCCCGGGAGGCGATGGCCTCCGCGCCGCCCTGCGGCATGGCGCCGATCAGCCCGGTCGAGGCCGCCTGGGCGGCGCCGACGATCCGCTGCGGGGTGCCGCCGCCGACCATGCCGACGGAGGCGTACTGCTCCAGCTTGGCCCGGGAGTCGGCGATGTCGAGGTTGCGCATGGTGAGCTGGCCGATCCGGTCGGCCGGGCCGAACGCCGAGTCCTGGGTGCGCTCCATCGACAGCTTGTCCGGGTGGTAGCTGAACGCCGGGCCGGTGGTGTCGAGGATCGAGTAGTCCTCGCCCCGGCGCAGCCGCAGCGTGACCTCGCCGGTGACCGCCGTGCCGACCCAGCGCTGCAGCGACTCGCGCAGCATCAGCGCCTGCGGGTCCAGCCAGCGGCCCTCGTACATGAGGCGGCCGAGGCGGCGGCCCTCGTTGTGGTAGTTCGCGAGCGTGTCCTCGTTGTGGATCGCGTTGACGAGCCGCTCGTACGCGGCGTGCAGCAGTGCCATGCCGGGGGCCTCGTAGATGCCGCGGCTCTTGGCCTCGATGATCCGGTTCTCGATCTGGTCGGACATGCCCAGGCCGTGCCGGCCGCCGATGGCGTTGGCCTCCAGCACCAGGTCGACGGCGCTGCCGAACTCCTTGCCGTTGATCGTCACCGGGCGGCCCTGGTCGAAGCCGATGGTGACGTCCTCGGTGGGGATCTCCACGGACGGATCCCAGAACTTCACGCCCATGATCGGCTCGACGGTCTCGATGCCGGTGTCCAGGTGTTCGAGCGTCTTGGCCTCGTGGGTGGCGCCCCAGATGTTGGCGTCGGTGGAGTACGCCTTCTCGGTGCTGTCCCGGTAGGGCAGGCCGCGCTCCAGCAGCCACTCCGACATCTCGGTGCGGCCGCCCAGCTCGGTGACGAAGTCGGTGTCCAGCCACGGCTTGTAGATCCGCAGTTGCGGGTTCGCCAGCAGGCCGTACCGGTAGAACCGCTCGATGTCGTTGCCCTTGAACGTCGAGCCGTCGCCCCAGATCTGCACGTCGTCGGCGATCATCGCGCGGACCAGCAGCGTGCCGGTCACGGCCCGGCCCAGCGGCGTGGTGTTGAAGTAGGCCCGCCCGCCGGAGCGGATGTGGAAGGCGCCGCAGGTCAGCGCCGCCAGCCCTTCCTCGACCAGGGCGGCGCGGCAGTCGACGAGGCGGGCGACCTCGGCGCCGTAGCTGAGCGCGCGGCCGGGCACCGAGGCGATGTCGGGCTCGTCGTACTGGCCGATGTCAGCGGTGTAGGCGCAGGGGACGGCGCCCTTGTCGCGCATCCACGCGACGGCTACCGAGGTGTCGAGGCCGCCGGAGAAGGCGATGCCGACACGTTCGCCGATGGGCAGGGAGGTGAGAACCTTGGACACAAGGAAGATTATGCACGGTCTCGCATGGTCATGCAAGCCGTACGTCAGAGCGCGTCGTCCCGCCCCAGCTCCCAGAACGCCACCGCCGCGGCGGCCGCCACGTTCAGCGAATCCACACCGCGCCGCATCGGGATCACCACCCGCACGTCGCTGGCGGCCTGCGCCGCCGCGGTCAGCCCCGGCCCCTCCGCCCCGAGCAGCAACGCCGCCCGCTCGCGCTGCGCCGGGGTCAGCCGCTGCATCGGTACGGCATCAGGCGCCGGTGTCATCGCGAGCACTGTGAACCCGGCCGCCCGGACCTGGTCCAGCCCGCCGGGCCAGCTGTCGAGCTTGGCGTACGGCACCGCGAACACCTCGCCCATGCTGACCCGTACGCTGCGCCGGTAGAGCGGGTCGGCGCAGGTCGGGGACAGCAGCACCGCGTCGACGCCGAGCGCGGCGGCGCCCCGGAAGATCGCGCCCAGGTTCGTGTGGTTGTTGACGTCCTCCAGGATCACCACCCGCCGGGCGGCGGCGAGCACCTCGTCGGCGGAGCGCAGCGGCTTGCGGTGGAACGACGCGAGCACGCCCCGGTGCACGTGGAAACCGGTGGCGCGCTGGAGCACGTCCGGCGTCGCCGCGTACACCGGCGCGTCACCGGTGTCCAGGTCGGCGAGCTGGTCCACCCGCTTGGCGTCGACCAGGTACGACCGGGCCGGGTAGCCGGCCCGCAGCGCCCGCCGCAGCACCAGCTCCCCCTCGGCGATGAACAGCCCGTGCGGCGGTTCCCAGCGGGTACGCAGCTCCACGTCGGTGAGCGCGCGGTAGTCGGCGATCCGGTCGTCGTCGGGGTCGGTGATCTCGTGGACGGGCACCAGGCGATTCTGCCCGGCCCGCCCGGCCGCTCCGGCGCGGGCCGGGTTTCCGTCGTCCCGGGCGGGGAACGGAGCCGGAAGGCCGACGGTGACGGAGGGACCACGATGGGCGCGGATCACGACGGCAACCTCCCCCGCGACGCCACCGTCGCCGACTACCTGGTGGCCCGGCTCGCCGAGTGGGGCGTGCACCGCTACTACGGCTACCCGGGCGACGGGATCAACGGCATGACCTCGGCGTTGCAGCGGGCCGAGGGGCGGGCCCGGTTCATCCAGGTCCGGCACGAGGAGACGGCCGGTTTCGCGGCCGGCGCGCACGTCAAGTACGGCGGCGGCCCGCTCGGATGCGTGGTGGTGACCAGCGGCCCCGGCGCGATCCACGCCCTCAACGGCCTCTACGACGCGAAGCTCGACCACCAGCCGGTGGTGGCGCTGCTCGGGCACACCGCGCTGCCCGCCGAGGGCGGCGGCTACTACCAGGAGGTGGACCTGCTCTCCCTCTACAAGGACGTGGCGTCGGCGTTCCTGGCCCAGCTCGACGACCCGTCGCAGGCCCGGCACCTGGTCGACCGGGCCTGCCGGACGGCGCTGGCCCGGCGTACCGTGACCGCCCTGGTCCTGCCCTCCGACGTGCAGGACCTGCCGGCGGTGCCGCACCCGCCGCACGCCCACGGCTACTACCACACCAGCGCGGTGCCGAGCAGCGAGCCGACGGTGCCGCCGGAGGCCGACGTGCGCCGCGCCGCCGAGGTGCTGCGCGGCGGCGAGCGGGTGGCGATGCTGGTCGGGCAGGGCGCGCTGGGCGCCGAGGACGAGGTACGCCGGATCGCCGACCGGCTCGGCGCCGGGGTCGCCACCGCGCTGCTCGGCTTCACCGCCGTCGACCACCGGCAGCCCTGGGTGACGGGCGCGATCGGCCTGCTCGGCAGCCGCCCGAGCTGGCAGCTCATGCGCGAGTGCGACAGGCTGCTGATCGTCGGCAGCCAGATGCCGTACTCGGAGTTCTACCCGCCGGAGGGCCAGGCCCGGGCGGTGCAGATCGACATCGACGGCACCCGGATGGGGTTGCGTTACCCGACCGAGGTGAACCTGACCGGTGACGCCGGGCCGACGCTGCGCGCCCTGCTCAAGGAGCTGGGCCCGGGGCCGGGCCCGACCGCCTGGCGGGCCACCCTCGCCGACGCCACCGGCAAGTGGCGGGCCTCGCAACGCGAGGTCGCCGCCCAGCCGGCCGACCCGGTCAACCCGCAGTCGCTGTTCACCTCGCTCGACGACGCGCTGCCGGGCGACGCCATGCTCGCCGTGGACTGCGGCACCGCCACCGCCTGGTACGCCCGGCACGTGCGGGTCCGCCCCGGCATGCTGGCCAGCCTCTCCGGCACGCTGCTCTCAATGGGCGGCGGCATGCCGTACGCGCTGGCGGCGAAGTTCGCCCACCCGGACCGGCCGGTGATCGCGCTGCTCGGCGACGGCGCGATGCAGATGAACGGCGTCAACGAGCTGATCACGGTGGCGAGGTACTGGCGGGAGTGGGCCGACCCCCGGTTCGTGGTGCTGGTGCTCAACAACCGGGATCTGGCCTTCGTCAGCTGGGAGCAGCGGTCCGGCGAGGGCACGCCGATGTTCCCGGACAGCCAGGACCTGCCGGACGTCGCGTACCACAGGTGGGCCGAGGTGCTGGGCCTCGGCGGTGAGCTGGTCGACTCCCCCGACCGGGTGGACGGCCTGTGGCAGCGGGTGCTCGACGCGGACCGCCCGGTGGTGGTGAACGCCGTGGTGGACCCGGCCGAGCTGATGCTGCCGCCGCACTTCACCATCGAGCAGGCCCGCAAGACCGCCGCCGCGGTGCTGCGCGGGGACAGCGACCGGGCCGGCATCATGCGGCGCGGCGTGCCGGCCGCGCTCGCCACGTACCGGCCCCGCCGCCGGGGCCGCTGAGGCGTCAGGCCCGCCCGTAGCGCAGCAGCACCGACCGTCCGTCGAACCGGCGCGTCTCGACCAGCCGCAGGCTCTGCCGGGCCAGGCCGGGCAGCACCTGCCGTCCGCCGCCGAGCACCACCGGGTGCACGATCACCTCGTAGGTGTCGACGAGCCCGAGCGCGGCCAAGGCCGTCGCCGCGCCGGTGCCGCCGGTGACCAGCAGGTCGCCGGGGAACCGCTCGCGGACCTCGGCGAACTCCTTCGCCAGGTCGCCGCCGCCGACCACAACGGCGCCGTGGGGAGCCTCGGCGAGCGTGCGGGAGACCACGATCTTCGGGGTACGCCGCCAGATCGGCGCGAACGCCAGGTCGTGCGGGTGGTCGGAGATCGACTCGACCTGCGGCCAGTACGAGGACATCATCTCCCACACCCGCCGCCCGTAGACGAAGGCGTCGGCCCGCTCGGCCAGCCCGATCGAGTACGCGGACAGCTCCTCCCCCATCTCCGGCCAGTCGAACTCGCCGTTCGGGCCCTCGATGAAGCCGTCGACCGACGTGTGCACCCCGTAGACGACGTTGCCCATGCGCTGCTCCTCCGCGTTGCGGCGCGTCCCGGTCGGACACGCTCACCGGTGGGTCGGAGCCGCCCGGCCGGATCCGACACGTGCCGTGGAGAGTTGTCCGGGTGCGTTAGCGTCCGGGCCCATGGGCCGCCCCGTGATGATCGCGCTGATCGGCGTCGACGGCTCCGGCAAGACCACCCAGGCCAGGGCTTTGGCGGCGCGGCTGCGCGAGCAGGGCGTCCGGGCGCGGTACTTCGAGAACGCCGGTGGGCGGCCGCTGTGGAACCGGCTGGCGCGGGCGCTCGGCCGCGCCGACGGGACGGCGCTGTTCGGCCGTACCGTCTATCCGGCGCTGGAGGCGACGGTGCGCGCGGCGGCGATGGCCCGGACCGTCGCGGTGGCCCGCCTGACCGGACGGGTGGCGGTGCTGGACCGGTGGACCTGGTGCCAGGACGTGATCATGGCGGCCCGCGGCGACCGGGGACGGCGCGCGGTACGCGCCGTCTACGCGGTCTTCCCGCGCCCGGCGGTGGTGTGTTTCCTCGCCACCTCGCCCGGGGTGGCGCAGCGGCGGGTGGCCGCGCGGGGCATCGACACCGAGGAGCTGGCGCACCTGCGCGCGCTGGACGGTGCGTACCGGGCACTGCCGGAGTTCGGCTCGTTCGTCACGCTCGACGGCGACGGCACCCCGGACGAGGTGGCCGCCGCCCTCGACGCGGTCGTGGACGCGGCCGTCGACGCGGTTGCGGGTCCGGCGCCGCGGCGCGGCGTTAAGAAGGGGCCCTTCCTCTACCGGAGGCGTTAAGAAGGGGCCCTTCCTTACCCGCGGCCGCGCAGCCAGCGCAGCACGTCGGAGGGCAGCTCGCTGTCCTGGCGCTGCTCGCGGCGGTCCGGCTCGGTCCGGCGGGGCGGCTGTGGGCGCTGCGGGTCGCCGACCAGCGCCCGGCTCGGCGCGGTGAAGTCGGCCACCGGCTTGCCGGCGAGCGCCGTCTTGATGGTCCGGGCCACCGCGTCGATCACCTTGGCCTGCACGGCGGAGCCGACCAGGTCGGTGACGTCGTCCGGGTTGGCGGCGATGCCTGCCACCGCGACCTGCGGGGTGTAGCCGACGAACGTCTCGGTGGCGTTGCGCTCCGAGCTGCCGGTCTTGCCGGCCACCGGGCGGCCGACGATCCGGTCGACGGCGGTGGCGGTGCCGCCGTTGCACTGGTCGAACGCGGACTGCTGGCCGACCGGGCAGCGGGCCGCGTCGGTGGCGGCGCGGGCCACGTCCGGTTCGAGCACCCGCTTGCAGGACGGCTGCGCCACGTCGACGGCGCCGCCGTCCGGCGCGGTCACCGAGACCACCGGCAGCGGCGTGCAGTACGTGCCCTCGGCGGCCACCGTGGCGTACGCGTTCGCCAGGTCCAGCGGGGTGGTGGCGGCGACGCCGAGCGTGAACGCGCCCCAGTTGGCGGCGTTGTCGCGGGCGAACGCGGCGTCGGAGTCGGCCCGGAAGGTGATGCCGAGGCGCTGGGCCATCTCCACCACCTTGTCCTCGCCGACCTGCTCGGCCAGCCAGACGAAGTACGTGTTGACGGAGCGGCCGAAGCCGTCCCACATCATCCGGTAGCCGTCCATCCACTGCGGGTTGGCGTTCGCCGGGCACCACGTGCCGTCGCAGTTGCCCTCGTCGTCCGAGGCGTACCGGGTGGGCAGCCTGCTGGGGGCGTCGAAGCCGGTGGACAGCGGCTTGCCGGCCTCCAGCGCGGCCAGCATGGTGAACATCTTGAACGTCGAGCCGGCCTGGTAGCCGTCGACGCTGGCGCCGCCGGAGATCAGCGGGTTGACCGTGTTCGGGTGGTTGGCCTGCCCGTCCGGGTTGGCGTCGAGGCTGTAGTGCCGGTTCACCGCCATGGCGAGCACCCGGCCGGTGCCGGGCTCGACCGCCGCGATCGGCAGCGCCCGCTTGTTGCCGTACCCGTAGACCTTGGTGGCCTGCTCCTGCGCGGTCTGCTGGATCTCCGGGTCGAGCGTGGTGACGACGCGGTAACCGCCCCGGCGCAGTGCCTGCTCCCGCTCCTCGGGCGTGCTGCCGAAGGCCGGCTGGGTGAGCCACCAGCGGCGCAGGTAGTCGCAGAAGAAGCCCCAGTCGTCGTGCCCCTGGGCGGTGGCGGTGCAGCCGTTGGGCTGGGCGGTGGGGCGCAGCGTCAGCGCCTCGGTCTTCGCCGCGGCGGCCTGCTGCGCGGTGATCGCGCCGGTCTCGGCCATCGCGTCGAGCACGTACCCGCGCCGGGCCAGCGCCTGGTCCTTGTCGCCGTCGATCGGGCTGTACGCGTCGGGCGACTGGACCAGGCCGGCGAGCAGCGCCGCCTCGCCCAGCGTCAGGTCGGCCGGGGCCTTGCCGAAGTAGCGCTGGCTCGCGGCGGCGACGCCGTACGCGCCGGAGCCGAAGTACGCGATGTTGAGGTAGCGGTTGAGGATCTCGTCCTTTGAGAGCGACTGCTCCAGCGCGTTCGCGTACCGGATCTCCTGGAGCTTGCGCCCGACGGTCTGCTCGGTGGCGGCCTGCCGCTCCTCGGGGGTGCGGTTCGGGTCGGTCTTGAGCACGTTGCGGACGTACTGCATGGTCAGCGTGGACCCGCCCTGCTCGGTGCCGCCGCCCTTGACGTTCGCCACCAGCGCGCGGGCGATGCCGCGCAGGTCAGCGCCGCCGTGCGAGTAGAACCGCCGGTCCTCGGCCGCGATGATCGCCTGCCGCATCACCGGGGCGATCTCGTCCAGCGACACGTCGGTGCGGTTCACGTCGTAGAACGTGGTGATCAGGGTGGTGCCGTCGTTGGCGTAGAGGTAGGAGCGCTGCGGCTGCACGGGGGTGCGCAGCGCGTCGGGCAGGTCCGCGTACGCGCCGAGCGCGGCCCGCGCGGCGAACCCGCCGAGCAGGCCGCCGGGAAGCGCGGCGAGCGCGAGGACGAGCCCGGCGAGCAGGCCGGCCAGCAGCACGGTGAACAGCCGCGACAGCGGCGACCTGGGAGACGGCATGGACTCCAGGATTGCCACGAAAGCCGCCTACCGGCCACCTCGCCAGGCAACTGTCAGTTACCTCACGGCAACCGTTCAGCTCCCGGCGGCCGGACGAACCGGTCATCCGGCGCCGAGTGGGCCCTTCGGTGACGTCGGCGGCACCGGTGCGGCGGCGACGCTGGCGGCTGCGGCGTCCCGGGCGATGGTCTCGGGCACCAGGCGGCCGCTGCGGTAGCCGATGCCGATGCCGGCGACCAGCACGAAGATCGCGCCGAACGTCTGGAGCGAGCCGATCAGCGCGCCGCCCAGGCCGAGCAGCGGGGCGGCGATCATCAGCATGGTCCCGTCGCCGTAGGAGAACATCCCGGACCGGGCGACCGACCAGCCGGTCAGGAACCAGCCCACGCTGTAGAGGGTGGCGCCGAACAGCACGATGCCGCGCGCGGTCACGCCGAACACCGGCGTCTGCTCGGCCAGCCCGGCGAACGGCAGCATCAGCACCATCCCGCCGATGCTCGCCAGCAGCCCGGCCAGCGCGACGCGGCGGCAGCGGGTGGCGGCGAGCAGGCCGGTGAGCGCGAGCAGGGCGAGCAGCCCCAGCCACACCGAGGCGACCCAGCCGACCAGGTAGAGCGGCCGGCCGTCGGCCGGATACGGGTCGTTGCCCACACCGCCGTCGCTGGCCATCGCCACCAGGCCGTAGAGGACCGCGTACGCCGGGAGCAGCCAGACCGCCGCGCGGGCGAACCGGCGGATCGACCAGGCCCAGGTCGCGTCGGTCGCAGGCGCTCCCGGGCCGGGTTCGGAGACGAACGGCAGGACCCCGAAACCCCCTCCGGTACGCCGGGAGCCGATCGGACCGGCGGGGTCGTGCGCGCCGGGGACCGGGGTACGGGAGAACAGCCGGTTCGCCGGGTCCTTCATGCCTCACCTCGTTCGCGCCACGGGCGGCCCGGGACGCGCAAACGGCGCTCCGGCCCTGCTCACCACCCGTCCTGAAACCGATGGTGGCAGTCGCCGGAGCGCCGTATGAGGGATTCTCGGATTTGCCGGTCAGCCCCGCTCGCGCTGGTCCGCCGGGTCGTTCACCAGGCTGGCCGGGGACACCGGCTCCGGCGCGGGCAGACCCTTCGGGTTGTTGCCGCCGGTGGCCTGCGCCTCCGCCACGCGTACCTCGTCGTGGATCTCCTGGGCCGCGACGGCCGCGGCCTGGGCGGCCTCGGCGGCCTCCCGCTCGACCTCGCCGGCGCTCTTGGCGGCCTCCGGCGACGGCACGTCGCCGGCCATGTTCGCGAGCCCGCCCAGCGCGCCGCCCATGCCCTCCAGGGCCTTGGTCAGCTCGGTCGGGACGATCCAGACCTTGTTGGCGGTGCCGTTGGCGATCTGCGGCAGCGCCTGGAGGTACTGGTAGGCGAGCACCTTCTGGCTCGGGTTGGCGGTGTGGATCGCGTCGAAGACGGTACGGATCGCCTTGGCCTGGCCCTCCGCCTGGAGGATCCGGGCCTGCCGGTCACCGTCGGCACGCAGCACCGCGGCCTGCTTCTCACCCTCGGCGGTGAGGATCTGCGACTGCTTGTGCCCCTCGGCGTTGAGGATCGCGGCACGGCGGTCCCGCTCGGCGCGCATCTGCTTCTCCATCGAGTCGCGGATGCTCGGCGGCGGCTCGATCGCCTTGATCTCGACCCGGGTCACCTTGATGCCCCAGCGGCCGGTGGTCTCGTCCAGCACGCCGGACAGGTGCCGGTTGATCTCCTCGCGGCTGGTCAGCGCGCGCTCCAGGTCGAGCGAGCCGATCACGTTACGCAGCGTGGTGACGGTGAGCTGCTCGATGGCCTGGAGGAAGTTGGAGATCTCGTAGGTGGCGCGAACCGAGTCGACCACCTTGAAGTAGAGGACCGTGTCGATCGAGACGACCAGGTTGTCGGAGGTGATCACCGGCTGGGGCGGGAAGCTGACCACCTGCTCGCGCATGTCGACCTTGGTGCGCACCGCGTCGACGAACGGCACCAGCAGGTTAAGGCCCGGGTTCAGCGTGCGCTTGTACCGGCCCAGCCGCTCCACCACGTCCTGACGCTGCTGCGGCACGATCCGCACCGCCTTGAACAGCGTCACCACACCGATCAACGCCACCGCGATCATCAGGATCGCCAGAAACTCCATACCGTTCACCTTTTCGCTTCGGGCAGCTCACCCGGGGTGGAAATGTCGTCCTGCCATACCAGGGCGGTAGCGCCCCGGACCTTGATCACCTGCACCCGCTCACCCTCGGCGTACGTGCGCGTCGCGTCGTACGAGCGGGCCGTCCACAGCTCACCATCGATCTTGACCATGCCCCGGTCGGCGTCGACCGGCTCCAGGACCACGGCGGTGGCCCCCTCCAGCGCCTCGACCCCGAACGGCTGCTCCCCGGTCTCCAGCGTCGGCCGGGCGTGCCGCCGGACCACCGGACGGACCACCGCCACCGACAGCGCCGACACCGCCGCGAAGACCACCGCCTGGAGCGCCACCGGCGCACCGAGCGCCGCGGCGCCGGCGGCGGCGAACGCCCCGACCCCGAACATGATCAGGAAGAGCGTCGTCGTGAAGATCTCGGCGACCGCTAATACCACACCCAGAACGATCCAGAACACGGCGTCCACGAGAACAATCCTGACACGTCAACGCACGTGTCATCGAACTGTCATGATCGCTAGGCTCGGCACGGCGTACCGCGGCACCCGCCGACGAGGAGGACGACATGCCCCTGCTGCCCGAGACCGCGCGTCAGGTGGACCTGCTGGTCGCCCGGGCCCAGGCCGAGGGGCGCGGTCCCTCGCTCGCCCTCGGCGTGGTCCGCGACGGCCGGCTGGCGCACCTGGCGGTCGCCGGTGAGACGCCCCGCCCGGACGGCGACCTCCAGTACCGGGTCGGCTCGATCACCAAGACCATGACCGCGGTGCTGGTGATGCAGCAGCGCGACGCCGGCCGGCTGGCGCTCGACGACCCGCTCGACGCCCACCTGCCCGGCACCCCGGTCGGCACGGTGACGGTGCGCCACCTGCTCGGGCACGTCAGCGGCCTGCAACGCGAGCCGGACGGCGACTGGTGGGAGCGCGCCGAGGGCACGGACCTGGACACGCTGCTGGCCGGGCTGACGCCGGACAAGATCGCTCATCCGCCGCACTTCGTCTACCACTACTCGAACCTGGCGTACGGGCTGCTCGGCGCCGTGCTGGAACGGATCACCGGCACCCCGTGGGCGGACCTGCTGACCGAGCGGCTGCTGACACCGCTGGGCATGCGCCGCACCACGTACCACCCCACCGAGCCGTACGCCCCCGGTTACGTCGTCCACCCCTGGCACGAGACGCTGCGGGAGGAGCCGCGTACCGACACCGGGGCGATGGCCCCGGCCGGGCAGCTCTGGTCGACGGTCGAGGACCTGGGCCGCTGGGCGGCGTTCCTGGCCGACCCGGACCCGGCGGTGCTCTCCCCCGCCACGCTCACCGAGATGTGCGCCCCAGTGGTGATCAACGACCTGGACTCGTGGACCGGCGGCCACGGCCTCGGCGTGGAGCTCTACCGGGTCGGCGACCGGGTGTACGTCGGGCACGGCGGCTCCATGCCCGGGTACGTCGCCGGCCTGGCCGTGCACCGGCCCACCCGCACCGCAGTGGTCAACTTCGCCAACGCGTACGGGCTGCGCGGCCACCACGTCGGCGCGCTCGGCCGGGAGGCGCTCACGCTGGTGCTGGACGCCGAACCGGCCGCGCCCGCCCCCTGGCGCCCGGCCGGCCCGCCCGCCGCCGACGTGGCCGCGCTGACCGGCCGCTGGTGGTGGATGGGCGGCGAGTACGAGTTCCGCGTCGACGCCGCCGGTGACCTGGTCGGCGGTCAGGTGGGCAGGCCGGTGCTCCGGTTCACCCCGGAGGGCCCGGACCGGTGGCGGGGCCGATCCGGCTCCCAGGACGGCGAGATCCTCACCGTCATCCGAGACGGTTCCGGCACCCCGACAGCCCTGGACATAGCCACATTCGTCCTGACCCGCACCCCCGACGAACTCCCCTGACAGCCCCACCCGCCCCCGCCCCGCCCCGCCCCGCCCCCGTCGATCTTGCACTTGCGGCCCGCACTTCGCCCCATATGCCCGATCCACGCGGACCACAACTGCAAGATCGACGCACACTCCGGCCACCCTCACCCCGGTGATCAAGGAGTTTGTGTCGGCGTTGATCTCCGATACGCCCACAAACTCCTTGATCAACCAGGCGAGGGCGCCCGGGACCGGGGGACGGGGACGGGGGCGGGGCGGGCGGGGTCGGTGCACGGCGGGTCCGGGGGCGACCGTGACCGGCGCAGGGATCAAGCCTGACCGCCCGGAGCCGGGCACGGTCGCCCCCGGACCCCAACCGCAACCACAGCCCTGACAGCAACCGCGACCGGGCAGCGACTAATCACCCGGGCTCGGTGACGAAATCGATCAGGCGCTCCATCGCGTTGATCAGCGGCGTCTCCACGTCGGCGAAACTGTCCACCCGGGACAGGATGTGCCGCCACATGTCGGCCGGCTCGCCCACTCCGAGCGCCGCGCAGACGCCCTCCTTCCAGGGCTGCCCCGGAGGCACCACTGGCCACGCCGCGATACCCAGCGCCGCCGGGCGTACCGCCTGCCACACGTCGACGTACGGGTGCCCGGTGACCAGCACGTGCGGCGAGTTGACGCGGGCCACGATCCGGCTCTCCTTCGAGCCGGGCACGAGGTGGTCGACGAGCACGCCGAGCCGGTGCCCCGGGCCGGGGCCGAACGCGCGCACCTCGTCGGCGAGCGCGTCGATGCCGTCCAGCGGTTCCACCACCACGCCCTCGATGCGCAGGTCGTCACCCCAGATCCGCTCGACCAGCGCGGCGTCGTGCACGCCCTCCACCCAGATCCGGCTGGCCTTGGCGACCTGCGCCCGTACGCCGTCCACAGCGATCGACCCGGACGCGGTACGCCGGCGCGCGGCGGGCACCGGGACGCGGACCGGCCGTCGTAGCGTGACCGGCTTGCCGTCGAGCAGGAACGCGGCGGGCAGCAGCGGGAAGTTGCGCCGCCGGCCGTGCCGGTCCTCCAGCACCACCGCGCCGGAGTCGAAGCCGACGACGGCGCCGCAGAATCCGGAGTCGGCGTCCTCGACCACCAGGTCGGGTTCGGCGTCGACCTCGGGGGTCACCTTCCGTCGTCGCCAGTCGCCGGCCAGCACGTCCCCGTCGTATCGCCCCGCCATGCCGCTGACGCTAACCAGTGCCCCGGCGTGTCGCCCGGCGACGCGCCGACCGGGCCGTCATCCGTCGGCACGAAACGGTGCGAAGGGGGTAGTTGGGGCCAGGTCGCGCCGCCGGTGCGGCAGCCGAGACAGCAGCGGCGCGGAGCACGTACCCTTTCCGCATGTCCTCCCCCGCAACGGGCGCGGCCACGCTGGCTGCGCGCCGGTCGAGCCGGTTCGTCGCCTGGGTGCGTGCCTGGCGAGCCGGCCTGGTGCCGTTCGACGAGGTGGCCGACGCCGTCGCCGGCGACGAGGAGCACCTCGTCGCCGACGCCCCCGGCACCTGGACCGACGTGTCGCTGCGGGAGGCCCTGCCCAGCCTCGCCAAGCATTCACCCGACGACATCCGCCTGGTGCTGCCCGCGCCCGGCGACCCGCGCGGCCTGCCCGGCCCGGGCGCATTCGCCGGGGCGGCGCTGGTGGCGGGCGAGGCGGTGGTGGCGAGCGGGATGGGGCTGGTGCCCGAGGTCCGTACGCACACGTCCGGCTCGGGGATGACCTGGGAGACGGTGCTCTGGCGGGTCCATCCGCTGCCGGCGGACGCACCGAAGGCGTCGCTCGCCACCCCGGGTGCGGCGGAGGCCGAGGCCGAACTCGCCGCCGTGCTGGCCGAGACCACCGCGACGCTGACCCGGCTGGACGTCGCGCAGTGGCGGCCGGAGCTGGCCGGTGCGCTCGCCGCGCTGCGCCGCCCGGACGGCGCCACCGACCTGCCGCCCGGCTTCGATCCGCGGGCCCGCCGCCTGTTCGCCCGCGCCGCGGTGCTGGACCGGGTGCTCGCGCTGGCCGGGGAGAGCGCACCGGGCGGCGCGGTCAACACCTACGAGGCGCAGCAGCGGGACGCGGCGCTGCGTCCGCTCACCACCGCGTGCCGGCAGGCCCTGGTGGCCGCCTGCAACGCGCCGCTGCGGCTCTAGCTGTAATGCCCAGCAGCGTTGTTGACGCGGCTGATGGGTGGTTTGCCGCCGAGCGAGGTGTGGTTGCGGTGGTGGTTGTAGGTGTGCAGCCAGGCG